>JBATNV010000038.1:0-45983 GCA_049290495.1 Gammaproteobacteria bacterium | reverse complement strand
CACATCCGTATTGCGCATACGGATGCAGCCATGCGAGAAGGGTACGCCCATGACTTCACTGTCGGGCGTACCGTGGATATAGATATAGCGGCGCATGGTATCCGTCGGCCCGAGACGGTTGCGTCCGGGTTCACATCCGGACAGCCACAAAATACGGCTGAGTATCCAGTCGCGCTCGGGCTGTGCAGAGATCAGCGCCGGGCTACAGATCTCACCGGTAGGACGACGGCCTGTCAATACGGCACCGGCCGGCAATCCGGCGCCGATCAGGGCGCGAATCACATGACGGCCGCGCGGTGTACACAGACTGCCGCTCTGCTCGCCCGGCCCGTAACGCGATGTGGATACCGGATACTTTGCGCGCACGTGACCGCCCTCATGTAGCGTCAGTTGCTGGCGTATGAGGCTGATTTCGATAGTCGCAGCGGAACTGGGGATGGGCACCATGATGATCAGTTCTTCACAAACAGCGCCATGGATTCAACGTGGCTGGTCTGGGGAAACATATCCATGACCCCCGCGGCTTCCAGCCGGTAGCCATGTGCTGATACCAGCAGCCCTGCATCGCGGGCCAGTGTGCCAGGATGGCAGGATACATAAACGATGCGTCGGGCACCGACCCCGGCGAGCGCCGGCAGTAACTCCGCTGCACCCGTTCGGGGTGGATCCAGCAGCACCAGGTCAAAGGACTCACGGGTCCAGGCACCCTCCGCACCCGCACCACTCAAATCTGCCTCAATGAAACGGGTATTGTCGAGCCCCGCAACCGCTGCGTTTTGCCGGGCGCGTTCCAGCGCAGGTTTCGCGCCCTCAATGCCGGTGACGTGAGCCGTACGCTTCGCCAGCGGCAGGGTGAAATTGCCGATGCCACAATAGAGATCGAGTACCCGGTCCGTCGCGACGGGTGCCAGCAGAGCGATGGCCTGGTCAATCATGCGCAGATTGACTTCCGCGTGTACCTGAATGAAATCTGCCGGACCGAAGCATAGCGACAGCCCGTAGGCGGGAATCGCATAGCAGAGTTCCTCGTCCGGCTGCAGCGGATCGAGCGGCGCTACGGAATCAGGACCACCGGGCTGCAGGTAGATTCTCACGCCTTTAGTCAGCGCAAATTCGCGCAGTAACGCCATGTCGTGCGCGCCCGGTGGATCCAGCACGCGCAGGACCAGCGCCGTCGCATTGTCCGCAACGGTGACCTCGATCTGCGGCAAACGCGCCCGGATCGACAGCGCACCAATGAGATCTGACAACGCCGGCAACAATCGGCTCACAGCTGGATGGATGGTTTCACAGGACAGCATATCGACGACACGCGGCTGCTCGCGCTCGCGAAAACCGACCAGCACGCGACCCTTCTTCTCGACATGACGCACAGCCAGGCGCGCACGCCGACGATAGCCCCATACGGATGCGCTGATCGGCGGCAGTATCTGCTCCGGCTTGACCCGGCCGATCCGCTGCAGGGCGTCCAGCAGGGCCGACTGTTTCATCTCCAGTTGGGCTGCCGGCGCCAGATGCTGAAGCGAGCAGCCACCACAGCGGGAAAAGTATTCGCAGGCGGGTACCACACGCTGCGGTGAAGGACGCAACACCTCAAGCAGCACGCCTTCATCGAAATTTCGCCGGCGCCGCTGGCGCCTGAAACTGATCAACTCACCGGCCAGCGCACCCGGCACCAGCACGCGCTTGCCCTCCGGCGTGGCAACAACGCCCGCACCTTCAAGGGTCAAATCCAGGACTTCAGCGATCTCCGCCGGTGAACTGCTCGCCACGGCCTGCTCAGCCCTCGCCAGTAGGCTGGGCCGGAGCCGCCACTTCGGGCTGCACCCAGGCCTCACCGAAGGCCTTCCAGTGCGGCGCATCCGAGCTGTCGAGCAGACGGCGCACCCGCAGATATTCCTCCTGCAGCCCCTGCGCATCGAGCTGGCCACGCAGATACTGGAAACGCAGATATACCAGCCAGGTGTTCATCACATCCGTCTCGCAGTAGTTACGGATCGCGTCGATTTCACCGCGCTGATAGCTGTCCCAGACCATGTCGCCGGAAAATCCCAGCTTGCCCGGCAATCCGAGCATGGTGGCGATGTCATTCAGACTGGCACGCGAGCGACCCTGGAAGGCCGACAAGACATCCATCAGATCCACATGCCGCCAGTGAAAGCGGCTCAGATAGTTGTTGTAGCGAAAGGCCTGTTCATTGTCGCCAGTCTCCCAGTAGCGCGGCGCCTGGATGCCATGCAGGAGCGAACGATAGTGGAGTACCGGCAGATCGAAGCCGCTGCCGTTCCAGGACACCAGTTCCGGCGTGTGCCGCTCGATGGCCTCAAAGAAGCGTGTAACCAGTTCCTGCTCGCTGCTCTCTGCCGTGCCAAGGCTCATGGCCTTCAGGCCATCGCGATGCCGCCAGACTACCGAGATGGCGACGACGCGCTGCAGGTGCAACGGCAAAAAGTCCGAGCCGGTCTCCTGCAGGCGATGAAACGTCATGGCCTTGGCGACTTCCCCATCCGGCAAGCCGTCGAGGTTGAACAGGCGCCGTCCGGTCTCCACATCGGGCACCGTCTCGATATCAAACACCATCGTCTTCATGTTCGCCTCAGGCTTTCATCAGTACCGCAACCGCCACAACCAGACCCGCCTCATCAGACAAGGTGACATGGCCGTCACCAACGCCAAGTTCCGCACAGACCTTTCGTCCACGCGCTGAATAAACAATTTCGGGCTTGCCACGCGCATCCGCAACGATCCCGGAATCACGCAACCACATGCCGTTGGCAAAACCGGTACCGAGCGCCTTGACGATGGCTTCCTTGGCCGCAAAGCGCATGGCCAGATAACGCACCGGATTGCCGCTGTTGCTGAAACCCGGGAACTCCTCGGGCATCAGGATGCGTTGCGAGAATCGCTCACCATAACGGGCATAAGCGGCGGCAATCCGTTCGATGCGGAGAATGTCTGTGCCGATGCCAAAAATCATGGCGTTCGCGCCATACGGATCAGCCGCTTCATTTCTGCCACCGCAGCGACCATACCGGTGAATAACGACTGCGCGACGATTGCATGGCCGATATTTAGTTCGTTGATTTCCGCTATCGCCGCAACCGGCCCCACGTTGTGATAGTTGAGTCCGTGGCCTGCGTGTACCTCGAGCCCGGCGCCAATGCCGAAGCGCGCTGCTTCGCGTAGCCGCTGCAGTTCCTGCTCGCGCTGCGCGCCGTCAGGCAGTTCGGAATAGACACCCGTGTGCAGCTCTATCACCGGCGCGCCACTGCGCGCGGCAGCCTCGATCTGCCGCAGGTCCGGATCGATGAACAGTCCAGCCCGGATGCCTGCCCCGGCAAAGCGCCGGCATGCTGCCGCCACCGCATCGAAATGAGTGATCACATCGAGACCGCCCTCGGTGGTCAGCTCGGCGCGCCGCTCTGGAACAAGGCAGCAATCGGCTGGGCGCAGACGGCAGGCGATCGCGATGATTTCCTCGGACACCGCCAACTCCAGATTCATGTGCGTCTTCAGCTGTGCCTGCAGACGATCCAGGTCAGCATCCTGGATATGCCGGCGGTCTTCACGAAGATGTACGGTAATGCTGTCGGCACCGGCCTGCTCGGCCATCAGCGCTGCCTGACAGGGATCGGGGTAAGACGTGCCGCGTGCCTGACGCAGGGTCGCAACATGATCGACGTTGACACCAAGAAGCATCGGAACCGCGCTTCTGGTCATGACGGCTGCAGCACCACCGGAGTGCGCCGCATTGAAGCCAGCACCTGTCGGGTACGCAGTGTGCGCCCGTCCAGATAGTGCGCGAGCACCCCTCGCAACAGGCGCTTGGCGGATTGCAGTACGCCGGGATCACTCAGCTCGCCGCGACTGATGGCGAGCAGCGTCAGGCCTGACAGTACCAGCGCACCCTGCCCGGCTTCTGCAGGAACCGGACCGTGCTCGATGCGATACTCATAGTTTCGTTGTGGATCCAGTGCGACATCGTTCGCGACGTCGTGGTCAAGATTTAGGCCGTAACCGACCTCAGCCAGCAGGCCCAGCTCGAAGCGGCGCAAGGCAGGCTCGGGATCACCACCCTCGCGCAGTTCATTGAGCGCCTGCGCATAAGCCATGAACAGGCCGGGATGCGGATCACCACGCCGGACAAAATTCAGAATCAGTTCGTTCAGATAGAAGGCACCCATCAGCGCCATGCCTTGCAGCGGCGCTTCCCGCGATACCGTCTCGGCAGCGCGCAGGGTCTGCAGCGAGCCCCTGCCACCCCAGGACAGCCGGACTGCCTGAAAGGGTTGCAGCACACTGCGCCAGCGTGAAGTCGGCCGGCGGGCGCCACGCGCCACGATACCGACGCGGCCGTGTTCAGCAGCCAGCACTTCGAGAATCTGACTGGTTTCCTGGTATGGCCTGGCATGCAGGATGAAGGCCGCCTCAAACTCGGCGGTCGCAGCGCTCACGCTCCCGTCTCAAAACCGAACTGTTGCAAGGCGCGAGCGCTGTCTGCCCAGTTGCTCTTTACCTTGACGTGGGTCTCCAGATAGAACTTTTCACCGAAGATCGACTCAAGCTCAAGCCGCGCAGCGGTACCCACTTGCTTGATCGTCTCGCCACCCTTGCCGACCACGATGCCCTTGTGGGAATCCCGGTCAGCCCAGATCGCAACATCTGCCAGCACCACACCCGGCTTCTGCTCAAGCATCAGCACCTCGACGGCCAGTCCATAAGGGACCTCCTGGCGGAGCGCGAGCAACAGCTTTTCCCTGACCATTTCGGCAATACGGAATTCCATGCTGCGATTGGTACTGGCATCCAGCGGGTATAGCGGCGGTCCGACCGGCAAAAACGACGCCGCCAGATCCGTGAGCCGATCAAGGTTATCGATGCGCGCAGCAGAGACAGGAATGATGCCGCAAAATTCACCCTTGGCGGCACACTGCTCCAGGTAGGGCAGCAACGCAGACTTGGGCCGTACCGAATCCATCTTGTTGACGACCAGCAACGTCGCGATCCCGGCATTCCGCACATGCTCAAGCACGTAATTATCGGCTGAACGCCAGACCCCGGCCTCGACCACGAACATCACCAGATCAGCACCGGCAATCGCGCTGTCTGCCGCCTTGTTCATCGCCTTGTTGAGCATATTGCGTTGACGGGTATGCAGCCCCGGTGTGTCGACGAACAGCAGCTGTGCATCGGTACGCGTCAGCACACCGAGGATCGCATGGCGTGTCGTTTGCGCCCGCGGCGTCACGATGCTGATCTTGCGCCCGACCAGGGCGTTGACCAGCGTCGACTTGCCCACGTTCGGGCGTCCGACCACGGCAATGAAGCCGGTACGGAAATCTTCAGTCATGCTGGTCTGCCTCACGCAAAGCCCGCTCGGCCGCCTGCTGCTCGGCGATCCTGCGACTCGAACCCTTACCGCGCACCGTCAAGCCCAGCGCATCCAGTCGGCAGGCCACCTCGAAAAGCTGGTCGTGTGCCGAGCCGCTGACCTGCTCGACGGTATAGACCGGCAGCGCCTGACCCTGACCCTGCAGCAACTCCTGCAGGCGGGTCTTGGGATCGCGCAGATCTTCATCCACTGCCAGGCCCGCGAGGTGACTGGAGAGAAGTCGTACCACCAGTTCGCGGGCGGGTGTCATGCCGCCATCGAGAAATACGGCACCGATAACCGCCTCCAGCGCATTCGCCAGTATCGAACCGCGCTGGTGGCCGCCTGAACGGGATTCACCGCTGCCCAGCTGAAGGTGGCGCCCCAGATCAACACTGCGAGCTACCTCCTCCAGCGTTTCGCGTCGCACCAGTCTGGCGCGAAGTCTGCTCAGCGTACCTTCATCTGCAGCCGGGTAAGTGGCATAGAGCACTTCCGCTGCCACCATCCCGAGCACAGCATCGCCGAGGAATTCAAGGCGCTCATTGTGAGTTGTAGCAGCGCTGCGATGAGTCAGCGCAAGATCGAGCAAACGCGCATCCTGAAACGGGTAGCCGAGTGTGCCTTTGGCCCAATCGGCCGGTCCCTTCATCTGCTGATCTCGACACTGTTGTTGAACTTGGCAGTCAGGTACAGGTTGGCCAGGTATGGCACCTCATCCTCGTAGTCGATTTCGATACGAAAACCGTCTTCAGTCTTGCTGATCACGAAATCCTGACGCTTTGGATAATCGACAGCATCGACATCAAGCTGCTTGCCGATTGCAGCCATCAGTCTGGCCTGCGACGGACCGGTGCCATCGTACTCAGCCTTGATATCCTTCATCAGCTTCACGATATTCATCTGGGTGAGGTAAACGGGAATCAGCCGTACAGCCCCATAACCGATCATGGCAACCAGACTCGCGATAATGATAAAGCCGATGGCCGTAATACCCTGCTGGCGGTGCTTCATATCCATCCCCTTTGGTTAGCCCTATGCACAAGCGGTCAATTGATCGATTGTCCTATACGCCGCCAGCGCGGCATGTGCGAAAAATCCCAGTTCATCCAGATACGCACCGCATGGCCGGCGATATTATCGTCGGGAATCATGCCCACACCTTCATAGCGGCTGTCGCGACTGTTGTCCCGGTTGTCGCCCATCATGAAATAATGAGCCGACGGTACGATAAATGTCCCTTCCCGGCTCCCCCGCCCGGGCATCCACAATACCTTGTGATCAGCCGCACCAAGTTTCTCTTCGCCAAGCAGCGAGTCGTCCTGATCACCGCCCTGATAGGGGCCAATGACACTGACCGGCACCGGCTGGCCATTGATAAAGACCTGGCCACGCAGATAAGTTACCGAATCACCGGGCAGGCCGACCAGGCGCTTGATGTAATTCACGGAAGGGTCGGAAGGCAGCCGGAAGACCACGACATCGCCACGCTGGGGTGCGCCGAGGTCAAGAATCTTGCTGTTCAGCACCGGCAGGCGCAACCCATAGGCGAACTTGTTGACGAAGATGAAATCACCGACCAGCAGGGTCGGCATCATCGAACTCGATGGAATCCGGAACGGCTCGAACAGGAAAGACCGGACGACCAGCACCACGAACAGAACCGGGAAGAAGGAACGCGAGTACTCGACGAACAGGGATTCCTTTGCCGCGGGTGAACGGCGAAGCCGCCGCGGTCGCAGCCACACCGCATCGAGGGCCCAGATGATGCCGGTTACGGCAGTTGCGCATACGAGTATGAGTGCAAAATCCACGTCTACCGCCGAGCCAGTGCAAAAGAGCGCATAGCCTAACATGGCAGACGCAAACACCTGCTGCGCAGGCAGTCCAGGAACGCAGATCTATCCGGCCAGCACCGCGCGTAACGCCGACCGGTCAAGCCGGCCAAAACAGATGACCCGATCCATGTGACTCAGCACAGGTACTTGCAGGCCATACAGCTGCCGCCAGTCGTCCCGACTGTCCACATCCAGCACCTTGACCTGCACCTGGCCACCGTACAGGCCTTCAATCTCCTCCAGCATGAACTCGCAAAGGTGGCAGCCCTCGCGGCTGTACAAGCTCAACTCGATCAAGCTTATGGCCGCAAGTCGCGGGCTACCGGAACAGCTTCAGCTGCCTGCAGAGATCTGGCAATCATCTCGGTCGTACGCACCGGAACCTCTCCGACAGCTGTCACCAGATAGCCCCGGTTCATTGCCGTATAGGCATTGGCTGCACCCATGCGTGACACGCCCTCACCCTGCTCCGACGCGGTCACGCCAGCCTCGACGAACACCGATACGCTCGCGATCCCGTCCGAATAGACGAGGTGCTCCATCGGTGCATCGCCGCCCTCGACTTGCCGTGACCGGACAGTCCGCAAGCGGAAGCCTGGTGGCAGCGACGCTGCCCGCCAGCCTGGCTGGACAGCGCTCGCCGAATCAGTTGTTGCCGGAGACGCCGGGGTATCCGAATGGCGCCAGGTAAATCCATCCGTACTGACAGACGCGGTCAGCGCTGCGGCCGGAATCTGCTCCGGCAGCGAGATTTCCGAGAACAGCAGTTGTTCAACCACAGAATCATCTTCGGCGGAAATCTGCACCTTCAGCGGCATGGCGGTACTGCGATCAAGCCAGAGCCGATAACCATATCGATATTGGTCCATCGGCTTGACTGTAATCATCCAGGTCAGCCGTCCGACCAGTCGCCCGCCACTGGCAATCGCAAACCGGTAGTACTTGTCGTTGAAGCGGATATCGTCCGGAAACTGCTGGCGCAGGGGGCTGGCTCCATTCGCACCAGCGCTGCGCCGACCAACGACTACCGTCCGTTGGTCAGGAAAAATACAGGTGACTTCATCGCCGCGGCGGATGATCTCGCGGCCGATCTCATCCATCGCGGTTATACGCTCGGCACTATCGCTGCCATCGACACGGTGGACGACATGCATGACCGACGCCTCGTCGCCATGCATCTGCACCAGTGTGCCTTCATAGTTGAGGTTGTCGAGCGCGTGTTCCATGCGGGCGATCCACTCCTGCGGTTCACTGTCGGCCCACGCCGGAAAACCGAGTACGCAGGCCAGCCCGAAAGCAGCACAGGACCAGGTCTGCCGCATACCGTCCAGCCTGCAGTTCATTTCACCGGATACCCAAGGGATGTATGAATTGCCGCCGCATAGCCCCGGTCGTTGACTATGCGTGAATCAGCTGTCTGCACGGCAAGTGCACCGGTATATTCACCATGCCAGACCAGATAGTCAGTCAACCGTTGCCGGGACAGGAGCGTCTGATCGGCAAACTTCTGTGCACGATACCGATCCGCAGCGACAGCAGCGGGAATGAACATGCCCACCGTACCCGTTCGCATTGCCACGGCCGGTGCTGGCTCCGGGCTCCTGAGCGTTGCCATCACGAAGAGGGTCAGCAATACCGTGGCTGCAGCGGCAAAGGGCATGATATTGGCCTGCCAGCGCCGATCCGCGGCAATCGATACAGACAAACTGTTCGCAGCGGCCGGGAAATCAGCCTCAGCCTCCAGCGCACGACGTACCCGATCACTCAGCTGCTGCGCATCGACGGCGGGATGCACGCTGCGCAGCGTGGCGCCTATCAACCCATATCGTCCGAGCCGGTCGTGCTGTTGTGGGTTCCTGGCAAGCCGGGCAATCAGCAGCTCAAGCTCCGCTTCCGGTAATTCATCGTCTAGCCATGCGGACAACTGTTCAGCAACGATATCCGGCGTGACTTCGGGCACCTTGCTCATTTCAGTTCACCAGTGGCCGAATGCTGGCATCAATCGCTTCGCGGGCGCGAAAGATGCGTGAACGAACCGTGCCAACAGGACAATCCATCGCCTGTGCAATTTCTTCGTAACTCAAACCTTCAATCTCCCGCAGCACGATCGCTGTCCGCAGTTCATCCGGCAGATCGTCCATCGCCCGCGCGATGGTCTGCCGCAACTGCTCCTGCATTACGAGCCCCTCCGGCGATTCTTCATCACGCAGACGGGCATCATTCGCGTAGTAATCGGGATCCTGGCTGTCGAGTTCCTGCTCAGGGGGTTTGCGTTGAGCTGCGGCAAGATGGTTCTTCGCAGCGTTGATGGCAATCCGGTACAACCACGTATAGAAGGCGCTGTCGCCACGGAACGAGGGCAATGCCCGGTAAGCCTTGATGAAGGCTTCCTGGGAGACATCCAGCGCATCGGTCGGGTCACGCACAAACCGCATCACGAGCTTCACGATCTTCTGTTGGTACTTGAGAACCAGCAAATCAAATGCACCGCGATCCCCGCCTTGGGCTCGCTTTACAAGAAGCTGGTCACCGTCGGTTGCTGCCATACCCATTGGTCCTGTGACGGAGCGCGGGCAATGGTCAGTCCACCGGTCGTGTAGACCGCAATGAAAACTGAAAGTTCGCCACGCGCGATCCGTGTCCCGAATCGGAATATATACACACTGCAAACGCGGTGCAGCGTCAGACTGATTCTAACTCAAGGCAGGCAGATTAATTTCTTCGCAGTCGAACCAGCAATCGTCGCCAGGTATCGGCGCTGAGCTGCACGCGCAACATGATGATGGATGAGCTGAGCCCATCCCCATCTGTCAGCTGAAAACCGGTTGCGATACCGGGCACTATCCAGGGCTGCCCCCTGAGCTGCAGCTCGGCGTCAGCGAACCCTTCCCGCCGGATCCGACCCGCAGCGTCCACCGTGATAGCGGATATTGCCCAGCCCGTGCGAAGCGGGTGCCAGCCCTGGATGCAGGCGACAGTTGCAAGTGATAGTGCGCAGATAGACGGTAAGCGGCTCAGCCAGACGGCGAGCAGTGCGGCTAGCGTGGCAGCAACGATCAAGACCGGCAGAGACCAGTGCCGTTCAATCCGCAGACCGAATGAGAAGCTGTTCAACCACATGGCGCAGACCAGGATCTTCGCTGGTCACACGGCCGGCCAGCAAGTCAACTATGTCTGGATCCTGCCAGGAAAGGAGTTGTTCGAAAGCCTGGCGATCGAGCTCGGGCGCAAGCGCAAAGGTCTGATCGAGATAGCGCAGAAGCAGCACGTCGAGCTCACGCATTCCGCGCCGGCACCGCCAGCGCAGCTGGCCCAGATTCACAGGCGCCGTTCAACCAGCATGCGCTTGATCGATGCAATCGCCTTGGCCGGATTCAGATCTTTCGGGCAGGCGTTCGTGCAGTTCATGATCGTATGGCAGCGGTATAGCCGGAATGGATCTTCCAGGAAGTCAAGGCGCTCGCCGGTCGCCTCGTCGCGGGTATCCACCAGCCAGCGATAGGCTGCCAGCAACGTCGCCGGACCCAGATAGCGATCGCTGTTCCACCAGTAACTCGGGCAACTCGTCGAACAGCAAGCGCACAGGATACAGGCCGAAGGACTGTTGATGAGTTCCTGGTCCTGCTTCGACTGCAACCGCTCACCGTCGGGCGGCGGCGGCGTCTGGGCCTGGAGCCAGGGCTTGATTGAAGCGTACTGTGCGTAAAAATTAGTGAGGTCCGGTACCAGATCCTTGATGACCGGCATGTGCGGCAGCGGATAGATCTTCACGTCGCCGCGGATATCCTCGATCGCCTGCGTACAGGCCAGCGTATTCAGTCCATCGATATTCATCGCGCACGAACCGCAGATGCCTTCGCGGCAGGAACGACGGAAGGTCAGCGTGGGATCAACCTCGTTCTTGATCTTGATCAGCGCATCGAGAACCATCGGACCGCAACGCCCGAGGTCTACTGAATAGGTATCTACGCGCGGATTCTTTCCGGTATCCGGGTCATACCGGTATATCTGGAAATCACGCACACGTGTCGCGCCTTCGGCAGCCGGATAGCTCTTGCCGGGCGTGACTCTGGAATTGGCAGGCAGTGTGAACTCAGCCATGTTTAATACGTCCGCGCCTTCGGCGCGACTGTCTCCACTTCGTTGGTGAGGGTCTGCAGCTTTACCGGGCGATAGTCAAAACGCACCCCGCCCTGCGCATCGATCCAGGCCAGGGTGTGTTTCATCCACTGCTGGTCATCGCGATCCGGAAAATCCTCACGCGCATGTGCGCCGCGGCTCTCCTGGCGACTGACCGCACCGGTGATGGTGACCATCGCCTGGCCAAGCAGGTTGTCGAGCTCAAGCGTCTCCATCAGGTCGGTATTCCAGATCAGGCTGCGATCAGTGACGCGCACATCGGCAAAAGAGTGCAAGCACTTGAGCAGCGCATCGACCCCTTCCTGCAGCGTCTGACCGGTACGAAATACTGCTGCATGCGACTGCATGATGCGTTGCATTTCGAGGCGGATCTCCGCCGTACCGCGCTGACCATCGGCATTGCGCAGACGGTCGAGCCGCGACATGGCAAGGTCAGAGGCATCCGCAGGCAATGCCCGCTGCCGCGCACCTGCCGTCAGCGTTTCAGCACAGCGCAGCGCCACGGAACGCCCGAATACCACCAGGTCGAGCAGTGAATTCGACCCGAGCCGGTTTGCGCCGTGCACCGAGACACAGGCCGCTTCGCCGATCGCCATGAGTCCAGGTACTAGCGTCTCCGGATTGCCGTCCTTCAGTGTCAGCGCTTCGCCATGTATGTTGGTGGGTATGCCACCCATGTTGTAGTGCACGGTCGGCAGGACGGGGATCGGTTCCCGGGTCACATCGACACCGGCGAAGATACGCGCGGTCTCTGCGATACCCGGCAGCCGTTCGTGAATCACATCGGGTCCGAGATGTTCAAGGTGCAGGTGGATGTGATCCTTGTCCGGGCCCACGCCACGGCCTTCTCGAATCTCAATGGTCATGGCACGACTGACCACGTCGCGCGAAGCCAGATCCTTTGCATTAGGTGCGTAGCGTTCCATGAATCGGTCGCCCGCCGAGTTGGTCAGATAGCCGCCCTCACCGCGCACGCCTTCGGTGATCAGGCAACCGGCGCCGTAGATACCGGTGGGATGGAACTGCACAAACTCCATGTCCTGTAGCGGCAGACCGGCGCGCAACACCATCGCATTGCCGTCACCGGTGCAGGTGTGCGCCGAGGTACAGGAGAAGAAGGCGCGACCGTAGCCACCAGTCGCGAGAATCGTGCGCTGGGCGCGAAAGCGGTGCAGCTTGCCGGTCGCCATTTCCAGCGCGATGACACCGCGGCACTCACCATCCTCCATCATCAGGTCAAGTGCGAAGAACTCGATGAAGAAGGTCGCCTGGTGTTTGAGCGCCTGCTGGTACAGGGCGTGGAGCATCGCATGGCCGGTACGGTCTGCGGCAGCACAGGTGCGCTGCGCAGTGCCCTTGCCGAAATGTGTCGTCATGCCGCCGAAAGGTCGCTGATAAATGCGTCCGTCATCGGTACGCGAAAACGGCACGCCGTAATGCTCAAGCTCGATGACCGCCGCCGGCGCCTCCTTGCACATGTATTCGATGGCGTTCTGGTCACCGAGCCAGTCGGATCCCTTGACCGTGTCATACATGTGCCAGCGCCAGTCGTCTTCACCCATGTTGCCGAGTGCAGCACTGATGCCGCCCTGCGCCGCGACGGTATGACTGCGGGTTGGAAATACTTTGCTGATACAAGCCGTCGAAAGGCCAGCTTCGGCCAGCCCTACGGTCGCGCGCAGGCCAGCGCCACCAGCACCAACCACCACCACGTCGTAGGTGTGGTCAACGAAAGAATAAGCCTGGCTCATGCGCCGGCCCTCGTGGCAATCAGGAAAACAGAAAAGATGCCGGCTGCCGCCAGCGCGATATGTGCAAGACGCAATAGTCCGAGTACCACGGTGCGCGATCCGGGCGTGTGGATATAGTCTTCCGCCACCACCTGTGTACCCAGCGCCGAGTGGTAGATCAGCGCGATGACCAGTAACGCCAGCAGGATCGCGTGCAGCGGGGCTGCAGCCCAGGCGCTAACCGTGTAGTAGTCGAGGCCCGGCAAACCGAGCAATGCAACCGCAAACCAGAGTGTCAGCGGCACCAGCGCGACCGCACTCAGTCGCTGCCCCCAGAAATGTTCGGTGCCGGACTTGGCAGAACCCAGCCCCAGCGCACTGCCCAGCGGGGACTTCAGGCTCATGCCACACCTCCGGTCAGTGCGAAGACCCAGAAGGCCAGCGTGAGCAGCACTGAAATACACACGACCACCAGGCCGGATTTGCGTGCGAAGTGCTTGTCGAAACCGCGATCGATATCCCATGCCAGATGGCGGATGCCGTTGCACAGGTGAAAGAAAAACGCGAAGCTCAAGCCCAGCAGCAGAAACTGACCGATAAAGCTGCGAAACAGGTCGCTGAGCTGCAGAAAGCTGGCCTGGCCTGCCGCCAGCGCAAGCAGCCAGCCGATGAGTGCGATTGCACCGATGGAGAGGGCCACGCCCGTCATGCGGTGCAGGATCGACAGGGTATTGCTGACCGCCCATCGATACACCTGCAGATGCGGGGACAGGGGCCTGGAAACCTGGTTCATCGAACTCTCCACTCAAAAAAAGACCCGCCAGACACCCATGGCGTCGCGAATCGCAGCACTCAAACTGATACCGGAACCGCTGGCTGGCTCGCTCAGAAGTCTATACAGCGTCCGCCCCGTTCCCAGTCACCGTAACGGGTCGGCTCAGGTCCGGTCGGCCCACCGGTTTCATGCGGCCGGCTGGCTTCGGGACGCGGGACTTCAGGCGGCGGAATCGAAATATCAGACCCGGCAGCAACATCTGTCTTCGTTGAATCTTCCGTTGCGCGAGACTGGTTCACAGATTAATTGTGCCAGAATGGCACTCGCTACTCCAGACCAGATCAGGCTCCAACCCGCTCATACACAAGGCTTTCCGTGTCCGACTGCATTGCACTGAACGATCTGCGCGTACTCACTGTCTCCGGCCCCGAGCGCGCTGCGTTCCTGCAGGGCCAGCTCACGCAGGATGTCGGGCTTGCGCGCGCCGATTCTACATTGCTCTGTGGATGGACAGATGCACGTGGACGGCTGCTGTATGCCGGGCACCTGTTCGCGCTCGGCACCGGTGCTGATGCACCGCTGACGCTACTGGTACCGGAGTCGCTCGCCGGGTCACTGCTGAAACGCATGCAGATGTTCGTGCTGCGGGCCAAGGTTCAAATCGCGCTGTCGGAACTCGCTGTGTATGGTCTCTATGCTGAGGGCAAACAGATCAGCACCGGCCAGCAGCTGCGGATCCCGCATGACGAAACGCGGCACCTGCTACCAGGGCCTGCTGATCCGGATGCAGTCGATGACAGTCAGCAGGCGCGAAACGACTGGCTGCTCGCCGACATCCGCGCCGGGATCCCCGACATCGGCACTGCCACCAGCGGTGAATTCCTACCGCAGATGATCAACCTTGATCTGCTCAACGCAATCAGCTTCAGCAAGGGCTGCTATACGGGCCAGGAGATCGTCGCACGCACCAAATATCTGGGCCGCGTAAAGCGCCGCATGCTGCGCTTTTCAACGCACAGCGCCCCTCCCCCGCCAGGCACACCGGTCCATGCGGCACGCGGCGCAGTCGGACAGGTCGTCAGCGCTGCCGCAACACCTGAGGGCAGCGAACTGCTGGCCGTCATTACACTCGATGACCTGCCCGGCCCCTTCTTTCTGGACAGCACCCGGCAACAGCCGTTGCAGCGGCTCGAGCTGCCCTATGAAGTGCCAACTTGAACGGAGTCCGACGGAGCGCTGAACGATCCCCGTTTCAGCAACAGCGCGGTTGCGAGCAACGCTGACAGCAGAGAACCGGCCAGCACGCCGATCTTCAGCTGCTTTTCATAGTCGGGACCCAGGCCATCGAAGGCCAGTGAACCGATGAACAGGCTCATCGTAAAGCCGATCCCGCACAATACGCACACGGCGAAGAACTGGCGCCGGCTGGCATCTAGCGGAAAAACAGCGTAGCCGGACAGGACCAGCAGCCACGCCGCACCAAAAACACCGATGGCCTTGCCTGCCGTCAGCCCGAGACCGATACCCAAAGGTACCGGCTGTATCAGCGTAGCGAGCGACACACCGGCCAGCGAGACACCGGCATTAACGAAGGCAAACATCGGCAGAATCGCAAACGCGACCCAGGGCTGCAACGCATGCTCGGTCTCCCGCAGTGGCGAACTGCCATCGGGACGGGATACAGGTATGGCCAGCGCGGTGACGACACCAGCCAGCGTAGCGTGCACACCGGACTTCAGTACACAGACCCAGATAAACACACCTACCACCAGATATGGCGAGATACTCAGAACCCGCGCCCGGTTCAGCAACAGCAGTACCGCACAGCCGATGCCACCGGATATCAACATTGGAATCGACACGTTATCCGTATAGAAGAGCGCGATCACCACGATCGCGCCGAGGTCGTCGATGATCGCGACCGCGGTAAGGAACAGCTTCAAAGAAGCCGGCACGCGTGAGCCGAGCAGCATCAGGATGGCCAGCGCAAAGGCGATATCCGTCGCGGCCGGAATCGCCCAGCCCCGCAAGGCGATAGCATCACCGTAGTTGATCGCTGTGTAGATCAGTGCCGGTACGACCATACCGCCGAGCGCAGCACCCGCAGGGAGAATTGCCTGCTTTAGCGTAGCCAGCTCACCAGCAACCAGCTCACGCTTGATTTCCAGGCCAATCAGGAAAAAGAACACCGCCATCCACAGGTCATTCACCCAGGTCGCCAGCGGCTTGGCCAGCACCAGCCAGTCTCCACCGATGCGCACTTCACCTGGCAGACCTACGAACGCGTCGTACGACGGGGCCAGTGGCGAATTACTGACAACCAGCGCGAGCAGCGCCGCGCCGGCCAGCACAAGGCCGCCTGCCGACTCGAACTTTATGAATTGACGGATACCCAATCCCTGGCGCTCCTAATACGCTTCAGCAACGCCGGTCTCGACACCGAGGCTGTAAGTCTGACGCTTGCCATGCTCCGCACTTTCCGGATAGCTGATCACGCCATCTGGCAACAGCACATGGTCGTCCCCGAGAATAATCCAGCGACCATCAAAGGTCTTGAAGCCGGGCAGCGCACTGCCAACCGGCTCTGTGTATTCGGAACGCAGTGCCTGCTGGTTCCAGCGTCGGTGCCGGAGCAGATACTGCCCTTCGGAAATCAGGGCGCCGCCAGCCTCATACCAGGTGCGACAAACATAGCGGTCCGGCACTGACGGTACAGGCTCGCAATCGATCCAGGTACCGCCTTCGACATTACCGGCCCAGCTCGCACTGGCCGGCAAGCCTGGCGGACGTTCCGGATCGGCGCCGGGACTGCAGGCCGTGGCGAAGCCCATGACGATGGCGATCAGCAGCAACTGGCGGCGCATGTTCTGACCTCCGCGCAGTTCCGCTCCATCGCGCCAGGATCAGCTGCGCAAGTGCGGAAACAGCAACACGTCGCGGATAGACGCCTGATTGGCAATAAACATCACCAGGCGGTCCACACCGATACCAAGACCCGCGGTCGGCGGCATGCCGTACTCCAGTGCGGTGATGTAGTCCGCATCATAGAACATCGCCTCATCGTCGCCGCCCGCTTTCTGCGAAACCTGGGCCTGAAAGCGCTCGGCCTGGTCTTCCGGATCGTTGAGTTCGGAAAAGCCGTTGGCAAGTTCACGGCCGTTGATGAAGAACTCGAAGCGGTCGGTGAGAAACGGATCGCCATCGGTCTTGCGCGCCAGTGGCGAGACCTCGGCCGGATAACCGGTGATGAAGGTCGGCTCAATCAGCGCGTGCTCGACGGTCTTCTCGAAGATCTCGATCAGCAGCTTGCCGGCACCAAAGCCTGGCTTCACAGCGATTCCAAGCGCCGCACAGGCGGCGCGCAGCGCCTCGACATCACGCAACTTGCCCGCTGCGAGACCCGGGTAATGCAGCAGCACTGCCTCTTCTACAGACAGACGCCGGAAAGGCTTTGACAGATCGTGACTGTGACCCTGGTACTCGACAGTGGTTGTACCCAGCACATGCACGGCCAGGCTGCGCAGCAGGTTCTCGAGCAGATCGATCAGCGTGCGGTAGTCGGCATAGGCCATGTACAGCTCGAGCATGGTGAACTCGGGGTTGTGCTGCGTCGACACGCCCTCGTTGCGGAAGTTCCGGTTGACCTCGTAAACGCGCTCGAAGCCGCCAACCACCAGGCGCTTCAGATACAGCTCGGGTGCGATGCGCAGATAGAGCTGCCGGTCCATCGCGTTGTGATGCGTGACGAAAGGTCGCGCCAGCGCACCGCCGGGTATCGCCTGCATCATCGGCGTTTCAACTTCGAGAAAATCCAGCGTATCCAGATAAGAACGCAGGAACTGCACGATCTGCGTGCGCAGTACAAAGACCCGCCGCGTCTCCTCATTGACGATCAGGTCTACGTAGCGCTGCCGGTAGCGCATCTCCTGGTCACTGAGGCCGTGAAACTTTTCCGGCAGGGGCTGGAGCGACTTGGTCAGCAGTGTCAGCTCCTGCGCCTTCACGCTCAGCTCGCCGGTGCGGGTACGGAACAGGGTACCGCGCACGCCGACGATATCGCCGAGATCAAGCGCCTTGAAACGCGTGTATGCCGCCTCGCCCAGCGTTTCCTTCTGCAGAAAGATCTGGATCTGTCCACTGCGGTCCTGGAGCGTCGCAAAACTCGCCTTGCCCATCAGGCGCTTGGTGAGCATGCGACCACCAACCTGCACCTCGACCGGCTCCGCCTCAAGGCTTTCGTTGCTGCACTCCCCGTAGACGGCATGCAGCTGCCCGGCGAGCGCACTGCGCCGAAACTGGTTCGGAAAATCGAAACCCTCCACTCGCAGTGCTTCGAGCTTGCGCCGGCGCTCGGCAACCAGTTTATTTTCTTCACTCATGTCTCAGAGCCCCTGCTTCAGGCTGGCTTCTATGAACTTGCGCAGATCGCCATCCAGCACCTTGTCCGGGCTGCCGGTTTCCACGCCCGTGCGCAGGTCCTTGATCCGCGACTGATCGAGTACGTAGGAGCGGATTTGCTGACCCCAGCCCACATCCGACTTCGTATCCTCAAGCACCTGCGCCTCGGCACGACGTTTCTGTTGCTCCAGCTCGTAGAGCTTCGCGCGCATCTGCTTCATCGCTGTGGCACGGTTCTTGTGCTGTGAACGCTCGCTCTGACACTGCACGACGGTATTGGTCGGAATATGCGTCATGCGCACCGCTGACTCGGTCTTGTTGACATGCTGGCCGCCCGCTCCACTCGCCCGGTATACGTCGATGCGCAGGTCAGAGGGATCTATTTCAATATCGATGTCATCGTCTATTTCAGGTGACACAAATACTGCAGCGAAAGAGGTATGACGACGGTTACCGGAATCGAAAGGCGATTTGCGCACCAGCCGGTGCACGCCGGTCTCGGTGCGCAGCCAGCCATAGGCATAGGCACCGGTAACCAGGACCGTTGCGCCCTTGACGCCTGCCACCTCGCCATCCGAGCAGTCGATGATCTCGGTCGAGAAGCCCATGGTCTCGCAATACTTGAGATACATCCGCAGCAGCATGGATGCCCAGTCCTGGGCCTCGGTCCCGCCTGCACCCGCCTGGATATCCAGAAAAGCATTCGCGCTGTCGAGCTTGCCGGAAAACATGCGCTGAAACTCGAACTGCTCGACATTGGCAGACGCGCGCTTCAGATCACGCACGACCTCGTCCACTGTCGACTCGTCGTTCTCTTCCTCGGCCAGATCAAGCAGATCCGAGGCATCGCGCAGTGAGCGTTCGATCTTTTCGATGCCCTCCACGACGGTCTCAAGCCCCGAGGCTTCCCGGCCGAGGACCTCGGCCCGCTTCGGGTCATTCCAGACGGCAGGATCCTGCAGCGCTTCGCGAACCTCGCTCAGCCGGCGCGCCTTGGCATCGAGGTCAAAGGTACCCCCTCAGAGCGCCATTGCGCTCCTGAAGGTCGCGGATGCTGAGTTTGATCTGGGCAGTTTCCATGGGGACGGGTCGTTCGGGAAAGCGCGAATGCTAGACGCAATACTGTCGATCAACAACCGCTGCATGCCGGGCGTTTTGCTCAGACGATGCACTCAACCACCAGCTGCGCAGTGCGGGACTGCCGCCAGGTATTCACATCGAGCCGGTAAACGAGGCGAATGAGCGCGTTTCGCGCGCTGTCCAGCGGTGTCTGGTTAAAGGCCACAGCATCCAGCAGCGGACCGCCCTCGGCATGCCGCACACGCATGCGCAGATGTTTTTCGCCAATCACCCGCTGCTCGCACAACATAAAGATGTTGTCGAACAGTGGCTCCGGGAAACCCTGCCCCCACGGCCCGGCCGCAGCGAGCATCTCTGCCAGGTCCAGCTGCAACTCCCCTGCTTCAAGCGCGCCGTCAGTCCACAAGCTGTCGTCGCTGCCGGAGATATCGCGCTGTCTGCCAACTTCGGTCGCAAAGGCGGAGCGGAAACTGTCCAGATCAGCTTCCGCCAGCGTGATGCCGGCCGCCATCGCATGGCCGCCAAAACGCAGCGCTGCGCCGGACATGGTCGTCAGCGCTGCTGCCATCGCATCGCGCACATGCAGCCCGGCCACCGACCGCGCCGAGCCGCGCAGCATGCCGGTCTCCGTACAGCGCGCAAATGCGATTGCCGGGCGACCGGTGAGATCCTTGAGCCGGTTGGCCACCAGGCCGACGATACCGGGATGCCAGCTCTCGTCGAAGAGGCAGACAGCCGGCTCGACGGCGCTGAGCTGGGCACCGACACTGTCAAGCAATACCTCAGCCTCGGCCTGCATTTGCTGCTGCAGCGCGCGTCGCTCGATATTCAATGCATCGAGCCGCGCTGCCAGAACCTGGGCGGTCGCTGTATCGGCAGCCAGCAGGCAGTCGATACCGATGGTCATGTCCTCAAGCCGGCCGGCTGCATTCAGGCGCGGTGCGATGGCGAAGCCGAGATCAGCGCTGCGTGCGAGTGCCAACTCGCGCCCCGCCACCCGGAACAGCGCCGCTATACCGGGCCGCGTCCTGCCCGCACGCATGCGGCGCAGGCCCTCGGCCACCAGGATACGGTTATTGAAATCGAGCGGTACAAGGTCAGCCACCGTACCCAGCGCAACCAGGTCGAGGCAAGCGCTGACCGCATCACGCGCCAGACCTGCCGGAATGATCCCGAGTTCAGCCAGACGCTTGCCGGTCGCTGCCAGCAGGTAAAAAGCCACGCCCACACCGCACAGGGCCGGACTGCCAAACGCCGAACCGGGCAGATTCGGATTCACGATCAGCGCTTCATCCGGCAGTACCGGGCCGGCCAGATGATGATCAGTAATCAGCACCTCCATGCCGAGTTCACGCGCCCGCCGCACGCCTTCGAGACTGGTAATGCCGTTGTCGACCGTCATCAGCAGCGCCGGGCTGCGCGTGGCGGCCAGTTCGGCGATAGCTGCCGAGAGGCCATATCCATACTTGAAGCGATCCGGAACCAGGAAGTCGGGCGCTGTAAAGCCGAAGGCGCGCAGACAGGAGATCGAGAGTGCGGTGGCCGTCGCGCCATCCACATCGAAATCACCGACCACCAGTACGCGCTCGCCGCGCTGCCGGGCGATCACCAGTCTTTCGGCTGCGGCCTGCACACCCGGCAGGCTGCCGACTGGAATCAGCTGCGCCAGCTGGGGCTGCAGTTGCGTCGCACTGACCTGCCGCGCTGCCAACACTCTGTGCAGGACCGGATGCAGCCCGGCCGGCAAGGCAAGGCTGGCCGACCCGGCTGCACTGCGGACCCGAATCGCCGTGTTATCTTCATCTGCAAAACGGGGATGACGCATGCAACTCGATGCCGAACCAGGTTCCGGAAATTATATACAGTCGGTCACCGCCGAAATGGTGCGGATCAACGGCCGCGACTTTCGCGGTCATGTGATCGTCAGCGCAGAACAGATCCTTGCAGACTGGCAACCGCGCCCGATCGCCGAATTGCAGATCGAAGATTTTCAGGCGGCACTTGCAGGCCAGCCGGAAACGATTCTGTTTGGTACCGGTGCAAAGCACCGCTTCGTCAGCAATTTCCTGCTCACAGCGATCATGTCGCAGGGTATCGGCTTCGAAGTGATGAGCACAGCCGCTGCCTGTCGCACCTACAACCTGTTGCTGGGCGAAGACCGGCGTGTCGTCGCGGCCTTGCTGCTGCCAGAAGCACTCTGAAGCTCAGCGTGTCGGCAGCATGGTCAGCGGATCCAGCGGCTGACCGATGCGGCGGATCTCGAAATGCAGCATGGCGCGACGTTTGCTGCCGCCGGGCACCGGCCCCTCGCCCATCTGCGCGACCTGCTGTCCGGCTGCCACCCGATCGCCTTCGGCGACCAGCCGCACCTGGTTATAGCCGTAAGCGGTCAACCAGCTGTCGCTGTGCTTGATGATCAACAGTTCGCCATAGCCGATCAGACCGCTGCCTGAGTACACCACCTGACCGGCAGCGGCCGCCCGAACGGGTTCACCGAGCCGCCCACCGATCTGTATGCCAGAGGCCGTCAACGGTGATTCACCGTAGCGGCTCAGCACGACGCCGGACACCGGCCACTGCCAGCGTGGCGGCGGCTCGACTGGCGGTTGCGACGTACCGGACGACGATGCGGCACTGCCCGGCGGCGACAGGCGCAGGCGCTGATTCACATTGATGAGGGTGCCGTCACCAAGTTTGTTCCAGGCAGCAATATCCTTGACGCTCAGTCCGTAGCGACGAGCGATCGAATACAGGGTTTCCCCGTTCCGTACGGTATGAAATGCCGGCCGCGAACCCGGCGATACCGGAGGCGACGCTGAAGCCGCACGCCCTGAATTCGCTCCACTGCCACGGTCGGCCGTGCCGCAGGCTGCCAGCCCCAACGCCAGCAGCAGGATGCAGAGTAACTGGCGGGTCACCCCATACCTTCGACAAGCGGCACAAAAGATACCTGGCAAAGCAGTTCACGCTGCAGACCCTCGGGTGTGCGCGTCACCCGCAGCAGATCCTGCTGACCGGCAGGCCCGACCGGAATAACCAGCCGCCCGCCGGGTGCAAGCTGTTCAAGCAGGGCGGCGGGAACATCGGCCGGCGCGGCAGCAACCAGAATCGCATCAAACGGCGCCTGCCCGGGCCAGCCCTGGAAGCCATCGCCATGCCGGTAACGGATATTGCCGATACCCAGGTCGTTAAGACGGGTACGCGCTGCCCGCTGAATACTGGCAAGTCGCTCGATGGTGAAAATCTGCCGCGCGAAGGGCGACAGGACCGCCGTCTGGTAGCCACAGCCAGTACCCACCTCGAGCACCTTGCGGAGCAACGGCACAGCGCTGCTGCTGCCAGGCGCGGGCAACAGCGCCTGGGTCATCACCGCCACGACCCAGGGCTGCGAGATGGTCTGGCCCTGCCCGATCGGCAGCGCCGTGTCTTCATACGCCCGGCTGGCGAGTGCTTCATCGACAAACAGATGACGCGGCACGCTGCGGATACGTTCAAGTACCGCCGGATTGCTGATACCATTTTCACTGAGGCGCCGCACGAGCCGGTCACGGGTACGGGCCGAGGTCATGCCGATGCCGCGGGTCGTGGGCTCTCCGTTCACTTGGGTAGCCAGCCAGCCAGCAGTTCTATCCTTGAGCTATGCGTCAGATCAAGTTGCAAGGGCGTCACCGAAACATAGCCATGCTCGACGGCGTGAAAGTCGGTACCGGGGCCCGCATCCTGGCCTTTGCCGGCCGCACCGACCCAGTAGATGATCCGCCCCTTGGGATCGCGCGCCTGGATGACTTGCTCGGAGCGGTGGCGGTAACCGAGCCGTGTGGCCTGAAAACCCTTGATCTGGCCCCAGAGAACATCGGGCACATTGATATTGAGGATGGTGTCGGCCGGCAGTGGGGCAGACGTCAGGTGCTGAAACAGCGTGCGTATCGCCTGCCCTGCTGTATCAAAGTGGCGATGTTCTCCGGTCAGCGACACCGCGATTGCCGGCAGGCCGAGAAAGCGACCCTCGACCGCCGCCGCCACGGTGCCCGAATACAGCACGTCGTCACCCAGATTGGCGCCGTGATTGATGCCGGCGATGACCATATCTGGCTCGTGATCGAGGAGCCCGGTGATGGCCAGATGCACGCAGTCCGTCGGGGTGCCGTTAACGTAATGTATGCCCTCGCGCGTCCGGCCAACCCGCAGCGGGCTTTCCAGCGTCAACGAGTGGCTGGCACCGCTCTGGTTGCGATCCGGCGCCACCACGGTGATTTCAGCCAGATCAGACAGGCTGAGGGCAAGCGTGGCCAGGCCGTCGGCCAGATAGCCGTCGTCATTACTGAGCAGCAAGCGCATTGTTTTTGAAAGCCGTGCGAAAATGGAATGCTAAAGCATAGTGCACGAGTCGAGGAGTCCCGGTGAACCCCAGCGGTGGAAAAAAACCTGATTCCGGCCCGGATGCCGGTCTCTCCTTCAGCGAACTGGTCGGGCCGGTTACACCGGTCAAGGTGCGCGGACGGGTCAGCATGAAGAAGCCGCTGCCATCGCCGCGAGCGCGCTTCAAAGAGGCCGACGACCGCGCTGTACTGGCGGAATCGATCTCCGGCGGCCCATCTGAACCGACACTTTCTGCCGGTGACGAGATCAGTTTCCGGCGCAAAGGCGTGCCGATATCCGTAGTGAAAGACCTGCGCCGCGGAAAATATGCCATTCAGGAAGAACTCGACCTGCACGGCATGAATGCCAGCCAGGCGCACGCAGCACTGCGCCAGTTCATGAACGAGCTGCTGATGAGCGACACCCGCTGCGTGCGCATCATCCATGGCAAGGGACTGGGCTCGGGGCCACGCGGCCCGGTACTCAAAGGCAAGGTCGTCAGCTGGCTGCCGCAGTGGGATGAAGTGCTGGCCTATGTCACGGCGCCGGAAAACAACGGTGGCACGGGTGCTGTCTATGTGTTGCTGGCGCGTTGATTGGAAACACCCTCCACGTCACGCCTATTCCCGAACAGGCCACACCATAACTTTCTCAACCTAATGTACGCTGGCCGCTATCTCGATCGACAACGTCGAAGTTTGCAGCGACCAAGGAGGCTGTGACGACCGCTGTTTAGCCAGGTAGGCCACTTTCCTGATTCTCCAACATCCTGGTCACTTGCGTTTCGCTTCATCACGCCTGACTACTTGGCAGCACGCTCCGAATAGACGAGATCAAACAGGGCTTTCAGGTTCTCGACCAGAGCGGCATGATCCGGATCAAACTCCATCGCACGAATGTTATACGCCTGTTGCCAGTCCCGAAGAGCATAGCGCCCATGTTGGCCCCGCAGGACGAGACAATACTAGCGTTGTCAGCTAAATCCTCTTGCGTCCACGAAAGAGTTTTACGCGCAACGCGAATTCTTTGGCCAAGAGTCCTAAGAGGGTCTTTGTTTCTTCACAATGGGTTGGATCGTCCGCAAATGATGACGATGAGTCCACGGACGATAATGCTCACTCCCCTATCGCGTAATCACATGCGCCAGTTGAAATGGGCCTTACTTCATCTTGAATCTCTCCAGCAGGTCCTCAGGCACCTTGAGGCTGACAAGCTGCAACTTCACGCGAGCCGCTCTCGGCGCACTTCCACCGTGGAGCCACCGGAAATCCTCGACGAAGCAGATGACCTGGTCGGGAGTCATCTGCCGACACTGTTCCAGATATTCCGGCGTGAAGTACTGGACTGGTCTCATGGCAGGTTTCTCCATTGCTGCACAAAGCGGCTGCGACATGGCACTACCCCCTACTTTTTCCCGGCCAGTTCCTGAAGTAGTCACCCCAACGCTGATCCACGAGGTCAAAGGAGCCCGGAGCACCCTGGGTTAACAGATCACGATTCAGCGCCGGCCAGTTCTTCGGACCGCCTTCCTGGGGAAGCTGCCGGGTGGCATCGATGATGAACTTGCTTGACAGCATGGGCGTGGGCCGGCTGGGGTCCGGCATCATCATCTGCGTCTGCGGAATCAGCACGCTCGCCGAGGGTTGCCAGCGCGCACCGATTGCCTTAAGTACCGCACCGGGGTCCATGATGTCGACGTCGTCATCGACCACGATCACGACCTTGTTGAGGGCCGGGTTGGCAGCAATGTACTGGCCGGCGGAAATTCCCTGACCGGGAAAGCGCTTCTGGATGCTGATGACAATCACACCGCTGGCGCCGGCCGGCGAATAAAGGCCAGTCAGGCCGGGAATCAGACGCTTGTACATGAAGAAGTTCGATGACACCTGGGGTGCCTTGGGCATGTCCCAGGTCAAGCCGGTGAAGGAATTCAGTACCCAGGGATTGCGCCGGTGGGTCATCGCCTTGATGTTCATGAAAAAGTTTTCTTTCTTCGCGGCGCCCTGGAATCCGTACATCTCGCCGTAGGGGCCCTCCGCCTCAAACTGGTCGAGCGGGATCTCGCCTTCGATGATGAACTCCGACTGCGCCGGCACGAGTATGTCGCAGGTCTCGCACCTGACTACCGGCAGCGGGCTGCCGCGTAGCCCGCCGACAAACTCCAGCTCATCTTCCCTGAATCCGGCCATCTTCGTGCTGCTGGCACAGAAGGTCATCGGGTCCGGAGCCACCGCGATGGCAACCTTCGCGACCTTATCGCCGCGCTGCTGCATCTCACGCAACAGCAGCCAGCCGTGCTGCCCGGGTTCCGGATTCACACCGATCTTGCGTGGACCCTTGACCTGGCAACGGTAGGTGCCGACATTGCTGCCGAGCTCCGGGTCACGCATGAACACCGAACCCATATTGATATAGCGGCCGGCGTCGCCCGGATTGTTCTTCAGCCAGGCGAAGCGTTCAATATCGATGGCATCGCCAGTAAGCACCACTTCCTTGCAGGGTGCCTGTGCGGCCGGGATTTCGACAGGAGGAATTCGTGGCCAGTTGCCGCTGCGATCGAGCTGGCTTACCAGCGTGTCGATGACTGCACGGTACATCTGGTGCTGATCATCGTTGATGGCGGCAACGCCAAACAGCAGCGCTTCGTCCGGCCAGCTGCCATAAAGATTGGCCAGTACCGGACCATCGCGCCACTGCCCATCTATCCTGACTCGCTCCACCAGAAAGCCGGGCGCCGCTTCGGCACCGAAACGCTCCAGCAACCGGTAGGCAAACGCGGTGATCTCGTACTGATCCTGGTCCATGGATCCGATACGCAGCAGGCGGCCGCGCGCCTCCAGGGCCGCGACGTAGTCCCGGATCGAATCGATGGGCCGGCCGAATGCAACGCTCGTCAAGGAAGTATGAGACATTGAAATACCCCGCCCGGCCGGTCTGACTGCCTGTTGAGGGGTACTATAGCCAAATGAAGCCGCTGAAAAACGAACACGAACTCTTTAAGGCCGGCCTGGCGGCGGCCGTGAAGTATGCAGAGGATCGGGGCGCGGTGGTCTTCGAGAAAACCGACTCAGCAAGCGAAAAGTTGCTGTATGTCTACAGGCTCCTGGTTCACGACAAAAAAATTGCGCCACTACCCGAAGGCGAGGTCGCAGAAAAATCGCTCCGTCACCGCATCGCCATGTGGTATGCGCACCAGCTGCCGAAAGACCATCCGCTGCTGAAGTAAATAACCGCAAGCCAGACCAGCTTTGCGTTAATCAAAAAAGTTGCGGCCGGCTAAATGCCGGCCGCGCTGCCTGGTGGGGGGGGACAGCAGTGAGGACTCTTTGACAACTACTTCGCGGGAGGCAGTATTACCGCGTCGATTACATGGATCACGCCGTTGCTGGCGGCGACATCGGCGCTAACGACCTTGGCACCGTTAACTGTCACACCGCTGGCGCCGGCCACGATCTGAACCGTCTGACCTTCAAGTGTCTTGGCATTAATGGTGCCCTTCAGATCGCTCGACATGACCTTGCCCGGCAAAACGTGATACAGCAGGATGCTCTTGAGCTTTTCCTTGTTCTCGGGCTTCAGCAGGCTATCCAGCGTACCTGCCGGCAGAGCAGCAAAGGCCGCATCGGTGGGCGCAAAAACGGTAAAGGGGCCTTTGGCCTGAAGCGCATCAACAAGGCCTGCTGCCTTGATAGCCGCAACCAGGGTATTGAATGAGCCAGCACCGATAGCCACTTCAACGACATTGCCAGGAGCGGCCTTGGCCATACTCGAACCCTGACCGGCATTGGCAACCGACCAGTAGCTACAGGTAACCAGCAGCGCTGTCAGTGCCATGACCCTGAATGACTTTGTTATCTGCCCTGAGTGCGTCATAGATAATTACTCCGTTTGGCCAAGCGACCATCGCTGGCATGTTTTTGATTTCGCCAGTCTCATCCAATCGGATTCATCGTTTGTCCATACGTTTGCTGAAGTCCCACGAAGTCACCCAGTCCGCTTCTATCCGGATGGCCACCTCGTCGGCTGAGCGCGCGATTAACCACGACGCAAAACCGCTGTCGCGATTACCAAGGTAACGATCAATCAACTGCAGCAACATGCCCGGACCTTGCGCAACTGACAGCGAAACCCTGCCCTGGCCGCGCACCCCGCGATAGGGCATCGCCTCCGGCGCCACCTCGAAACCGCAGCGCGGGTCTGCCGCAAGAAGGGCAGCCACATGCGCCGATTGCTGTGTCGCACACCAAAGCGCACCTTCTGAATAGAGGTACCAGAGTGAACAAACCAGCGGCTCAGAATCGCGGTCGATGCATGCCAGCCTCACCGGGATGACGGTGCTGGCAAGGAACTCACTGATCTGCCGTTCATCCCAGGCACTGGTAGAGCGAATATTACGCATGACTTGCACCTCTTCAGCCAAGACTGCATAGATCCTATCCCAGTCAAGCCGAATGAACCCGACTTCAGCCAAAGGGAGCCGACACCGGCTAGAATCGACTCATGCTTTCGCGCCGCGGATTTGTTCTATCCGGTATCGCCCTCGGTGGCGGCCTCATCATTGGCTACGGCTATGTTGCGCTCGATGACGGAGACGCAACAGACAAGTTCGGTGCCGCCGGACAACGCGGCACACCGCTCAACGCATGGCTGAAGATTACGCCAGACGGCGCGGTCATTTGCGGCATCCATCGCGCGGAAATGGGCCAGGGCGTCACGACGACCCTGGCAATGCTGCTTGCCGAAGAACTGGATGCGAACTGGGACGATGTTCGCTTCGAATTCGTTCCGGTGGATCGCGACTACTACAACTTCGGCATGCTCATGAATGGTCAGCCGCTGGGCGACCCGGCTGCCAGCTGGCGCACAGCCACCGGCACCTGGGCGATACGCGAGGCATTTCATGCGCTGGGCATGTCGATGACCATCTCCAGCTCCAGCACGGTGGATGCATGGGACACGCTGCGCCCTGCCGGGGCAGCGGCGCGACAAATGCTGATGGCTGCGGCAGCACACCAGTGGGGCACCGCGGTCAGCGCCCTGCATACTGAACGTGGCTACGTTATCGATCCCGACAACAACCGTAAACTGTCCTATGGAGCTTTGGCAGATCAGGCAGCTCGCGAGGCACCACCCACCGCGGTCGCATTGAAGAACCCGAGCGACTACCAGCTGATCGGCCACAACCCCCCGCGCCTCGACACACCGATTAAGGTCGACGGCACGGCGATTTTCGGCATCGACGTACGATTACCCGGCATGCTGTATGCGACGGTCGTGCACAGCCCCGTCGCGGGCAGCATGGTTGCAGGTTTTGCTACCAACGGCGCTGAGAACATGCCCGGCGTACGCAAAATCCTGAAAGCTGGCAAACCAGGCCTGGAGCGCGCTGTCGCCGTAGTCGCGGATAATTCCTGGCAGGCCTTGCAGGCCGCACAAAAGATCACCGTCAGGCCGGCAGCAGTCGACAGTGAGCTGACTGACAACATCCGGCTGGCCGCTCAATACAGGACCATGCTCGATGATACCAAGGCGGTTATTTTCCGGAATACCGCCGCAGATGCGGGTGAAGAAACAGATGGCACGACGAGTTTCGAGGCAGTCGTTGCGGAGCTGAACGAAAGCACCTTTGTAACTGCGGACTACGAAGTGCCGTTCCTTGCACATGTGTGCATGGAGCCGATGAACTGCACCGCGTTATATACCGGTGATGCACTCGAGATATGGGCGCCAACGCAGGCCAACTCCATAGCCCGGGATATTGCGGCAGAATTGAGCGGCGTCAGCAAAGATCGAGTGACACTGCATACGACCTTTATGGGCGGTGGCTTCGGTCGTCGGGCCGAGATGGATTTCGTCGAGCAGGCCGTAGCGGTCGCCTTGCAACTGCCGAATCGGCCCGTAAGGCTCTTCTGGTCGCGAGAACAGGATATACGTCACGATGCATTTCGGCCGGCGGCAACTTGTCGCATCCGCGGTGGCCTCGACAGCAACGGCATGCCCGGAACACTCGACTACAAACTGGTCACCCAATCCGTCATGGCCAGCTATGAAACGCGCACGCCAACGCCACGCGGCGGGGAAGCAAGCAGCGACAAGTCGGTGGTCGAGGCAGTCAATCCGCCGATCTATCCATTCCAGAACCTGCGCATTGGTTTCGCGCCCGCCAGCGTGCACGTGCCGGCAGGGTTCTGGCGCAGCGTTGCGCATTCCTGGACCACCTTCTTCGTCGAAAGTTTTATTGATGAACTGGCGTCTGCTGCAAATATCGAACCACTTGCATTTCGCCGCCGGGCACTCGCAGACAGCCCCAGACACCTGCAGGTATTGAACCGGCTGACAAAGGAACTGGGCAAAAGCGGGAACACCGTACAAGACCATGGCATCGGCTATGCAATCGCCGAATCACACGCAACAGTCGTTGCACATGCGGTAGAAGTCAGCACGAAGGACGGACTGTTCGCCAAGGTGGTGCGCGTGATCTGCGTCATCGATTGCGGGCCGGTCATCCATCCGGACAACGTCATAGCACAAATGGAAAGCGCCATCATCGATGGCCTCTCTGCCGCACTGTATGGCAATGTCGCAATCCGGGCCGGGATCGTGGTGCCCGGCAACTTCGACAACTATCCGTTTATGCGCCTGGTGCACAGCCCGGCCATCGAGGTACATCTGATCGCAAGCAAGCAGAGGCGGCCCGGTGGGGTCGGAGAACCTGGCTTGCCGGGCGTTGCACCCGCATTGTGCAATGCGATCTATGCTGCTACCCGTAATCGCATACGTGCGTTACCGGTTCTCGGAGCATGACAGGTATATGCTTGCTCCTCCGCAACACGCAGGAACATGCGTATGAATCAGACTCGACGCACAATGCTGATTGCCGCGGGGCTTTTACCGCTGACCGGCCATTTAAGAACTGCGTCAGGCGAGGAGAAACTATCAGTGACTGACAAACCCGATATGCTGCTTCTGAGTGATTTTTCCGGCACCGAGCCCTATGTTCTGCCCGGTGCGGGATGGCGCGGATTCAGTGATCGCGTGATGGGCGGTATTTCAGATGCCAGTCTCAGCAAGGCAATTGTTGATGGCAAAAACTGCATGCGGCTTGCTGGCAAGGTGACTCGCGAAAGCAACGGCGGGTTTATTCAGATGGCCATGTATTTTGGCAGCAGGGATGCCGAGCTCGACGGCGCCCAGTACGAAGGGATAGAGATGCTGGTGTATGGCAATAATGAAGACTACAACGTACATGTGCGCACAGCTGATTGCGGCTGGTACGACGAGTCATACCGGTATACGTTTTTTGCGAAACCCGAATGGCAAACATTACGCATACCGTGGAGCGAATTCAAAGCCAACGGTGTCAAGGCAGCGCTGAACAGCAGCCGGGTCAATCGACTTGCCATCCTCGGCTGGATGCGCGAGTTTCAGGCCGATATCGCCCTCGCCCGGATCTCGTTGTATACCTGAATCGCTGGCAAATGCGGGAGTAGCGGCGCGATCACCCGCGCCTGGACGTGAAGCGGCCCACCAGGCCGTTCGCCGGGATTTCAGCCGCCCTTGAGTTCAACCCGGTTTCCTTCCGGGTCCCCGATATAGATCGATGGTCCGGTGCCTCCGGCACCGTAACGCTGCGCGACCTCGCCTGCTTCAACACCGTGTGTGTTCAGGTGCTCTGCAATGGCCTGTGCATCCCAGGGCCGGACCTGGAAGCAGACATGATCCATGTTCGGTGTCTTCGGGTCAGGTAGCCCGCCCGCTTCATGACCCGGCCGCCCGCTGGCCTCGACGAGGTCGATGAGGGAGCGTCCCGCGCGCAACTGGGCCAGACCGGTATCTCCAGGCCCACGCTCCAGCTTGCAACCGAGAACATCGCGGTAGAACGCGACCATGCGCCCAAGGTCCCTGACCCGGATAACCACATGGTCGATATGCGTGATGTTCAGGGGATTGGCTTTAGTCATGGCCGGCTCAGCGATGTAATTCGCCGGTCGCTTCCGGTTGATAGGTCACCTCCAGAATACGAAGGCTCAGCGTCCGGCTACCTGGAACCTGCCAGGCAATTGACTGGCCCACAGACAGCCCAAGCAGTGCGCTGCCCACAGGAGCCAGAACCGACACGGTCTCAGGCGACCGCACCGCGTCCGGATAGACGAGCGTGAGCTCGTAACACGAGTCTGTCGAATCGTCACAGAAGCGCACCGTAGAGTTCATGGTAACAACGCCAGGTGGAACATCAGCCGGAGCAACAACGCTGGCGCGATCTATCTCATTCTGCAAGGCATCGATACCGGGCAGGTTTTTATACGCTTCAGAATCCAGCAAGCGTTCCAGACGCTTGATATCCCGACTCGACAGCACAAGCGGTGGCTGCTTATCCATGCGACTACTCCTTAATGAACACAGCTGGACAGCACAGGTCCAGCTGTCCATTAGTTTGAATTACTCGATCGTGGAGAACCAGATACAAATCAGGGATCTGGTGCGCCTGACGATAGCTTGTTAGCGGCAATCAGGCCACAACTTCCTGCTCGAATCCGGAATCCGCCCGGGCCATGCCCCCTCTTTTCATGAACATCGTTACCGGAACAACCACCGGTGCACGAGCCTCGTGTAGTGCGGCATGACGAGGTAAATCATCAGCGCAACGATGATACCGGTGCTGGCCAGCACGTCGATAAACAGTGTTGATCGGACACCGGTGGCGCGCAGGACTGGCGTCACCAGCAGCGGGATACCGAGTACCAGCGGGTAGATCACCGACCAGGTGATGAGGAACTGTCTCCAGCGCACCGGCACTCTCGCCCGCGCACCCTCGGGTGCGAACCAGAAGTCGAGACCCGTGCGGATAAAAAAGTCGTCGTCGGTCGAGAGGATCGGCCTGACCTTTTCTATCAGCCGGCTTCGCTCTGGAGAACTCAGCCATCTTTCAAGGTTATCGCGTGAGTCGAAACGAGTAACTACCGTGTAGGTCGAAGTGAGGCCCGCAACCGGGCGGATAATCTGCAAGTCCAGGTGACCGGGCGCGGCACGGCAGGCCGGGTCTATCTCGCCTACCCAGGCTTCGTAGTCAGCCTGATGGCCATGGCGTACGCGGTGCGTAATCACAACGGTCGCACCGCTTTCGGCGGACTTCACTGCGTGTGCGGTTTCAGTTTGCATCGTATCCGTGCTGCCCTGACGGAGAATAAAAGCCATCTTTCCCGCTGTGGCGTGAATCAACGCAACCAGCGCAGGCCGACAGCAAGCTGAAACCTTGATCGGGATCAGTGCTTGTGCGGGAATGCAGCATGCATGTTAACTGATATTTGACGCTGGGCTACGGGCGGCGAGTTGCGGTTGCAACTCCGGTATGATCAGGAATGCGTTACAGGCATCCGCCTGCGACCAAACCTGCGCCGCAAGGAGTTATTCCATGGTGTTAAATCTCAAGTCCCGCGGCTTCCTGTACGTCCTGTCCGCCAGCTGCATGGGTTTGCTCCTGGCGGGTTGCGGTGGGCCCAAGCAGCCCTCGCCCGGCCCGACTGCGCCTGTCACGGAGGATGTAGCCGTTCCTGCGGAGACGGATGCGGCGGCTGCACAAGCCGCAAAAGAAGCTGAGTTGGCGCAACGCGAGGCTGATATGGCCATGAAGGAGCGAGAGGCTGAACTTGCGCAGCGCGAAGCTGATCTGGCTGCCAGACAAAAGTCTGCGGCACGCCCGGCCGTCGCACCGAGGCCCGCAGGGACTGCTTCCAGCGCAAATAAACCCAAACCAGCACCAGCACCTGTACCGGCACCAGTCCTAAAGACTTACGTCATCCCTGCCGGTACGCAACTCTCCGTCCAGATCATTGGGCCGGTTAGCACGAAAACAGCGCAGGTCGGCGACCGCATTGACGGACGCGTTACCTCAGATATCACCGTCGATGGCAAGACACTGGTGACGGCTGGTTCCGCAGTGAGTGGCTCGGTTACTGATGTTATCTCAGGGAGCCAGAAGATCGGTGGTACGCCGACGCTCGGACTGGGCTTTGATACGCTTGTGCTGGCCAATGGCAATACTGCGGCCATTTCCGGTCGCCTTGTGCAACAGGGCAAAAGCGATACAGCGCGCGATACGGCCAAGATCGCTGGCGGCGCTCTGGTCGGCGCAGTGATCGGCAACAAGATAGATAAAGGTACGGGCAAGATTGTCGGCGGCATCGTCGGTGGTGCGGCCGGCGCAGCTGTTGCGCAAAAGACTGGTACCGAAGTAGAAATCCCTGCCGGCACCATCGTTGGATTCATGCTCGACAACTCGATAGAGGTGACGGCGAATTAAGCGGACATCCAGAGCTTCTGCAGGGACAGAGAGGTGCCGGTGCCTGGACAAGCCCCGGCACTTTTCCTGCTGCTGCATCGCTGCGGTGATTTGAGGAGGTACCGAGCAACGGGATCTTGAGATACCGGATTGCCGAAGCACCGGCACCCTCGCCTTACTTCTTCGCCAGGCGCTCTACAAGCTTCCGCATTTCCGTCCGGGTTTCGGTACTGAACCACCAGTCCGTCGCGGTGGCCACGTCGCTGCAGTCGCTGTAGGCATCGATGAGCCGGGCCTTGGCCGCAAGGCGTGTCGTATTCATCGCCACGGGCGGCAAAGCCAGCAGCTCCCGCGCGCGGATCAGCGCAGTTGACATCAGGCTCTCGGCATCGACCAGCTCATCGACGAGGCCAATAGCCAGCGCTTCTGTCATCGGCAACAGGCTGCCGCGGGTTGCGATGCGTTGCGCCAACCGCGCTCCGATGACCTGCTCCAGCGCCAGCAGGATGGTGCCAGGCACCGGTAGCCCGACCTGAACTTCGTTGAGGCCGATCTTGAAATTGCCTGCTATAGCGATGCGGTAATCACACTGCAGGGCGAGTACTGCACCGCCCGCCGGGGCATGTCCGGACAGGGCAGCTATAACGGGCACAGGGCTCGATGCAAGCCGGCATGTGAGCCGGAAGAACTGCTGCCAAAAACGCTCAATCTCCGGCCGCTTGCAGTCGATCAGCGCAGGCACATCCAGCCCACCGCTGAACATGCCGGGCCGGCCCGTCAGGATGATGGCGCGCGTACTGCCCACTTGTACGGTGTCGAGTGCAGCGAGGAGTTTCTCAACCAGCGCATGATCCAGTGCATTGGCGGGCGGCCGATCCATGCGGATCTCCGCGATCTCATCATGATGCTGGATGTGCAGCACGCGATCCGACTCCGGGACAGCAGTCAGCCGGCCGGCCGTGGCGCGCTGAAAATATAGAAGGTTTCATCTGGTCCGATCAGGCCCAGATCAGCGCGGGCACGCTCTTCTACGGCCCCCTCGCTCTTGCGCAGATCGACCACCTCGGCCTCCAGGCGTTGATTGCGCTGATCCAGACGGCTGTTCTCGCCAGTCTGTTGTTCGATCAGCGCCGCCAGCCGGGAGACCTCGGCAAAGCCGTCATCGGACACCCACAGCCGGAATTGCAGTACGCAAAACAGCAGAGCGAGAACGCCAGTCGCAACGCGTATCGCCATGGTGCAAGCTCCCGAAAATCAGACCTTCAGTTTCACCGGAAACGCATCGGGGCCAGCATACCGCGCTTCGTGCCCCAGCAGCTCCTCGATCCGTAACAGCTGATTGTACTTCGACATGCGGTCAGAACGGCAGAGCGATCCGGTCTTGATCTGCGTGGCACGGGTTGCGACGGCGATATCAGCGATGGTCGAATCGGATGTTTCACCCGAACGATGGGAGATCACCGCGCTGTAGCCGGCATCGATGGCCATATCGACTGCAGCCAGCGTCTCGGTCAAGGTACCGATCTGGTTCGGCTTGATCAGGATCGAGTTGGCGATCTTCTCAATGATGCCGCGCTTCAGAATCTCGGTATTGGTGACAAAGAGATCGTCACCCACGAGCTGCACCTGCTTGCCCAGTAGCCCGGTGAGTATCGCCCAGCCTGCCCAGTCGTCTTCGGCCATGCCATCCTCGACCGAGATGATCGGATATTGCCGCACCAGGCTTGCCAGATACTCCGCAAACTGACCCGGATCGAAACTGCGATCTTCAGAGGCCAGCCGGTAGACACCCTTGCTGTATAGCTCGGAACTCGCCACATCGAGCCCGAGGAACACGTCACCACCAAGCTTGAAGCCCGCCTTGTGTACCGCCTCTGCGATCGTATCGAGTGCCGCGGCATTGGACGGCAGATCGGGCGCAAAGCCGCCCTCATCACCAACCGCCGTATTCAGCCCTGCGGACTTGAGGACAGCCTTCAGCGCATGAAAGATCTCGGTGCCATAGCGCAAGGCTTCCCGGAAAGACGGCGCGCCGACCGGCAGCACCATGAACTCCTGGATATCAACGCTGTTATCCGCGTGGGCACCGCCATTGATGATGTTCATCATCGGCACTGGCATGGTCTTGCCTGGCCCCAGCGTCCGGAACAGCGGCAGACTTCGCCCCGCCGCCGTGGCATGTGCCGCAGCCAGCGAGACAGCGAGTATCGCGTTGGCACCGAGGCGCGATTTCCCGGCGCTGCCATCGAGACTGATCATGCGGTGGTCCAGACCAGCCTGGTCGTCGGCATCCATGCCAGTCAGCGCGCTGCGGATTTCACCGTTCACGTTGGCGACGGCCTTCAGCACACCCTTGCCGAGATAGCGGGCCGGATCCTTGTCGCGCAGTTCAACGGCCTCGCGGCTGCCGGTAGACGCACCGGACGGCACCGCTGCCCGCCCGAAGGCACCGTTCTCCAGCCGCACATCGGCCTCGACGGTGGGGTTGCCGCGGGAATCCAGAATCTCCCGGCCATGAATTTCGACAATCTTGCTCATTGCGTCTTCTGCTCCGTCAGGCCCGCTTCCGCCATTGGCCTCTTCTTCACCACCTGGTCGATTTCGACCAGGACCTCCAGCAAACTCTCCATCAGATGCAGCGGCCAGGCATTCGGGCCATCGGACAGCGCGTGGTCCGGATCCGGATGAGTTTCCATGAACAGTCCGGCAATGCCCGCCGCAACCGCAGCCCGGGCCAGCACCGGTACGAACTCGCGCTGCCCATCGGAGACGTTGCCTTTTCCACCCGGCAACTGCACCGAATGGGTTGCATCGAATACCACCGGACAACCGGTATCGCGCAGCACTGCGAGTGAACGCATGTCGCTGACCAGATTGTTGTAGCCAAAACTGAAGCCGCGCTCGCAGACCATGATGCCAGGGTTACCCGTGCTCCGCGCCTTGGCAACGACATTGGTCATTTCCCAGGGCGAGAGGAACTGGCCCTTCTTGATATTGACCGGCTTGCCCTGACTGGCGGCGCGAAGAATGAAATTAGTCTGCCGGCACAGGAATGCCGGTGTCTGCAACACATCGACGACTGCCGCAACTTCATCGAGCGGGCTGTCTTCATGAATATCCGTCAGCACCGGCACACCGAGCTGTGCGCGCACGCTCTCCAGCACACGCAGGCCCTCGGCGATGCCCGGCCCCCGGTAACTCTGCAGCGATGAACGGTTGGCCTTGTCGTAAGACGACTTGAAGATGAAGGGCACGCCGAAGCGGCGCGCCATATCCCGCAGCTGCCCGGCTGTCTCTACAGCCAGTGTCTCGCTTTCCACCACGCAGGGCCCGGCGATCAGGAACAGCGGCTGATCGACACCAACCTGGAAATCGAGCAGCTTCATGCCCGCGCTGCAGCCGGCAGTGCCTGGGTGTGAAACTTCCGTGCTGCCTGCACGAAGCCAGTGAACAGCGGGTGACCGTCGCGCGGGTTGGACTGGAACTCCGGGTGAAACTGGCAGGCCAGAAACCAGGGGTGATCCGGCAGCTCGATCATCTCGACAAGGCCATCGATGGAAAAACCGGCGAATACCATACCCGCGTTGCTGAGCTGTTCCAGATAGGTGTTGTTGAACTCGAAGCGGTGCCGGTGACGCTCGCGGATGGCCTCCTTGCCGTAGAGATCGTGCGCCAGGGTTCCCGCCTGCAAGCGGCACTCCTGGGCACCGAGCCGCATGGTACCGCCAAGATTCGAGTCGTTGTCACGCTTCTGCAGGCTGCCATCCCGATCCTGCCACTCGGAGATCAATGCAATTACCGGATGCGGATTGCGCGGGTCAAACTCGGTGCTGTGAGCGCCGGTGAGCTTGAGGACATTGCGTGCGTATTCGATGACCGCAACCTGCAGTCCGAGGCAGATGCCCAGATAAGGCACACCGTTCTCCCGCGCATAACGCACGGCCAGTATCTTGCCTTCGATACCCCGCTCGCCAAAACCACCCGGCACCAGAATCGCATCGACACCAGCGAGCGCGCCCAGACCTTCCCGCTCCAGATCCTGTGACTCGATGTAACGAATACGGACCTTCGTGTGCGTCTTGATTCCAGCATGCATCAGCGATTCGGTCAGTGAAATATAGGCATCACGAAGATCGACATATTTGCCGACCATGGCAATTGTCACCTCGGCTTCGGGGTTCTTGCGCGCTGCGACCACCGCATCCCATTCACTGAGATCGGCGGCCGGCACGCTCAGACCGAGGCGCTCGACAACGATGGTATCGAAGCCCTGGCTGCGAAACGCACCAGGCAACTTGTAGAGATCATCCACATCGACCGCAGAAATCACCGCGCGCTCGGGCACATTGGTGAACAGCGCGATCTTGCGGCGCTGCTCCTCGGGCAGCGCCTTCTCGGAACGGCATACCAGCACATCCGGCTGAATACCGATCGAGCGCAACTCTTTGACCGAATGCTGGGTCGGCTTGGTCTTGATCTCGGAGGAGGACGCGATGTACGGCACCAGGGTCAGATGCACATAAACACAGTGCTGTGGACCGAGGTCAAAGCCAAACTGGCGGATCGCCTCAAGGAAGGGCAGCGATTCAATGTCGCCAACCGTACCACCGATCTCCACGATACAAATGTCTGCATCACCGGCGCCAAGCCGGATACAACGCTTGATCTCATCCGTCACATGCGGAATGACCTGTACCGTAGCACCCAGGTAATCGCCGCGCCGCTCCTTGGCGATCACGCTGCCGTAGATCCGTCCGGTGGTGAAATTACTGTTGCGCCCGGTCGTCGTGCGCACGAAGCGCTCGTAATGACCCAGATCGAGGTCAGTTTCGGCACCGTCGGCCGTAACGAACACTTCACCGTGCTGAAACGGGCTCATGGTGCCCGGGTCAACGTTGAGATAGGGGTCGAGCTTGACCATCGCAACCTTGAGGCCACGGGCTTCAAGGATGGCGCCAAGCGAGGCAGCCGTTAAGCCTTTCCCCAGCGAAGAAACGACGCCGCCAGTCACGAAAATATAGCGGGGCATGGCACCCATCTCCGCCGACCGACAGCACCACGCCTGATCAAGGCGCGGCCCGGGATCGGCTGCAAATACAACAGCCAGTTCCAGCTCACAGAAAAACTGTAGCCCTCACCAGCCGGAAAGAGCGGGTAAGGCGACAAACTGTCTGGGCTGGTCTCTCCAAGAAGGAGGTAGATGGGGAAGAAAAGTTACCAGATCGCTCCACCGCGAACAATGCGGGATTCAGCCGATTGCAGCGTGGCCTTCCCAGACTGGCACTGCGCCAGGCTCGCCGGGCCCGGTCATCGCCCATTCAGCCAGCCAGAGATCGCCTACCGCGGCCAGTTCGCTGCCGACGTACAACAGCGGAATATGGCCGCGCATCCACGGCACGACCGCATGCTTCTGGAACAGGTACTTCAGCGTCCGGTGGTGCGGATCCCGGCCACTGCGCACCGCTTCCCCGCCGCTACGAAAGGCAATCTTCAGTCCGCCGCCGAGGATCCGCATTGCCAGGCCGGCGCCAACCGTTGGCCGCAATCGCAGCTGACCGCGCATACCACCCAGCATCAAGATGCCCTCACCGCTCCAGACATGGCTCTCAGCCAGAGTGGCACCTGGTCCAGCTTCGAGCAGATACAGGCACTCACGGAAGCGCCGAATCTCATAGCCGGACCAGGCAAGTACTGGATGACGATCTGCCCGCGCACCCAGTAACTGCTGCAGCCCGGCGCCAAGACGCTGCTCGGGTGGCGTAGACCAGCCGCGCCGCCTCACGAGGCTGCGAATAAGGTTGCGCTGGCGGGCTGCGCCGAGCTCACGAAACGGCGGCAGCCTCAGGGTTTCCCCCTGCATTACCGCCAGTTCGTCGATACACGCCAGGTCGTCGAGCAGACTCGCCGCCTCGCCCGCCAGTCGCGCACTGCGCCCCGCCGCCCTGGCCGCCGCGGGCCAGCGCTGCCTTAGCGCCGGAATGACCTGGGCGCGCAGGAAATTGCGGTCCAGCGCGGTATCAGCGTTCATTGGATCATCGATCCAGCGGAGCGCCTGCACCCGCGCATAGGCCTCGATACTCGCGGAGGACACGCCAAGCAGCGGCCGGCACAGGCGGCCCTCAGCAAAGCCGCTCGCGGATGGAATGCCGGCCAGACCACTCACGCCCGAGCCACGCAGCAAGTGCAGGATTACCGTCTCAAGCTGATCGTCTGCATGGTGAGCCGTCAGCAACCACTCCCGGGGCTGGATATCGGCACGGAAGGCTGCATAGCGCGCATCCCGCGCAGCGGCCTCGATCCCGCGTCCGGCATCCCGCGGCGTTACAACATGTCGCACACCCAGCGGCACATCCAGCTCCGCACAGAACTGCTGGCAGTGACGGGCCCATGCTTCGGCTCCCGATTGCAATCCATGATTGATATGCAGCGCGCGCAGCTGCCAGTGACTCCGGTTACGCAGCCCGGCCAGCGCATGCAGCAGCACCGAGGAATCGCGACCACCGCTCAGGGCAACGCACAGCGACGTCCCGTCCGGAATGGTCTGGATCAGACTCTGCGAAATATCTGCAAGCTGGCTGCTCATCTGCTGACCAGCATGGATTCAGCCGCGCTCAGCTCTCACGAAAACTGCCATAGGAAGCCAGACGCGCCGAGCGTCGCCGCAACAGTTCGTTCACATCTACCGCATCAAAATCACGCATATGCCTGATGAGCGCGCTACGTATGGATTCGGCCGTAACGGCCGGATCGCGGTGTGCGCCGCCCAGCGGCTCGCGCACCACTTCGTCGACCAGACCGAGCTCGCGCAGCCGCGGCGCCGTTATGCCCATCGCCTCGGCGGCGAGTTCGGCCTTCTCGGCGCTCTTCCACAGGATGCTCGCGCAGCCCTCCGGGGAAATCACCGAGTAGATGCTGTACTCGAGCATCAGCACGCGATCAGCGACACCGATCGCCAGCGCGCCGCCCGAACCGCCCTCACCAATCACGATGCTGATGATCGGCACCTTGAGATGGGACATTTCGAAAAGGTTGCGGGCGATGGCTTCGCTCTGCCCCCGCTCCTCGGCACCGATGCCCGGATAAGCACCCGGCGTATCGATGAAGGTAACGATCGGCAAACGGAACTTCTCGGCCATACGGAACAGGCGCAGTGCCTTGCGATAGCCCTCGGGCTTCGGCATACCGTAGTTGCGACGCACCCGCTCTTTAGTGTCCCGGCCCTTCTGCTGGCCGATATAGACCACTGGCTTGTCGTCCAGACGCCCGAGGCCGCCGACCATCGCCGGGTCATCGGCATACATGCGATCGCCGTGCAACTCCTGAAAATCAGGACTGATGATGCCCAGATAGTCGAGTGTGTAGGGACGCAGCGGGTGACGGGCGAGCTGTGCAACCTGCCACGACGACAGGCTGGAGAAAATGCTGCGCGTGAGCGTATCGCTCTTCGCCTTGAGGCGCGCGATCTCGTCGCTGATATTCACCTCGGAATCGTCACCGACGAAACGCAGCTCATCGATTTTCGCTTCGAGCTCTGCGATGGGCTGTTCAAAATCCAGAAATTTCAGAACCATGACTCCCTGCTGCACCTGCCGCGCGGCCACACTAAACCGGCGCACGCCTGCCTTACAAGCCACCCGGCCCGGCTGTTCATTGCCTCGGACCCTCATAGACGAAACGAAAGCCGTCGTTTCCGACCAGTTCCGACAGGCGTTCGCGGAGTTCACGCGCCGGCCGGATCGACCAGTCACTGCCCAGCACCAGCCGCGCCTGGCCGCCATCGTGCCGGTAATGCACCGTCACCGCACAGCGACCTGGCCGGTGCGGCTCCAGTACGTTTTTCAGTACCTCCGGCGTCAGATGCCGCTCCACGTCAGTCCGCCAGCGCAGCAGCAAGCCCGTGGCGCGAGCTTCGACCAGACGGTCGAGATCCAGCACATCCTTGGCAGTAAGCCGCCAGCCGTTGATGAACTCATCAAAGCGCAACGTACCGCTGATGGCCACCAGCGCCTGGCTACCGAGCAGATGCCGCCAGCGGTCATAGGCTTCCTGAAAGAAGCCGACCTCGATTGTCCCGGTACCATCATCCAGCTCGACAGACACGCGAGAGCCACGCTTGCGTATCGCCGCAACGATGCCGCCGACCGTCACCTCGCGCGAGGGACCGCGAAACTCACCCGGCACGGGCGGGCGTTCTGAAATCAGCACATCGATGGTGGAGCTACAGATAAAGGGCTGATCTGCGCGGTACTGGTCGAAGGGATGACCACTGAGATAGAGGCCCAGGCTTTCGCGCTCAGCCTGTAGTTTGCGCCCCAGCCCCCAGTCGGTGACCTCGGGCACGGTGTGTTCGGTAACCGGCTGGCTCGCCGGTGCACCGAACATGTCTTCCTGTCCCGCACGGTCAGCCGCTGCGGCCTGGTCCGCCGCATCCATTGCGCGCGGCAGCGCCGCCAGCAGGCTCGGACGGTTCGGCCCGAGAGTATCGAGTGCACCGGCCTTGATCAGTGCCTCTACCGGGCGTCGCCCGAGCTTCTGCCCGCCGACTCGCAAGCAGAAATCCTGCAGGCTCCGGTAGCTGCCGGCCTCGTCCCGCTGCGCGACGATGTGTTCAGCAGCGCCCTGCCCCACGCCCTTGATCGCACCCAAGCCGTAACGGATGCTGTTGCCGGACTCTACGGTGAATGCATGCTTCGATATATTTACATCGGGCGGCCGCAACTCAATCGTGAGCGCCGCGCACTCGCGCTTCTGTATGACGAGTGCATCGGTATTATCCATTTCAGTGGTCATCACCGCCGCCATGAATGCCGCCGGATGGTTGGCCTTGAGCCAGGCAGTCTGGTACGCCAGCAGTGCATAAGCTGCCGAGTGCGACTTGTTGAAGCCGTAGCCGGCAAACTTCTCCATCAGGTCGAAGATGTAAGTCGCTCGCGCCCGGTCCGTACCGCGATCGGCCGCACGATCGGTAAATCCGGCGCGCTGCTTGGCCATCTCCTCGGCTTTCTTCTTGCCCATGGCCCGGCGCAACAGGTCGGCCTCACCCAGTGAATAGCCAGCCAGGCGCTGGGCGATCTGCATCACCTGCTCCTGGTAAAGGATCACCCCGTAGGTCTCACGCAGCACCGGCTCGAGATCGGGATGCAGGTAGTCGATGGGCTGACTTGCATCCGCATGCTTGCGGTTGATGAAGTCGTCGACCATGCCCGACTGCAGCGGGCCAGGCCGGAACAGCGCCACCAGCGCCACGATGTCGCCGAAGCTGTCGGGTTGCAGGCGGCGCATCAGGTCGCGCATGCCGGAGGATTCCAGCTGAAAAACCGCCGTGGTCCTGCAAGCCTGGAGCAAGGCGAAGGTGGCTGCATCGTCGAGCGGCAACTGGCGGATATCGACAATCGCCTCACCAGCAGCTTGCCGTTTAGCGTTGATGACGCGCACCGCTCGATCGATAATCGTCAGCGTGCGCAGGCCCAGGAAGTCAAACTTGACGAGACCGGTCGCCTCTACGTCATCTTTGTCGAACTGGGTGACCGCTGTCTTTTCACCAGCTACTCGATAAAGCGGTGTGAACTCGGTGATCTCCCGCGGCGCAATGACAATACCTCCGGCATGCCGGCCGGCATTGCGCACCAGCCCCTCAAGCTGCCGGGCCAGATCGATGAGGCTGCGCACCTCGTCATCATCGGCATACAGCGCCGCCAGCTCGGCTTCCTGCTGCAGGGCAATCCCGAGCGTCATCTCCACACCCGGATTATTCGGAATCAGTTTGGCGATGCGGTCTACAAAGCCGTAGGGATGGCCGAGTACGCGCCCGGTATCCCGCACCACGGCACGCGCCGCCATGGTGCCGTAAGTGATGATCTGCGAGACGCGGTCACGGCCATAGCGCTCGCTGACGTATTCGATGACCCGGTCACGGCCTTCCATGCAGAAGTCGATATCGAAGTCCGGCATGGACACGCGCTCCGGGTTCAGGAAGCGCTCAAAGAGCAGGTCATAGCGGATCGGATCGAGGTCGGTGATCCCGAGCACCCAGGCGACCAGTGAACCGGCGCCGGATCCGCGCCCCGGACCCACCGGAATCTCATGCTCCTTGGCCCATCGAATGAAGTCGGCGACGATCAGGAAATAGCCAGCGAAACCCATCCGGCAAATTACCGCCAGCTCGTCGGCAAGACGTCGCTCATAACCGGTCACGGGGCCGCTGATCTGCCCGGGGCCGGCTTCGGCCAGACGCAGGGCAAGACCCGCTTCCGCCTGCTCGCGCAAGTAGTCTGCGGGCAGCAGGCCATTAGGCACGGCGTAGTCTGGCAAGTGGGTTTCGCCCAGGCTGAGCGTGACATTGCAGCGTTTGGCGATTTCTACCGAGTTCGCCAGCGCTTCAGGCAGGTCGGCAAACAGCGACTGCATCTCGGCCGGTGTACGCAGAAACTGCTGCTCGCTGTACAGGCGCGGACGTCCGGGATCAGCAAGAATCCGGCTCTGCTGGATACAGACCCGCGCCTCGTGTGCATCAAACTCATCGGGTTTGAGAAAACGCACATCGTTGGTGGCGACCACCGGCATGCCCATCCGGCTGGCAAAAAGCGTCGCCGCTTCGACATAGGAATTCTCGTGCGGCCGGCCCGTGCGCTGCAGCTCCACGTAAAAGTCACCGCCAAACCACTCGCGGCATGCGGCTGCGGCACGCTCCGCACGTTCGGGCGGTCCGGCCAGCAGCGCACGACCGAGCACACCGTCCTGCCCGCCTGAAAGCGCGATCAGTCCGCTGGTTGCATCACCGTCAAGCCAGCTGGCATGCACGAGGGGTACGCCGTTGTCCTGACCATCCAGCCAGGCGCGACTGAGCAGGCGGGACAGGCTGCGGTAGCCGGGACCATTCCGGCACAACAGGACCAGGCGTGCCGCTTCGGCCTGCTCCTCGCGACCGATTACCCAGACTTCCGCACCGACCACCGGCTTGATACCAGCGGCTAGCGCTTCGCGATAAAACTTGACGAGGCCAAACAGATTGCCCTGATCGGTCATAGCCACAGCCGGCATACCGGCTGCGGCTGCAGCCGCTACCAGTTCGGGCAAGCGCACGACGCTGTCGATCAGCGAGTACTCGGTATGCACATGCAGATGCACGAAACCGGGCGCTGTCATCGCGCTGATTCCCGGGGCGGTCGCGCGGCCGTCAATGCGGCACGCACCGGTGCAAAGCTGCGGCGGTGCGCGGGACAGGGTCCGATCGCCATGAGCACGGCCCGATGCTCAGCGGTTGGATAGCCCTTATGACGGTCAAAGCCATAGTCCGGATACTCAACATGCAGTTCCATCATCAACTGATCGCGATAGACCTTGGCAAGTATCGACGCCGCCGAGATAGCCGGGCAGCTCCGGTCACCGCCGATCACGGTTTCTATCGTCCCGGTATAGCCGGTCAGGCGTGGCGCCCGATTGCCATCAATCTGTACCAGCCCCGGCGGCTGGCGCAGTCCGGCGAAGGCACGGGACATCGCCAGCATGGTGGCGTGCAGGATATTCAAGGCATCAATTTCTACATGCGTTGCGACGCCTATCGCCCAGTCGAGCGCGCTCTTGTGTATTTCCGCCACCAGCGCCTCACGCCGGGCGGCGCTCAGTTGCTTGGAATCACGCACGCCCAGAAGAAGCTGACCAGGAGCGAGGAGCACTACCGCAGCGACGACTGCCCCGGCCAGCGGCCCGCGTCCGGCTTCATCGATGCCGGCCACGGTAGCAGCGAGTCTGTCGGGGTTGTTCGGTGTCAGAAATGGATGCATGGAAGGCAGGATTATACGGAGCTGAGCCAGCTGCGCAGCGTCCTGACAGCGAGCCTGTGAGCAGACTCAGCTCTGCTTCAGCATCGCAAGTACCGTATCCGCAGCGCGCTCGCTGGCTGCGTGGCGCAGGCTCTCACCCAGCTCACGAAAGCGCCCGGCCAGATGCTGGCGGTTTTCCGGCTTTTCCAGCAGTTCAAGCAGTGCAGCACCCAGCGTCGCCGGCTCAACCT
>JBATNV010000037.1:0-2824 GCA_049290495.1 Gammaproteobacteria bacterium | reverse complement strand
GGCCAGCCAGTCCAGCGCGCTACCCGCACCATTGACTGTGCCTTCGAGCATGTAGTCGACGCGCCCTGCGTCGGACCAGACCACGCTGACCAGCAACTTCTGCGCCTCCGGCATCCGGTTGCGCAGCGCGCGTTGTATGAACGCACCGGTGCCGATATTCACGTAGGCAGTGCCGGCATCCAGTGCACCTAAGGCAAAGGGCACCGCTGACTGATCGCCGGTCACGACCGTCAGCGGCACAGGGCCGAGCGGTGTCGTCAGCTGACCCCATGCAAAGCGGTTGGTGACCGGCACGGGCAGATCGTCGCGCGCAATGCCAAAGAGTTCCAGCAGTTCTGGCGACCAGTCACGCGTCGAGGGATCCCAGAGCTGCGTGCGTGCCGCATTGGCTGGATCAGTCAGACTGGGCTGACCTTCAAGCAGCCGGCTGGTGATGAAGCTCGCCAGCGGTCCCATCACGAGTTCGCCAGCCGCGTGTGCGGCCAGTACGGCGGGAAGGTGATCGAGGCACCAGCGCATCTTGCTGGCGCCATAGTGTGGTGTCAGCACCAGGCCGGTGTGTTCCCGAACCATCGCGGCGTGCGGCTTGAGACTTTCCAGCCAGACCGCATTGCGCCGGTCCTGCCAGGAAATTACCGGACTGAGCGCTTTTGCGCTGCCGCGCTGCCAGCAACACATACTGGAACGCTGGGTGGCGAGACCGGCGGCGACGATGCGGCTGTCTGCAGGGAGTTCCTTGCAGGCGATGGTGATCGCATTGTTCAGCGAGGCGATCAGCGCTTCGGGCTCATGTTCGATATGGCCGTCGGCGGTGCGCAGTGTTTCTATGCGCACCGATCCGGTAGCAAGGAGCTGGCCCGCGTCGTCAAAGACCAGTGCCCGGCTGGCATGGCCGCCCTGGTCCAGTGCGAGGTAGAGCCGCTCTTCAGTCCTCATCGGGTGGCGGGGTCTTGTGGGGATACTCGCAGTAAGCCGCGATCACGCAGTTCGGGCAGTCGGGCAGGCGCGCCTTGCAGACATGGCGGCCGTGCAGGATCAGCCAGTGGTGTGCGTCGCGCTTGAAGGCTTCCGGTGTACAGGCCACCAGCTTGTCTTCAACGGCACGCGGTGTTTTACCCGGCGCGAGTCCGGTGCGATTGGCAACGCGGAATACATGGGTATCGACTGCGATGGTCGCTACGCCAAAGGCTATGTTCAGCACGATGTTGGCAGTCTTGCGACCGACACCCGGCAACGCTTCCAGCGCCTTGCGGTCTGAGGGCACCTCGCCACCATATTCATCCAGCAGGATGCGACAGGTGCGCAGGATGTTCTTTGCCTTGGTGTTGTAGAGGCCAATCGTGCGGATATATTTTTTAAGCTCTGCTTCACCCAGCTTCAGCAGTCCTTCGGGTGTGTTGGCGACCTCGAACAGGGGCTTGCTCGCCTTGTTCACGCTGACGTCAGTGGCCTGGGCAGACAGGATCACCGTGACCAGCAGCTGGAATGTCGAACGGTAGACGAGTTCGCTCTTCGGTCGCGGATTGGCCTTCTGCAGAAGGCGGAAGATTGCCGTGCGGCTTGCCGGGGTCATCGGGGTGCAATCTTGCTGTTGAGCCAGACATTGCGCAGGGCAATCAGCCCGGCCAGCGCGAAGAAGCCGCCTGGCGGCAGACTGGCAATCAGCAGCCCCTGGCTGAACAGCTCGCGCATCGCGCCAAGCGCTGTGAGTACCAGCAGGAAGCCCAGTCCGTGGCCGAGGCCATCGAGCAGCGCAGGCAGCAGCGGGTTGCGGCTGGCGAAGGCTTCGGCGCGGCTCAGGATCACGCAGTTGGTGACGATCAGCGGAATGAACAGGCCGATCTCGCCGTACATGTCGAACCAGTACGCCTTGAACAGCAAGTCGATGCAGGTGACAAAGGCGGCGATGATCAGTACCAGTGCCGGCAGGCGCACGCGGCTGTCGATCCACTGACGGCAAAGCGAGACCAGGACGTTGGTCGCACAGATCACCAGCAGCGTTGCGATGCCGAGCGCCAGCCCGGTGAGCAGCGTACGGCTGACGGCGATCAGCGGGCACAGACCGAGCAGCTGGGCCATACCTGGATTATTCGACCAGACGCCGGCACTGAAGATCTCGCGATAGCTGCCGGTAGTTGCGGCTGGCGTGATCATGCTTTTGAGTGTTCCTGGACTCATTCCCGTGCTTTGCTTTCAGCCGTTGTCGCCGGGGCCGTAAAAATCTGCTCGTAATGCAGGCGGAAGTATTGCATGGCGCGACGGGTTGCTGCGACCACCGCACGACTGCTGATCGTTGCGCCGCTGATGGCGTCGAAGTCGCCGCCGTCTTTCTTTAAGCGCCAGCGGTTTTCGTCCGGATCTGCCAGCGAGCGACCGGCGAACGTGTCGATCCAGGGTGACTTGCGTGCTTCGATCGCATCACCAATACCCGGCGTTTCGCTGTGGCTCGCCACGCGCACGCCGAGTATCTGTCCGTCGACGGTGATGGCGACCAGCAGCCTGATCTGCCCCGCATAGCCGTCGGGTGCCAGGCTGGTAAGTACCGCAGCGACCGGCTCGCCGTGCCGACGGGCACGCCAGATCTGCCGCGACTCATCACCTGGAAAATTCAGCGTGATGGCGTCCCGGTGCGGCTCGTTGTCATAGAGCACCGGGGGTAGTATCGCTGTGAGCTCGGCGAGTACGCGTCGCGCTTCGTTGTCGGCAATCCGGTCGCGCGTTGAGTCCCAGGCGACGCCGACGACCAGACCGACCAGCGCCGCAAAGCCGGCGAGACTGAGCGCTGCGCGCCAGCCGGCACGCTGCCGGCGTGTCGGCGGACTGA
>JBATNV010000036.1:0-21856 GCA_049290495.1 Gammaproteobacteria bacterium | reverse complement strand
GCAGGCGCCGCGGGGCCTCTGCCTGCTAGGATTGCGGCATGTATCTCCTGCTCATCGAAGACGATCGCGATGCCGCCGGCTATCTCGTCAAGGCACTGACCGAAGCGGGCTATCAGGTCGACCATGCGGTCGATGGTCGCGATGGCCTGTTTCACGCGACTGAGCACAGCTACGACGGCATCATCGCTGACCGCATGCTGCCGCACCTCGATGGCCTGACGGTTATCGAGGTGTTGCGCAAGCAAGGTAATCGCACGCCGGTGTTGATCCTTTCTGCACTGGGTTCGGTGGATCATCGCGTCGAGGGCCTGCGCGCTGGCGGCGATGACTATCTGACCAAGCCCTTCGCGCTGTCCGAATTGCTGGCGCGGATGGAGGCCTTGCTGCGTCGGGGCCAGGTGGCACCGGCGCCGGAAATGAAGCTGCGTCTCGCTGATCTTGAAATGGATATCCTGTCGCGGACGGTCACGCGTGCCGGGCGGCGCATCGAGCTGACCGCGCGCGAGTTCAAGCTGCTCGAATACCTGCTGCGCCGTACCGGGCAGGTGGTGACGCGCACCATGCTGCTCGAAGGCGTCTGGGATCTGCATTTCGATCCGCAGACCAACGTGATCGATGTACACATGAGCCGGCTGCGCCAGGCGGTCGACCGGGACTTTGACCGGCCGCTGATCCATACCGTACGCGGTGCCGGCTATATGGTGCGAGCTGACTGAGTGCGTACTTCCGCGCTGCGACTGTCGGTAGTCTATGCGGCGATCTTTGCGGCAGCGCTGCTTGCACTCGTCTTCGTCATCTATCTCCTCACGGCACGCTTCATCGACACCGAGGTCGATGCAGCCATTGAACGCGATACAGCCGGTTTTCTTGAAGCCTACGCGCGGGGCGGCGTGCGCACACTGGCGGCTGAGCTGACCTTGCGTTCGGAAAACTGGAGCCGGACCAACGCGGTCTATCTGCTCACCGACTCACAGGGTTTTGTACTGGCCGGTAACCTGCCCGCCTGGCCAACCATGCATCACGACAACGGGCCGTGGGTTGATTTCGTGATTTCGGTACAGGAGGGCGGTGTCGAGATCGAGCGGCCGATACGTGCGATGGTGCTGGAACCATCACGCGGCCTGCGTTTTCTGGTCGGTACCGATCTGAGCGAGCGCTACGCCCTGGTGCGGCGCTTTGCAGTCGCTGCCGGTGTGGGTAGTCTGCTGGTGACGATCCTCGCACTGGGAATCGGCTATCGGCAGAGTCAGCGCATCCTGGCGCGGGTCGCCGACGTCAGCCGCAGCTGTGCAGAGATCCTCGGCGGCAACCTGTCGCGGCGTTTGCCCGTGGTCGGCGCAGACGATGAGTTCGACACGCTGGCCGGCGAGGTGAACGCGCTGCTCGCACGTCTCGCGCGCACCACGGAAATCCTGCGTGCCTCATTGCACAGCGCCGCGCACGACCTGCGCAGCCCGATGCACCGCATGCGCCTGCGCATGGAGCGTGCGCTCGCCGACCCCGACCCCGTCGCCGGTGCCTCGCGTGAAACCGTCGAGGTGACACTGCAGGATCTCGATCACATGCAGCGGGTGCTCACGGCACTGCTGCAGATTGCTGAAGCCGAGAGTGGTGCGGTGGGCGCGCGTCCGGAAGCCGTGGCTATGGACGTGCTGCTGGCTGAACTGGTCGAGCTTTACCAGCCGCAGGCAGAACAGCAGGGGATCGTCCTGGGCGTATCGCTGGAGTCCGGCAGGCAGGTCATGGGACACCGCCAGCTGCTTGCACAGGCAGTTGCCAACCTCATCGACAATGCGCTCAAGTTCACGCCAGCAGGCGGCAGTGTGCAGCTCGCTGCCCATGCTGATGGCACTCGCCTGGTGCTCACCGTTGCTGATACCGGACCGGGTATTCCTGCCGAGGAGCGTGGTCGGGCCGTCGAGCCTTTTGTACGGCTGAACGAGACACCCTCGCGCGATGGATCCGGGCTCGGCTTAAGCCTTGCGGCCGCCGTTGCCCGCCTGCATGGCGGCAGTCTGCGCCTCGCAGACAATCAGCCCGGCTTGCTCGTCACGATCGATCTGCCGCTCGTCTAGCTGAGCCAGGCCAGGCCACAGAACTGGATGTTGATGTCGCCGGCCTTGGGCCGGATGGCGACTTCTTCAAGTTCGCTGGCTTGTGCGTTCATGGTGCCTTCCATGTCGCTGATGTCTCCCTGCAGACGACCCTCGAGTTCTTCGATCTGCGCGCTGATGGTGGCCACGGTTTCGTCGGCCCGTTGCACGTCGCCGGATTGCTTGCGCACGTTGCTGGCCTTGCGCATCGCTGTCGCCGCCCGCGTCATCGATGTGGTGCTGATTTTCCGACGGCCGAACAGTGCGCCGAAAATGGCCGAGCCGGCAGAGACCACGGCGTCGAGCTTTGCGCCGCTGGACTGCTCCTGCTCGCGCTGTACGGCCTGCTCGGCACGGCGCTGCCTGTCGGTGAGCGCGGCGAGCTTTGCAGCGTACTTTTCGCGCAAGGTATCGGTCTGGCTGTCGCGTGCCTCGCGGGCCAGATGCTGGAGGCGGACGCGAAACGCAGCTTCGTTTTCATCCGGCCGCGATAGTTCTTTGAGCGCAGCGCAACGCCACAGTGTCAGCGGCCGTTCGCGAGACAGCCAGGTCTGAAACTGCTTTTGCCAGGCCTTGTAGTTCCCCGGTTGGCCGAGCGGGCTTGGCAGGCTTGCCCAGGCTGCGCTGGCTGGTGGCTCGCGACCGAGTTGATTCATATCCATGTCCAGTGCCTCGGCAGCCGCCCAGTCCGGCGGGCCATCGCCGGGATCGAGGGCAAGGACGACGTTTTTAGCCAGGTCTACGCCGTATTTACTGCTGATATAGGTGACGCGCGCCGCAGCCAGCAGTCGCGGTTGATAGAGACGCGGCCCGGTAGCGGACGGCGTACGACTGAGATCTGCATAAACCACCGGTATGTCCGGTGACAGCAGCGGTCTAGCCTCGGCTGTGGCAGTCGGCTTTGCCAACGACGACACTGCTGTCGGTGTCGGTGTCGGTGTCGGTGTCGGCTGCTGCTGTGACGGAGTGGCTGCCGCCTGCTTCGTGCCCGCCAGGCGCCGGATGTCATCGCGGGTCAGCGGACCGCGCAGGTAGGCCATCGCCCAGCGCGACTGCATCAGCACCGGGCCGTTTTCGTGCACGTTGTGCATGAGGAAGCTGCGCTTGCCCAGGCTACCGAGGATCTGGCTGAGTTGCGCCGGATCCAGGCCTTCGCTGGCTGCTGCCGACAACAATCCGTCGCGCACGCGGTTGCGATCCTGTTCAGTCTGCAGGCGGCCGATAAACCAGGTGCCGGCATTCGACAGCGCCTTGTAATCCAGGTCGACCGGATTTTGTGTGGACAACACCAGGCCGAGACCAAAAGCCCGCGCCTGTTTGAGCAGCGTCAGCAGCAGTTGCTTCGAGGCCGGATTGGCCACCGGCGGCAGGTAGCCAAATACCTCATCCATGTAAAGGATGGCGCGTAGTGAATTCGTACCCGGCTGGCTGCGCATCCAGGCGATGACGGCATTCAGCAGCAGGGTGACGAAGAACATCCGCTCGGCATCGTTGAGATGCGCGATGGACAGTACCGACACCCGCGGCTGGCCGCTCGCCGTGTACAGGAGCTTGCCGGCATCGAGTGCTTCACCCTGGGTCCATACCTCGAAGCCGGGCGCGGCGAGCAGGTTGTTGAGGCGCATCGCCAGTGCGAAGCGCTCTTTGGCGGGGTAGAAGGTTTCGAGTTCCATGACGCCGATGCGGGCGATGCCCGGCTGCTGTACGGCGTGAATCAGTTCGGCCAGATCGAGGTTCTGCCCCTGCTGCCAGCGCTGGTCGAGCACCGCTGACATCAGGATGTGCTCACGGCTGGTCAGCGGATCGGCGTCTATGCCGAGCAGCGTCAGCAGGCCGGTCACTGTGCCCTGGACCTGCTGCCGGTAAATGTCGGTATCCTCGCGCACCGCTGGCGGTGGTGCCGCAAAGGAGCCGAGTACCGAGATCGGCAGGCCGGCCGTACTGCCCGGTGTGTAGATGGCAAATTCGGCGGCTGCCCGCAGCCGGGCGATTCGCTCCGGCGACTGCCCCCAGTCTGCAAGGCCCTTGCGCCAGGTCTCGGCCTGCGCCGCTGCAAATGCGGCGACCGATTGACCGGCTGTTTCAGCGGCCTGCGCATCGACCCAGGGCTCGAAATCCGTGCCGCGCAGTTCCGGAAAGCTGAGCAGAAGGTTGCCCATATCGCCCTTGGGATCGAGCGCGATGACCGGCACCTTGTCGATGGCCGCTTCTTCGAGCAGGTCGATGCCGAGACCGGTCTTGCCGCTGCCGGTCATGCCAATGATCACGGCGTGCGTGGTCAGGTCCCGTGAGTCGTACAGCACCAGTTCCTCACTGAGCTTCCCGCCCTGCGGTTCATAGCGCTTGCCTAGATAAAAGACGCCGAGCTTCTCGTAATCCTGCATGTTTCTCGTCCGTGCTGTTCCAGGGTTGCCCGATTAACCGGTATATCGTGGCAGCAATCCGCCCGTCATTCTCGCGCCCGTTGCGGTCTGCTGTCAGGGAGCTTAGCCTAAAGCCAGCCCCTGCCCATCCGGGGTGCATTTTTCGTCATCAAATAAAGGGAAAGTCATGCTGCAGGAATTTAAAGCTTTTGCCCTGCGTGGCAATGTTATGGATCTCGCCGTCGGCGTCATCATCGGCGCCGCTTTCGGCAAGATTGTCGCCTCGCTAACCAATGACGTGATCATGCCCGTCGTCGGGTTGATGATGGGCAAGGTGGATTTCAGCAACCTGTACATCAACCTGTCGGGCGGCGACTACGCGACGCTGCAGGCAGCTGTGGATGCGGGTGTGCCGGTACTCAAATACGGTGCCTTCCTCAACTCCATCCTCGACTTCGTGATCCTCGCCTTCATTATCTTCATGATGGTCCGGGCCATGAACAAGATGAAGAAGGCTGAGCCGCCCGCGCCGCCTGCCGGTCCAACGCCTGACCAGGTACTGCTCACCGAGATCCGCGACGCACTGAAAAACCGCTGATGGAAGTGGTCCTGAGCCAGCGTGGCGCCAGTCGCTGGATGGCCGGGCACCCGTGGATCTTCCAGTCCGACATCACGCCCCCGGCGACGCTCGCCGGGGGCGAGGTGGTACGGGTCTGCGATCCGCGTGGCCGTTGCCTGGGGCAGGCTTTCTATTCCCGTGCTTCGAAAATCGCCCTGCGCCGCTTGAGCCGTGATGAGCACCCCATCGACGAGGCATTTTTCCGGCAACGTATCAAGACTGCCGTACAACTGCGCCACGCGATGCTGCCCGGCGAAAGCACCTGGCGCGCGATCCACGGCGATGGCGATGAGCTGCCGGGCCTGGTCGTCGACCGCTACGGAGATTATCTATCCGTGCAGTTCCTGATCCCGGCTACCGAACTGCGCCGCGAGATGCTCACTCGCTTGCTGGTGGAGGAGTTTGCCTGCCAGGGCATCGTCAACCGCTCCGATACGGGTGTGCGTGGCCTGGAGGGACTGCCGGCCGAGAAGGGTGTGATCTACGGCACCGTGCCCGATACGGTCTTGATGCGTGAAGGCCAGCTCGAGCTGGCCGTGAGTCTGCTCGAAGGGCAGAAGACCGGCGCCTTTCTCGACCAGCGCGAGAATCACATCGTCGCCGGACGCTATGCGCGGGGTCTTGCGCTCGACTGTTTCAGCTATGTAGGCGGATTTGCCCTGCAGATGGCGCGACGTGCGGATCATGTGACGGCGATCGACAGCTCGGAACCTGCCTGTGAGCAGATCCGTGCCAATGTTGGCCGCAACAGGCTCGGCAACGTCGAGGTGCTGTGCGCCAATGTGTTTGAGTTCCTGCGTGCTGAAGTCGATGCGGGGAAGCAGTACGACACCATCGTGCTGGATCCGCCGGCCTTCGCCAAGAACAAGGCCGCACGCGACGCGAGCCTGCGCGGCTACAAGGAGATCAACCTGCGTGCCATGCAGCTGCTGCGTCCCGGCGGCTACCTGATCAGCTCAAGCTGCAGCCATCACGTTGATGAAGAGCACTTCGAGGCCATGTTGCAGGCGGCCGCGGCTGATGCGCGCCGCGATGTACTGATCGTCGAGCGACGTGGTGCCGGGCGCGATCATCCGGTGTTGCTCGCGCTGCGTGAAACGCGCTATCTGAAGTGTTACGTTTTGCGTGTGCTTTGACCGGAGGGTAGATCCAATGCGTTACCTGATCACGACACTGGCTGCGGTATTGAGCCTGGCCGCCTGCGGCAAGCCTGCTGAACCACCGGAACCGAAAATCTACGATCCCTCGGCCGATGTCATCGGCGCGCCCCTGCACGAGGCCCTCGACAAGGCGGGCGCGGTCGAGGAGCTGAATGCCGACCGCAAGAACGAGCTGGACGCGTCGATCGACGCAGGCAGTACAGCAGGCGAATAAGCGCCTGGGCCGGAATCGCCTGGCGTGGAATCGTCTGGTCCGGAGCCGCCCCGCTTTGCGCCGGTCTGGCTTACCAGGCGATGACGCTGCCGTCCTTATAGTCGAGGAACTGGCCGTTATGCGTAGCACTCAGCCCATCGATGACCTTCAGCATGGCACTCACGCTCTCGCTTGCTTCAATGGCGCCCGGCTGACGGATCTTCTTGCCATAGCCAAACTCGCCCGGTGCCGGTTCGGTATTGACCGAGCCCGGTGACAGCGCGATCGCAGTCACACTTTTGCCTTTGGTCTCAAAACTGAAGGCATACACGAGCATGTTCAGCGCAGCCTTGCTGGCCCGATACTCGAACATGATCGGCCCCTTCAGGCCTTCAGCGAAGGATCCCGCCTTGCTTGAGATGAACACGATCTTCTTCTGCTGAGAGGCGACCACATTGGGCAGAAAGGTACTCGCAACCTTGATGGCGCCCAGGGCATTGGTATCGAAGCTCTTGCGTGCCACATCGTAGTCGATCATCTCTGCCTTGCCGCTGAAGGCTGTCTTGAGGCGCGGCGTGATCGCGGCATTGCTGATCAGCACATCGATCGGCTGATCCTTGTAACGTGCCACCAGCGCGTCGATAGCCGGATGGTCGGTGACGTCCAGCTTTTCCACCACAACACCAGGATGGTCTTTGGCCACTGCCTGTAGTTCGGTCGCCTCGGCAGGGTTGCGGGTCGTCGCAATGACATTCCAGCCGCGTGCCGAGATCTGCTGCACAAACTCGAGGCCGATACCCCGATTGGCACCGGTGATCAGCACGGTGGGTTGACCGGGCTTGAGGTCGGCGAGGACTGTCTGTGCGGCGAGCAGGAAAGTGCAGCCGATAAGACCGGCGAGAGCGCTGCGCATGGGTGGTGTACTCCATCTGGTCACAAGAATGGCCTCAGTATAAATGGTTGTGAGCGGCGGAAGGCTCACGCATTATGAGTCCAACGCTGTGTCGCACAGTCTCCGGAGATTTGGTGTCATGTCTCGCAGTAAGGATCAATTTCTTCCCGCGCGCCGTCGATTGTTGCAGGGGGCCGGCGCACTGGCGCTGCTCGCCTCGCCCTTGCGCGGCATGTCAGCAGACGGGACTTCCGAGGGCATCAGCTTTGCCGCTGGTCCGCGCCCGCTGGTTCGTTATCCGGGCAAGCGCGAAATGATCCTGGTGCACTCGCGACCGCCACACCTGGAAACGCCTTTCAGCGCGTTCAACGAAGGCGTCATCACCGCCAACGATGCTTTTTTCGTCCGCTATCACCTCGCGAATTTCCCCACATCGATTGATCCGGAAACGTACCGGCTCACGGTCAAGGGTACGGTCAATGCGCCGCTCAGCCTGTCGCTGCAGGAACTGAAGCGTCTCGCGCCACCGGTGGAAGTAGTGGCCGTAAACCAGTGTTCAGGCAATAGCCGTGGCTACTTCGCACCGCGCGTCTTCGGTGCCCAGCTCGGTAACGGGGCCATGGGTAATGCGCGCTGGACTGGTGTGCCACTGAAGGCCGTGCTGCAAAAAGCAGGTGTGCGGGCCGGCGCTCTGCAGGTGACCTTCAATGGCCTGGATCAGCCGGTGATGGCCAGCACACCGGATTTTCGCAAGGCACTGGATATCCAGCACGCTCTCAGCCCGGAGCCTCTGCTGGCCTGGGCCATGAACGGCGAGGATCTGCCGTTTCTGAACGGCTACCCGCTCAAGCTGATCGTGCCGGGTTATTTCGGCACTTACTGGGTCAAGCACCTGTCGGAAATCGAAGTCATCGACCATGCCTTCGAAGGCCACGATGCGTTTTTCATGACCAAGGGCTATCGCTTGCCTGACAACGATTGCCTGTGTGTCGCACCGGGCACGGCGGCGGCGACGACGCGGCCGATCTCGACCCTTGCGGTGCGCAGCTTCATCACCAGTGTGCAGCCCGGCACTGCGCTGCCGATCGACCGGCCGGTTGAGCTGAAGGGCATCGCCTTCGATCAGGGTACGGGCATCAGGACTGTAGAGGTGTCGATCGATGGCGCGCGTAGCTGGCAAGCGGCGAAGCTCGGGATTGATCCGGGCCGCTTTTCTTTTCGGGAATGGCGTTTGCCGCTGAAGTTCAGCAGCAAAGGCGCGGTCGAGCTGATGGTGCGTGCGACCAGTAACCAGGGCGAGGTACAACCGATGAAGGCGAGCTGGAATCCGGCCGGTTACCGGCGCAACGTCGTCGAGTCCGTTCCCGTCACCATCGCCTGAGGAGCGTGCCATGAAATCCCTGTTCATCATCACACTGGCTCTGGCTATCGGTTTTTCAGCAAACGCGGCGCCCCGTGAAATCACTTTGCCGCCAGACACCTCGACGCTGCGTACATCGAATTTGCCAGGCTATGCGATCGCGCAGCGGAAGTGCGGTATCTGTCATTCAGCCGACTACATCAGCTTCCAGGCGCCGGGCATGAACCTGGCGCAGTGGACCGCCGAGATGGCCAAGATGCAGCATGCCTATGGCGCACCGTTGACTGAAGAGGAAATAAAACTCGTCGGTGCCTACCTCGCCGTCACCTATGGCGGTGTCAGCGCCGATGATCCGGCTATTGTCGCCTTGTCGGCTGCAGCAGCGCCTGCGAAGAAGGCCAACACCGCCACGATCGACGTGCAGACGCTGCTGGATTCCCATGCCTGCCTCAGCTGTCATGCCATCGACACGAAGGTACTCGGTCCCGCATTCAGCGACGTGGCTGCAAAGTACAAGGGTGACGCGAATGCCGAGGGCAAAGTGGCCGCATCCATCCAGCAGGGTGGTGTCGGCAAGTGGGGCCAGGTGCCGATGCCGCCGATGACAGGTCTGAACCCCGCAGAGGCTGGTGCACTGGCAGCATTCGTACTGAAACAGTGAAATCCCCGCAGCCCTCTGCACGCAGTGATTGACGGGCAATGATTACGGTTTCTGTTGCCGCCATTCCCGCAATTTCTCGCGTTGCTCTGGCGTCATGTCCTTAAAGCGCTGGCGCAGCTGCTCACGCTGCTCAGGCGAGAGATCACGGAATCGCTGCTGCGCCTGACGCAGTCTTGCGCGCTCTTCGGGCGGAAGCTCGCGAAATTTCTGGAAGCGCTCTCGTGCGCGCGCCTGCTCTTCGGGACTCATGTTCTGCCATGTCTGCAGGCGGTTGCGCATCCGCTGCTGCTGTTCTGGCGTCAGACTGTTCCAGCGCTCCGCGCCGCGTAGCAGTTTCTGACGCCGTTCTGCGGGCATGGCGGACCATTTGTCGGCCAGCGGTGCGAGCACTTCCTGCTGCTGTGGCGTGAGTTCCGCCCATTGCTGGGCCAGCGCCGGTTGCAGGCTTGCGGCGAGCAGCAGCCCGCAGAGCAGACAACTGTGCAGAATGGGCTTCATGATTGCTGTTCCTCTGCCGGTTCCTGGCTGAGCCACTCGTAGAAATCGAGGTTTTCCAGCAGATCGATGGTTTCGGCAGTGTCCTCTGCGCCGGGCACCGGTTCGTCGCTCACCGGGGCGCTGACGCCGGCGCCACTGGCGGCTGCCAGCAGCGTGCTTTCAAGCTCCGTTACCTTATGCGGCCCGACATCGGGCTGTTGTTTGATGGCGATGAACAAGGCGATGGCGGCCACGCCCGCTGCCGCTGTTGCCGTCAGCCAGCTGCCTGCCCACTGTGGCGCCCGGCCCTTGGCGACATCAAGGGCCCGGTTGCGGGCCGCATGGAGCCTGGCAAGCGTTGGTGCATCGAGGCTGTCTTCACTGGCGCGAAGCTGATCCTGCAGATTTTTTTCCAGATCCTTGTTCATGTCATTGCTTCACGGTGTCTGTATCCAGCGTTGCGCGCAGGCTGTGCAGCGCGCGCGAATAGAGTGTCTTGACGGTGCCTTCCGTGCAGCCCATGGCGGCTGCGGACTCGGCCGTCGACAGGCCCTGCCAGCAGCGCAGCATGAAGGCCTGCTGCTGGCGCCGCGACAGCGCCCTGATCGCCGCTTCAAGCGCGGCCATGTTCTGCGCGAGGTCGATCAACTGTTCCGGCTGTTGTGCGCTGGGCAGCGGCAGGCTGTCCAGCGCGTCTTCACTATCGTCCAGGTGACTGCCAAACCAGCGGTCAAAGATTTTCCCGCTGTGCTGCTGCTGCCGGTGCCAGTCGGTTATCGTGTTGCCGAGAATGCGATAGAACAACGGTGACCATTCGTCTGCAGGTCGGTGCCGGTAGGATCTGACCAACTTCAGCATGGCGTCTTGCACGATGTCGAGGGCCGCATCCGGGTCGCCGGTGCTGATGCGCGCCATCCGGAAGGCCCGGCGTTCGACGCCAGCCAGAAAGCTGTCGAGCGTAGCTGTAGCGTGCAAAGGGACATGGCTCTGGCCTGAACTGGGCTCAATGCTAACCCGCAGCCTGCGGTCTGCTGTTGTCATATACAGGGAGATAACGGGTCGATGGCCGGAAGGTTGACGTCACAGGGGTGGAATCCGGACAACTGCGACGAGCGAAGTGCAAACCAGGGGCATATTCCGCAATAATGGCCAAACATGCAGATGACAAAACCAGACAGGTTCTCGGCCGATCTCCTTGAGCGCAGCGCCTCCGGTTATGCCGGTTTTGCTGCGGCGCTGATGTTTGAGCGTGATCCGGCCATGCACGAGCGTGAGGGCAGCAGTGCACCTGGTGCATGGCGTTCGCACCTGACCCAACGTGTGCTGGATCTGGCAGCGGCCCTGTCGGCTGGCGAGCCACAGCTCTTCACCGGCCGCGTATTGTGGTCCCGCAAGGCCTTCCGGGCCCAGGCCCGCGATGAGGCTGACATCGGGCGAAGCATCCAGGCGCTGCGCGATGTGCTGGCCGAGCGGCTCCCGAAGCCGGCGCTTGATGCACCGCTCGCTTGCCTTGATGCGGCCCTGGAGGTGCTTGCTGCGCCTGCCGGTGCCCCCGATCCCAGTGAACTGGATCCGCAACTGCCCAATCACCGGCTGGCGCTCGAATATCTGCAGAAGATCCTCGAAGGCAATGCCGCCGAGGCTGTGAGTCTCGCCACACGAGCGGTCAGCGACGGTCTCAGCCCGCAGGACCTGTATATGCAGGTGCTGCTGCCGGCCCAGCGTGAAGTAGGGCGCCTGTGGCATGGCGGAGAACTGAGCGTTGCCGAGGAACATATGGTCACCGCCGTTACGCAGCGCACGATGGCGGTGGTGATCAGCCAGGCCGCACCGGTGCCGGCCAACGGATACACGGCGGTGTTCGCCACGGTATCAGGCAATGTGCATGACATCGGCGTGCGCGCGCTGGCCGATATCTACCAGCTCGCCGGCTGGCGTGTGATCTACGTGGGTTCCGATGTGCCGATGCTGGATCTGCCGACGCTGCTCAGCTTTTATGAAGCAGATCTGTTGATGCTCGGGGCGACGCTGGCGACGCATATACCGCGCATCGAACAGGCCATCTCTGCAATCCGCGAGCGCTGTGAGCGGCCGGTGCGTATCGTGGTTGGCGGCGCCGCTTTCGATGAGGCACCCGAGTTATGGTCACGCATCGGCAGTGATGGCTATGCCGCCAGTCTTGACGAGGGCCTGGCCCTCGGTACCCGTTTGGTGGGCACTTGAGTCTCAGCCCTGCTGGGCACGCTTGAGGACTGCCCGTCTCCCGGCAAGTTGCAGGGCCAGCACCACAAGGCTGCCCAGGCTGAGCACAAGCAGCCATGACCCGGTACGGAATTCGATGTACTGAAACCCGAAACCGTGTGCCGCAGTCAGCGCGAACACGGCGTAGCTCCAGCGTTGCAGGCCTTTCCAGCGTTTTGTCCCGAGTACGCGCATTGCCAGGTTGTTTGAAGCCGCGAGCAGCAGCAGGCAGATGATGCCGATCAGATAGCCGCTGATGATGCTGGACTGTCCGACAAGCACCGACAGTGGCTGGTTATCAAGGCCGTTGATGTAGCGGCCGTAGTAAACCGGCGTCATCACCACGACGCTAGCGGCGAGCAGATGCGCGAGCGCAACGATTGCCGCCCAGATGCCCAGATCCCGTCGCAGCGGGTAATTGAGTGTCGGCTGCCCGCTATGCAGTGCACGCCACGGCCCGATACACAGTGCGGCTGCCAGCAGCACGAAACACAGCCAGGCGGTCAGCAGGCTCAGCCGCGCTGTGGCTTGCGCGGGTTGGCCGGCGTACCAGACTGCAGCGCAGAGCGCCGTAACGACCAGCGACATACCCAAATGCCGCCAGCTTCGCGTCATTGTGCGGCGACGGGCGCCAGCCGGCAGTCGGGTTTGTCGAAGACGAGTTGCACAGTGCTTATCGCACGCTCCAGAAAGCCCGCTTCGCAGTAGAGCAGATACCACTCCCACATGCGGATGAACTCGTCCGGATAGCCGAGACTGCGGACTTCGGACAGCCGCTGCAGGAAGCGCTCGCGCCAGATATGCAGCGTGCGCGCATAGTCGATACCGATATCGTGCATATGCGTGAGTTGGAGGTTGGTCATCCTCGACACCGCGGAGCTTATCGAAGTCATCGAGGGCAAGGCGCCACCGGGGAAAATGTATTTCTGGATGAAATCCACCGCGTGTGTGGCCTGTTCGTGATAGCGGTCAGCGATGGTTATGGACTGCAGGAGCATGCGACCGGCCGGCTTGAGTCGCTCGCTGCAGATTCGGAAGTAATGGTCGACAAAACGATGCCCGACGGCCTCGATCATCTCCACCGACACGAGCTTGTCGAACTGGCCCTGCAGGTCGCGGTAGTCCTGGCTCAGTACCGTGATGCGATCGGCGAGGCCGGCCTCCTGCACGCGGCGCTGTGCATAGCTGAACTGGTTCTCCGAGATCGTGGTGGTCGTTACCCGGCAGCCATAGTGGCGCGCCGCGTGGATGGCAAGGCCACCCCAGCCGGTGCCGATTTCGAGCAGGTGATCATCGGGCTGCAGTTCGAGCTTGCGGCAGATCAGGTCCAGTTTGTGCAGCGAGGCTTCCTCAAGTGTTGCTTCGGCATGTGGAAATACCGCTGCCGAATACATCATCGAGGGATCGAGAAACAGGTTGAACAGCGCATCGCCGAGATCGTAATGGGCATGGATGTTGCGTCGGCTGCCGGTGCGCGTATTACGGTGCCGCCAGTGCGCGAGGCGCAGCAGGGCGCTGCCGAAACGCGCCATGCCGGATTCGAGCCCGTCCATCACCTCGCGGTTGATGACCAGCAAGCGCATCGCCGCCAGCATATTGCTGCTGCTCAGTTTGCCGGCCATATAAGCTTCACCGGCGCCGATGGTGCCGTGACTTGCGATATCCAGCCAGGCGGACAGATCGCGGATTCGCACCGTTGCGTCGATGGTCGGCTGTCCGGAAGTCTGGCCAAAGACGGCTGTGCCCAGCGCATCCTGTATGTGCAGACGGCCGTGGCGAAGGCTGCGCAACTGCTGGTGGACGGCACGCCGCGCCATGCGGATGGCGAGCCCGGCGCTCTGTTTCGCGGCGTGGTCCGCAACGCTGTCACAGGTGTCGTCGAAATCGTTCATGCCGCTTTCCGGTTCTCGGGGCGATCGTATATTGGCGCGCGCTTGCGCCATAGCTTCAGCGCCTGCCAGTGGATCAGGCTGGTTACACGCAGCGTTGCAAAGGGATCGGTGGCCAGTACGCGGGCCAGCGACGCGGAGCTGATGTCCTGCCGTTCGAAGCTCAGATGCGCATCGAAGCCACGGGTAACCCCGCGCCAGTTTTCCAGTGTCAGCGCCAGCCGCTCTCCGGGTGGTGCGAGCTTGCACACATAGCGCATGTCGAGTGGCATGAAGGGCGAAACGTGGAAGGTCTTGGCGAACTCGAAGCGTATGCCGTTGTTGGCGATCGGCCGGCCACCGCTCAGCACATAGGGATGCATCTGCCGCCAGGGCATATTGCTGACCTCGAGTACCACGGCTTCGAGCGTCTCGTTCTTGTCGAAGCAGTAGTAAGCGCTCATCGGATTGAAGTTATAGCCGAAATAGCGGAAGTGAGTCAGCAAGCGGATAGGACCGGAGGGCCGGAAGCCGGCCTGTGCTTCGACCAGGTCGCGAATCGTGGTATCCAGGGGTATCGCCGCGTCACCGCAGTGATCACTGCGTTTGAAGCGGGCGAGGGCAGGACTGCGGGCTGACCAGAACCAGTAGCCGTCGAACAACTGATCGATCTCGGCCAGGTCCACATACATCATGAACATTGAGTAGCGGAAGTCGTGGCGAACCGGGTGAAAGCGCCGGTGGCTGACCTGACCCTGGTAGATACAGCTGTGCATGTTCAGGCTACCGCTCTTCGTCCCGTCATGATCCGTGGTCCGGCTGCAGGCATGCTCATTGGCAATCCGGTATGCCGTGCAAAGGCATCGCAGACGGCGATTGCACTGCGCACCCCGTCTTCGTGGAAACCATAACCCCACCAGGCACCACAATAGTAGCTGCGATTGATGCCGTTGATCTCGGCGTGGCGTTGCTGGGCTGCAATCGTCGCGTGGCTGTAAACCGGGTGCATATAGTCGAGGCGCTGCACGATGGTTCGCGGATCCACTGTACCGGTGTCGTTAAGCGTCAGCAGGAAAGTTCGCGGGCCGGGCAGCGACTGCAGGCGGCTCAGATCGTAGGTAACTGAAACCCGTCCGCTATCCTGTGCGCCGTCGCGATGATAGTTCCATGCCGCCCAGGCGCGACGGGTGCGGGGCATCAGGCGCAAGTCGGTATGCAGTACCGCTTCGTTGTCCTGGTAGGCGACCGCGCCGAGGATCTCGCGTTCGGCCGTCGATGGATCGCGCAACAGGCGGAGCGCTTGATCACTGTGACACGCCAGTATCACCTGGTCGTAGCTGGCTTCGGCCCGCCCGCGCGCCTTGATGACCACCCGGTCAGGGTGTCGCTGCAGCCACTCGACCGGTGTATTGAGCAGCAGCCGGTCGCGAAGCGGGCCGACGATGGCACGCACATATTCCCGTGAGCCGCCACTCACGGTCATCCATTGCGGTCGTCCCGTGGTCTGCAAGAGGCCGTGATTGCGGAAGAAGTGCCCGAAGTGGCTGGCTGGAAAGGCGAGGATCTTTGCCGGCTCCGCTGACCAGATCGCGCCGGCCATCGGCAACAGGTAGTCGTCGAGCAGTGGTCCCTTGAAGCGGTGCTGGTCAAGAAAATCGCCGAGACTCAGTCCAGGTGCGGCTGCCAGCAACTCGTCGCTCAGCCGGTTGAAGCGCAGGATGTCGAGCAGCATCCGGTAGTGACCGGGACGCAGCAGGTTGCGACGCTGCGCAAAGATCGCATCGAAGTCGGTATCGCCGCGATATTCGAGGCCACGGAAGGCACAGCGAAAGCTGAAACTCATGTCCGCGGGCTGATAGGCCACACCCAGCGATTTAAGCAGCGCCGTGAAGTGCGGGTAATTCCGCTCGTTGAAGACCAGGAAGCCGGTGTCCATGGCCAGATGTTTCCCATCCATCGCCACATCGACCGTATGACTGTGGCCGCCCGGCCGGCTGTCTGCCTCAAAAATGGTCAGATCGCAGTGTCTGTGCAACTGCTGGGCGGCATACAGACCCGAAATGCCGCTGCCGATGATCGCTACCCGCACGTTAGTCCCCCCATAGGTTTATGGTTGCATACATGGCCTTTCGTTGCTGGTCTGCGGCTGGATGTGCTTTTTCTGAATCAGAATGGCGTCCGGCGACGAATGCCTGCTGCTACCGGTAATGGCTTCGATCGAGAGGTACGTGATGCCTGCTGTGCAAACGAGCTTCAACTGGCGCCGCAGCGCCGGGCATGGACTCATGCTGTTGCTGGCCGGCCTGCTGGGTGGTTGCGGCAAGCTGCCGGTATCCGTCCAGGACCTCAACGCTTCCTATGAGCGGGCACTGGTGCGGACTGCGCCGCTGGCGGTCGCCCACGAACCCGGCAGCGAGGCACAGCGGTTGGCATTCGATCGCCTGCAGGCCTACTTCACTGATGTGACCGCAGCCTCGGTGCGCGAGCAGACGGTAAATGTCTATGCACCAGAGGCTTATCTGAATGACACTCTGGTGGGTATCGACGGTGCGGCGCATATCCAGGCTTACTTTGGGCACACCATGCAAACCGCCCGGAAGTTGAGCGTCCGCTTTCTGGACCGTGCCCAGAACGGTAGCGATTATTACGTGCGCTGGCAGATGACGGTCGAGCACGGATCGCTCGCCGGTGGCGAGCCGGTGCTGAGCTATGGCGTCACGCAGTTCCGTTTCGACAAGCAGGGGCGCGTCCTGCTGCACAAGGATTTCTGGGACGCGGGTACGGGACTCTATGAACAGCTGCCGGTGCTGGGCAGCGTCATCCGCCGCTTGCGGGCCGCTGCAGAAGCCGGGGCGGAGTGATGATGCTGATCGACCTGTGTGAGCGCGGGCTCATACCTGATGTGATTACGCGCGCCGGCATGCGCCGGTTGATGGCCGAGCGCCTGGCGCTGGAGTCAGCAGATCGCGGCATTGCCGAGGCCGAGCAGTTTCACCGCCGGCTGGCCGAGCTGCGTGCGAGCCCGGTCGCGATAGAGACCGACAAGGCCAACGAGCAACACTATGAGGTGCCGGCGGCATTCTTCCGGCAGGTGCTCGGTACACATCTGAAGTACAGCTGCTGCTGGTATGGCGAGGGCATCCAGGACCTGGATGCAGCCGAAGCCGCCATGCTCAAACTCAGTTGCGAGCGGGCCGAGCTCGCCGATGGCCAGCACATCCTCGAACTGGGCTGCGGCTGGGGTTCGCTCACCCTGTGGATGGCCACACACTATCCGCGCAGCCGTATCACCGCGGTATCAAACTCAGCCTCGCAACGCGAGTTCATACTTGGTCAGGCGCGTGAGCGCGGCCTGTCCAACGTGGAAGTGATCACGGCCGATGCCAATGCCTTCAGTACCAACGAGCGCTTTGACCGGGTTGTCTCCGTTGAGATGTTCGAACACATGCGCAACTATGCCACCCTGATGGGGCGTATTGCCGGCTGGCTGCAACCCGGCGGCAAGCTGTTCGTGCATATCTTCTGCCATCGCACGCTGATGTATCCCTTCACCACCGGCGACAGTTATGACTGGATGGCCAAGTATTTTTTCAGTGGCGGGCTGATGCCGGCCGAACACACCCTGCTGTATTTTCAGGAGCAACTGAAGATCGAAGCGCAGTGGCGCGTGCCGGGTACGCACTATGCGCGGACTTCAAACGACTGGCTGGCCCGCCAGGACCAGAACCGGGAAGCCGTGATGACGGTGCTTAACGAGGCTTACGGCCCGGCTGAAGCGAAACTCTGGTTCAACCGCTGGCGCATGTTCTTCATGGCTGTCGCCGAGCTGTTTGGCTATGCGGACGGCAGTGAGTGGTTCGTCGCCCACTACCGTTTCGTGCGGCCCTGAGCGCGCCATGAATACGCTGTTGCCGCTCGCGCTGTCCGGTCTGACCACGACGATTGCGCTGCTGCTGATCGCCTGGCTGATCAGTCTCCGCACGCACAATGTGGCTATCGTCGACGTGTTCTGGGGTGTCGCGATCGCTGGCGCTGGCCTCAGTTGGCTTTACCTCTGGCCGGCCACCAGTACGCGCGGCGTGCTGGTGGCGCTACTGGCAACGATCTGGGCAATACGCCTCGGTGCGCATCTGCTCTGGCGCACCTGGGGGCAGTCCGAGGACCGGCGCTATCGCGAAATCCGTGCCCGCAATGAGCCAAACTTCCGCTTCAAGAGCCTTTACCTGGTCTTTGGCCTGCAGGCGATACTTTCCTGGTTGGTGGCGATGCCGCTGCTCGGCGCGATTGCCAGCAGTGCGCCAATTGGCAGCCTCGACCGGTTTGGTACGCTGCTGTGGGCCTTCGGACTGGTTTTTGAGTCGGTCGCAGACTATCAACTCGCACGCTTTGAGCAAGCCGGCGGCGCGCAGCGCGGCGTGATGGATAGCGGCCTGTGGCGATTCAGTCGCCATCCGAACTACTTTGGCGAATTCGTACTCTGGTGGGGTATCGGCCTGATTGCCGTGGCTGGTGGCGCGTGGTGGGCGCTGATCGGACCCTTGCTGCTGAGCCTGTTTTTGCTCAAGGTCTCAGGCATAGCGCTGACGGAAAAAGATATTGCCACGCGCCGTCCGGCGTATCAGGATTACATGCGGCGCACGAGCGCCTTTGTACCGCGACCACCGCGCTGAGCCAGTGCGGCCGGGCGTTCAGACGAACAACAACGGGAAGATCAACATGCACGACCTTGTCACGCGCATTGCCCAGATTACTACGGCCGTTTTTACGGCTGGCCTGTCGTGTTTCGCATCCGCAGCGGATCTGCCTGCGCTGTGCGCAACGGCCGAACAGAAAGCGCAGATTGCGCCCGTCTATGCCGGCCCCCAGGTTCCGCCACCGTTCATGGCGGCCAGGAAGCTGGGCTTGCCCGAAGCCCTCATCGCGAGTGCCTTGCCGGTTGCGCAGGCGACGGGCGTTTCAGCGGCAGAGTTCAGCAAGGTCTGGGCTTCACTGCAGGACTGGGATCAGGCGCTTACGCTGGTGCTCAAGGGTGACAACGTGTTCGAGATTCACGGGCGGATTCCACCCGCTACGCCGTCGAGCAAAAGTGCATTTTTCAACCTGAAGGCGGGTGAGGCCGGCCTCGGCGGCCATTTGCGGCCCGATCTGCTCGGTGCGATTTATGCGGTCAACCTCAAGGGCCCCGAAGGGCCGATGCGCGGCGTGACTTTCATGGACCAGAAAGGCGAAGGCGTGTTTGGTGTTTATCTGCCCGAGAGCCGCGAGCCCTCGCCGGCGCTGGTTGCTCAGTTCGATAAAACGCAGGCGCTGATGGCCGCCATGCCGCGTCTCTGTCAGCCCTGACGGCACTCGAAGACCACCACGCTGCGCGGCTGACACAGGTATTGCGGCTGTGTCCATGGAATCTGCGACTCGCGTCCCAGGATTTCCTCCGGGGCATCCATCTCGGTGTCGATCGCGACATGCCAGTAACGCTCTGTGAGCGGAGGCAGATCGGCTCGCTCTACCTGGTCTGACATATTGATCAGTACATGCAGGTCTTCTTCGTCTGGCGTGATGCCGGCCAGTGTGAAGGACAGGAAGCGTGTCTCCGGATCATCCCAGCGGGGTGGTTCGAGTTCGGCGTCATACCAGCGGATGTCCGGCATGCCGCGTGCAGCGTCGTATTTTCCGGTCAGAAACTGCGCTCGTGACAGGCCGGGATGACGCTTTCGCAGGGCGATCATCTCGCGCACAAAGCGCAGCATGTTGCCGTTGGTCTCGGTCAATCGCCAGTCGAACCACGAGATCTCGTTGTCCTGGCACCAGGCATTGTTGTTGCCGCGCTGGGTGCGCAGCACTTCATCGCCGGCGAGCAACATCGGTACGCCCTGCGACAGGAGCAGCAGCGCGACGGCGTTGCGCGCATCCTGCCGGCGCTGACGCACGACGTTTTCATCGAGCGTTTCGCCTTCGGTGCCGTGGTTCCAGCTGTCGTTGTGGGTCCAGCCATCACGGTTCTCTTCACCGTTTGCCTCGTTGTGCTTGTCGCGGTAGCTGACCAGGTCCTTGAGCGTGAAGCCGTCGTGGCAAGTGATGTAGTTGATGCTGCTGGCGGGTGTGCGATCGCTGGCCTGGTACAGGTCGCTGCTGCCGGCCAGGCAGGTGGCGAGCTCGCCGGCAAGTCCGGCATCGCCGCGCAGAAAGCGGCGTATGGCATCTCGATAGCGGCCGTTCCACTCGCTCCAGGCGACACCGGGAAAATTGCCGACGTGATACAACCCGGCAGCATCCCAGGCCTCGGCGATCAGCGGTACACCGGCGAGTGCCGGCGAAAACTCGATGGCAGCCGGAAAGGGCGGATTTGCCAGCGGTTCGCCATCTTCGCCGCGCACAAAAACGCTGGCCAGGTCGAAGCGGAAACCATCGACGCCGTAGTCCTGGACCCAGACTTCCAGCGCACGCAACAAGGTCTGTGTGACCAGCGGGTGATTGCAGTTGATGGTGTTGCCACAGCCGGTGTAGTCGCGCAGTACGCCCTCGTCGTGGTGATAGAAAATTTCCGGCATCAGGCCCTTGTAGTTGATCACCGGGCCGCCGTCGCCGCTCTCGGCGGTGTGATTCAGAACTACATCGAGGATCAGGCCGATGTCGGCTGCGTGCAGCGCATCCACGAGGGCACGGAACTCATCTGTCTGGGTCGCGTCGTCGCGGTTTTGGCAATAACCCGGATGCGGACTGCACAGCGAATGAGGACTGTAACCCCAGTAGTTACGAAGCCCATTGTCGGCGACCGACAGCGGTACATCCTGCTCATCGAAGGCCGCGACCGGCAGCAGCTGCACATGAGTGATGCCGAGGTCGCGCAGGTAGGGAATCTTTTCGATCAACCCGGCAAAGGTGCCGGGATGTGTCACACCGGCTGACGGGTGACGCGTGAAACCGCCGACATGCAGTTCATAGATGATGGCGTTGTCGAGACTGCGTGGCGGCGGGCGTGGTGCGCTGCGTTCTGGCGGTCGGGTGACGATACCGCGCAGGCCAAGTGCCGATCCGGGTGTGGCGACGCTTGCGCTGCGGTTCCAGCGCCGGTCGCTGACGGCGCGACAGAGCGGGTCCAGCACTTCCAGCAGTGTAACGGCCTCGCTTTGACTGTCCTTTAGATCCTGTCGCAGTGTCACGCGCCAGTTGTAGTGCATGCCGGCCGGCAACCCGCACACGGCCACATGCCAGAAGAAGAAGCTGCGGTTTTGTCGCGGCTCCAGCCGGATCACCTGGAGTGGTTCCGTGGCATCCGCATCGGCATAGAGCAGCAGCTCAACGTCGGTCGCCTGCCGGCTGTAGACGCAGAAGTTGGTGTGCTCCGGACTCCAGGTTGCACCGGACGGATGGCGCGATCCTGCTTCAGTCCTGAAAGAGCCAGTCACTGTGCGCCGGCCTGTGCGGGCGCGTCAGCGGTCTGAAAGGAAAATACCAGTCGCCAGTCGTAGCGCATGCTTACGATCATCCAGCCGTTGGTATCAGCAGCATTGAGGGATGCGCGATTCTTCTCATCGTAAGCGTACTCACGGTCGAAGTCGTCATGGTTGATCAATATCTGCAGGCTGTGGCGTGGGCCGCCCTGTGGGCCGGAGGCCTGCGTTTCAGCGCCCTGGCTGTAACGAAGCATGTCGATGTCGCTGCCCGAACGGACATTGCCGACCGCCAGTATGGGCCGCTGGCCGATATGCTGGTCGATACTGAGTGGCTTTAGCGCACCGTCATTGAGTGCGTGCACCGTGGCCAGCCGGCGCAGTACCAGTGTGCCATCCTCATTGCGCAGCGTAGTCACCACGTTGCTGCCGATCACGTCGTCACTGGAAATACCGTAGGTATCGCTGGCCAGTATGCGCGCGACGTCCACGCTGGCAGACGAAACGATGAAGTTGTGAAAGCCGTTGGCGCGGAGAT
>JBATNV010000035.1:0-5090 GCA_049290495.1 Gammaproteobacteria bacterium | reverse complement strand
TTGATAAATCCGCCGGGTGGACTAAGATTCCGCCCGTTGTTGTGCGCGTCCCCGGATATTTTAAGGATTCCGCTGTGATCGATTCCCCAGCGGCCCCGATGCATTGGCAGTCTGCTGCCTGCAGGCCGGGCCGTTCATGAGTACCCGTTACGAAGCGGCTGATATCGAGGTCCTGAGTGGCCTTGACCCGGTCCGGCGCCGGCCCGGCATGTACACCGACACCAGTCGGCCAAATCACCTCGCCCACGAGGTCATCGACAACAGTGTCGATGAAGCCATCGCCGGCCACTGCAAGCGGATCGACGTCACGCTGTATGCCGACGGCTCGCTGCAGGTCGCTGACGACGGCCGTGGCATGCCGGTAGACAAGCACCCGGTCGAAAAGATTCCCGGCGTTGAACTCATCCTGACGCGGCTGCATGCCGGCGGAAAATTTTCTGGCAACAACTACCAGTATTCCGGTGGCCTGCACGGTGTCGGTGTATCGGTAGTCAACGCGCTTTCGAAGAATCTTGAGGTCTGGATACGCCGCGACGGCTGTGAGTACAACATGAGCTTCCGTGGCGGTGAGCGGACCAGCAAGCTCGAGACGGTCGGTACCGTCGGCAAGGCCAATACCGGCACGACGTTGCGTTTCTGGCCCGATCCGAAATATTTCGACACCGACAAGTTCGCCATCAACGAGCTGCGGCATGCGCTGCGCGCCAAGGCGGTACTCTGTCCGGGGCTGCATATCCGCTTTGAAGTCGAGAAGCCGGAGCAGAAATTCGAGTGGCACTACGAGGGTGGACTGGAACAGTATCTGGTTGAAAGCCTGCCTGACACGGCACTGCTGCCCGCCGACCCCTTCAGTGCTGTGCTCAAGGGGCAACGTGAAGAAGCAGAGTGGGCCATCGCCTGGGCTGATCCGGATGGTCCCTCGATCAACGAGTCCTACGTCAACCTGATTCCGACCGCGCAGGGCGGTACGCATGTAAACGGCTTCAGGACCGGCCTTACCGATGCGCTGCGCGACTACTGTGAGTTTCGTAACCTTTTGCCGCGCGGTGTGAAGCTGGCGCCCGACGATGTCTGGGATGGCCTGCAATTCGTGCTGTCGGTGAAGATGCAGGATCCGCAGTTTTCCGGACAGACCAAGGAACGGCTGAGTTCGCGGGAATGTGCGGCTTTTGTCGGTGGCGCAGTCAAGGATTCATTCTCGCTGTGGCTGAGTCAGAACACGGATGCCGGCGACCAGATCGCAGAACGGGCAATTCTTGCCGCCCAGACGCGGGCCAAGATGGCGAGAGTGGTGGTCCGCAAGCGAATCACCAGTGGACCGGTATTGCCTGGCAAGCTGACCGACTGCACCAGCACCGATCCGACGCGTTGCGAGATCTTCCTGGTGGAAGGCGATTCCGCCGGCGGTTCTGCCAAGCAGGCGCGCGACCGGGAGTACCAGGCTGTGCTGCCGCTGCGGGGCAAGATCCTGAACACCTGGGAGGTCGATCAGGGTGAGCTGCTGGCCTCGCAGGAAGTCAGCAATATCAGTCTGGCGATCGGCGCCGAGCCTGGCAGCAATGACCTGGACGGTTTGCGATACCACAAGGTCTGCATCCTTGCCGATGCTGACTCGGACGGCCAGCACATCGCGACGCTGATCTGCGCGCTGTTCGTCCGGCACTTTCCCCAGCTTATCCGTGCCGGGCATGTTTATGTCGCCATGCCGCCCTTGTTCCGCATCGATGTGGGCAAGGATGTCTATTACGCGCTCGACGAAGCCGAGCGGCAGGGCACTCTCGATCGCCTGCAGGCTGAAGGGGTGCGCGCGAAACCCAACGTGACGCGTTTCAAGGGGCTCGGTGAAATGAGCCCTCTGCAGCTGCGTGAAACCACCATGCTGCCCGATTCGCGGCGTCTGGTGCAGCTGACGATGTCGCCGCAGGACGATACCGAACAGCTGCTGGACATGCTGCTCGCCAAGAAGCGTTCGGCTGACCGGCGTGCCTGGCTGGAAAGCAAGGGCAATCTGGCCGAAATCTGAAGGGTATGAAATTCTCATGACGGCTTCCGACAACACGCAGACGCGTCTCGAGTTCGATCCAGTCGAGAAACTGGCGCTGCGCACCTTCACCGAGAAGGCGTATCTCGACTACTCGATGTACGTGATTCTCGATCGTGCCCTGCCGTATATCGGTGACGGCCTGAAGCCGGTGCAGCGGCGCATCATCTATGCGATGAGCGAGCTCGGTCTGCGCGCAACCAGCAAGCACAAGAAATCCGCCCGAACGGTCGGCGACGTGCTCGGCAAGTTTCATCCGCACGGTGACTCGGCCTGTTACGAAGCCATGGTGCACATGGCGCAGAGCTTCGCCTATCGCTATCCGGTCATCGACGGGCAGGGTAACTGGGGTTCGACCGACGACCCGAAGTCTTTCGCGGCCATGCGTTACACCGAGGCGCGGCTGACAGCCTATGCGGCGACGCTACTCGATGAACTCGATCATGGCACTGTCGAATGGGTACCCAACTTCGACGGTACGCTGCTTGAACCCGTGCTGTTGCCGGCGCAGCTGCCGAACATTCTCCTGAACGGTGCCAGTGGTATCGCCGTCGGCATGTCTACTGACATCCCGCCGCACAATCTGCGCGAAGTCGTCAGTGCGGTGGTGCGACTGCTCGAAGAGCCGGAGACCACGGCCAAGCAGCTGTGCCAGCACATCAAGGGCCCGGATTTTCCGACCGGCGGCGAGCTTGTCACGCCGCGCAAGGAGTTGCATGAGATCTATGCGACCGGCAACGGTACCTTGCGCCTGCGCGCGACCTGGGAGCGCGAAGACAACGACATCATCATCACCAACCTGCCTTTCCAGGTGTCCGGCAGCAAGGTGCTCGAGCAGATCGAAGCCCAGCGGCAGGCGAAGAAGCTGCCGCTGGTCGATGATTTGCGCGACGAGTCGGATCACGAGAATCCTGTGCGCCTGGTCATCACGCCGAAGTCCGGCAAGGTGGATATCGATGCGCTGATGGGCCATCTGTTCGCCACCACGGATCTCGAGCGCACGCTGCGCGTCAACATGAACTGCATCGGTCTCGATGGCCGGCCAGCCGTGCGCGACCTCAAGACACTGCTTGCCGAGTGGCTGCAATTCCGTACCGATACCGTCACGCGTCGTTTGCAGGATCGCCTTAGCAAGGTTGAGGATCGACTGCACATACTTGACGGCCTGTTGATCGCCTTCCTGAATATCGATGAAGTGATCCGCATCATCCGCCGCGAAGACAAGCCCAGGGACGTGCTGATGCAGCGCTTCGCAATCAGCGAGGTACAGGCCGAGGCGATCCTCAATCTGCGCCTGCGCCAGTTGGCCAAGCTTGAGGAAATCGAAATCCGCAGCGAGCAGCAGGCGCTGGCAGAAGAGCGCGACTGGCTCAACCAGGTGCTGAAGAGTGCTACGAAGCTCAGGAAGCTGATTCGCGACGAGCTGCTGGCGCTGGCCGAGAAGCATGGCGACAAGCGCCGCACGGCCATCGTCGAGCGTGAAGCGGCCCAGGCGCTGGCAGAAACCGCCCTGGTCAGCAGCGAGCCGGTGACCGTCGTGCTGTCGAGCGGCGGCTGGGTACGCGCGGCGAAGGGCCACGAGATCGATCCGGCGACCCTCAGTTACAAGTCAGGTGACAGCTATCTGACTGCGGTGCGCGGCAAGAGTACGCAGACCGCAGTGTTCCTCGACAACGCCGGGCGTGCCTACTGTCTGCCTGCGCATTCATTGCCGTCTGCGCGTGGCCAGGGTGAGCCGCTCTCCGGGCGGCTCAATCCGGCCGCCGGTACCGGCTTCCGCGGCGCGCTCATCGGCGAACCGTCGATGCGCTGGCTGCTGGCCAGCGACGCTGGCTACGGGTTTTTCGTGCAGCTTGCTGAACTCCAGTCGCGGAACCGCGCGGGCAAGGCCTGTCTGCGCGTACCCGAGGGTGGTGATGTGCTGATTCCTGCGCCCTTCGGCGGCGCGGACTTTCCTGGCAAGGCGCGCGTTGCGGCAGTCAATTCGGAAGGCCGCTTGCTGGTGTTCCCGGCCGCTGACTTGCCCGAACTTGCACGCGGCAAGGGCAACAAGATCTTCGGTATTTCGACGCGCAAGTTCAAAACGGGTGAAGAGAAGCTCATCAGCATCGCCGTACTTGAGGCGGGTGAATCGCTGTTGCTGTTCAGCAATCAGCGCAGCATGACGCTGAAGCCGGCTGACCTCGCCGAATACAAGGGTGCCCGTGGCCAGCGTGGTGGGTTGTTGCCGCGTGGCTGGCGAAAGGTCGACCGGATCATGGTCGCGCCACCGGCCGGATCCTAAGCCTAGTCGGGTTGCTTGATATACGGCCTTGAGTCGGTGCCGGTCGCCAGCGCTTCACGCATTGTAGACAGGTCCAGCACCTGGCTGGCAGTGAGGTCCGCTTCGTAGTCGCGTTCCAGCAGCGACAGGGCCTGCAGCAGCGTCTCGGCCTTGTTGTCATCCATATCGGCCGTATCGACGTCGTCCGGCATCGACGACATGGCCGGGGTATTCATGGTTTCGCTGTCGTCGCCAAACAGTTTCTCTAGCTCCGAAGTGATTTCGTCGGAATGCGCGGCTGGCGTACGTGAGACGGGTGAATGGACTGCCGGTGCCGCTGTGGCGAACTCTGCTGCCAGGGGGTCCTCCGGTCGCGCCGACCATTGCACCGTGATCGAGGGCTCGGCGCGCTCGGTACGGACCGCGATCGGTGCGACGGCGACGGGTAGTGGCAAGTCTTCGACGGCTTTTGCGGGCTTTGCCGGCTGTTTTGCCGGGCGCTTGCGAGTGACGGCCGGCAGCCGGTTGCGAAACCAGAGCAGGGCACTGATCAGCAGGCCAAAGGTGATGCCTGCGGCAGCGGCAGCAAGAGGACTGGCTTCAGTTTCAGCAGGTACATCGACAGCGGTAATGGCTGGTCCGGACGGGCGCGCCGCAGCTTCAGTGGCCGGCGCAATCCGACTCACCGGTGCTACCTCAGCGGTCGGTGTGGCGGCGACTTCTGTTGTGGCAGCGACGACTTCGGGCTCAGCCCGCAGGGCTGCGGCAGTTGTGGCCAGAACGGGT
>JBATNV010000034.1:0-3893 GCA_049290495.1 Gammaproteobacteria bacterium | reverse complement strand
CTGCCGGCCAGCGGTGCTGCCGTCTACAGTGCAGAGTGGTCCACCTTTCGCTGCAGAATGACGGATCTGGCGGATAAAAGCCTCACGTTCGTGCCTGCGTCTCTCCATCTCCAGGGACTTGGCGGGTGGCAAGGCTGGATGCAGATGGGCGACCAGCCCGGCGGATTGATCTCTCGTATCGTCGGCTCAAAGGTGGCGACTTTCGATGAGGTTCCCGAGACCTGGCGGGCGCTGCTGGCCAAAGCGCATCCGGATGTGGCGCGAGATCCGATTGGGAGCCTCGGATCCCGATGACAGGGGGATCGGCGAGCAACATGGTTGCCACATTGCGTGGTCGTGACCGGCTTGTTTGCAAGAAGGTGCAGAACTAGATGTCGATTGACAGAATTTCCAGAAGGCATGTGCTTGCTGCAGTTCCGGCTGGCCTCTTTGTCGGTGCGGTCTTCGGTGAAAACTTTCATCGGACGTCGCTCAATCTAGGTAATGACGCTGATGCTTTTCTCGCATACCAGAAAATGCGCGGCAGCTTCAGCTCCGATCCAATGTACTGGTGGTACAAATCACTGACCTATGGTGTCGTCGATCGCCAGGTTACTTTGTTATACGCGCTCGAGATCGCGTCCTGGTCACGTAGCGAGATGAATAATGATGGCACGATGACGATAACGGCAAGCGAGGTCGGCTACTACCTTTCGCCCGAAGACGGGCGGGTTCTGGATAACGTGACCAATCCATATACGGGAAAGCCAATCCGCCTCAGTCATATCAAGGGCGGACCACGTCAATTCTTGTTGACGCCGGAGGGAATGAAGCTCGTGAAAGGGATGCCGCCGGGGACGACATTCAGCATATCGTTCAGGCAGCCCTTTGTCGTCAATGGAATCGTATATTTGTCCGAGGAAACGCACGGAGCGATCCCGTCACAGGTGAAAGATGATAACGGCCGGGATATCGATTGGCCGTTCCGGACAGATGAGTTTACGACCTATTCGGCTCCTTTGGCGGAGCTGAACGACGCTTCCGTTGCCACGGCGATGTCAACCCGCTTCACCTTTCAGAACATGATGAACTGGCCAGTTTGGATGGAAATGGGAACGCGACCAGGATTTACGATGGGCCGTGGACAGGGCGGCAAGATCAAGTCTTTTGACGATTTGCCCGAGTCGATCAGGAAGCCCGTCATGGAGAGGGATCGTTCCTTCTACAAAAATCCGGAATCCTGGTCAAAACCCAAAGAACACCTGTCAATTTTTGGCCAACAAAAGTAAAGCTGCAGAAGGACTATCACCGATGAATTCGATCAGTATGAGTTGTCAAACAATCAGGATGTCGCGACGCACGGCTGTTTTAGCTGCTGCTTTTATGTTCATGCTGGTTGGGCCGGGTGGCTGGCAGACGTCAGTTGCTGCAGCGGGGGGCAAAGGTTCTGGCGCCACAGGCCCGGAAACAGTCCTCGTCATAGGCGCTACCGGCCGCACCGGGAGACTAATCGCCTCTGAGATATTGTCGCGGCAATACAAGGTTCGCGGCCTTACGCGCAACTCCGAGCAGGCGAAGGAAGGCAATTCGTCCGTTGAGTGGGTACAGGGCGACCTGCGAGCGCCTTCAACTCTCAAGAATATAGTCAATGGAGTGGACTATATCGTGTTCGCCGCCGGATCGAACAGCTTCAGTGATCCGACAAACATACCGCAGAAAGTTGAATATGAAGCCGTGGCCGCTCTGGTTGACCTTGGCGTGGCGGCTAAAGTAAAGCACATCACAATGATGTCTTCGGCAGGCGTCGGCCATGCCAATCCGCAAGCAACCGAAGGATTTGCTGGCCTGCTTCGGTGGAAGAGTGATGCCGAGTCGTATCTCAGAAAAAGCGGTTTGCCCTACACCATCGTGCGACCAAGCGCGCTGAGTGACGAGCCAGGCGGCAGGGCTGGTATTGCATTGGCCCAGGGTGATGCGGTTTTTGCGAATCTCATTCATACAAGCCGTGCCGATGTTGCCAAAGTCATTGTTGAAACACTATTCAATCCTGCTGCGCAGGGGAAGACTTTCGAGATGTATAACGGTGTCACCAAAGATCTAGGCGACTGGAAGCCCGCGCTTGAACGGTTGAAACAGGATTGACTTGTATCTGCGTGCCATTTTTAAAAGAGTGGCAGGCGAATTTGCTTTTCAGGTGGAGGAAGAAGTCCCATGCGATTCGTATTAATTCTTTTTATGACAGTCGTTTCGGTATTGGCGAATGTCGCAACAGCGGCCGAGAAGGTTCTGGTGTTTGGAGGAACGGGCAAGCTTGGTGCCTATATCGTCGCTGATCTCATCAATGCAGGTGATGCTGTCACAGTGTTCGCACGCTCGACATCGGACCGCAGTCGTTTGAAGGGCCTCGACGTCAACTATGCAATTGGCAACCACGACAACGGCAACGAAATCGCATCTGCCATCGAGTCGGGCAAATTTACGGTGCTGATCGACGCATCCGGGCGCCGTGCAGATGTCTTTTCCTATGACCACGGTCAAGCCATGCAGCAAATTGTAAAATCAAGCGAAAAGTCGGGAGTGCGCCAGATTATCTTTATCAGTTCCGTCGGCGCAGGGGATAACATTAAAAATTTCCCCGATATCAAATGGGGCGAGTACACCAGCTTCCTTCAGGAGCGCGGCCGTGCCGAAAGCGCAGTGTTCAAGGGGCAAGTTCCTTACACCATCATTCGAACAGGTGGTCTCGTAATCGATGGGGATGCTCCCGCTACCGGGAAGGGCAAGCTGGTCGAAGATCAGACTGCCCTCGGGATGATCACCCGTCGCGACCTGGCGCTCCTGGTGGTTGACTGTGTTGCTAAATTAGCCTGCATCTCAAAGGTATTTCACGCGACTGACGACTCTTTGAAGCTGCCGGGTGAGGCGAAGCTCTAGGTTCCCAGTGTTTTGTCGGCTGCAGTGCGAAGCATTCGAATGGCGCCTGTATCAGCCTTATGTCAGATGTCGTTCTGGAAATAGCCGATAAACCGCAGTGCGCCTACGAAAGACGTGATCGGGCAATAGTGAAAAATGCATAAGAGAACTTGCTTGCAAGCAACTGCGAGCAGACATACCACTCTAGAGGTAATTAGTATGAGAAGAATGAAGAATGTAGTCGCATTGTCCATGCTGGTTGGTCTCGGCGCATGCTCGTCAGGGGAGCAGAATGAGCAAACCCGGCAAGTGAAACCGCAGATCCCGCAGCTTGTGAGAGCGGATGGGACTTACCCGGTAAAACCGCTTGCGAAAGACGTTGTCGTTGTAAAGGTCGTCCAGCACATCGCACTCAATATCCAGCAAGCAGATAGTCCGGCGGCTGGCCTTGAAGAAAACCTCCGGCGTATGCAGTACTGGATCGACAAGGCATGCAGCGAAGGCAAAAAGCCTGATTTCATACTATTTAACGAATTTCCATTGACTGGTTACTCGGCTGGGCCCCGAGCGGAGAAGCTCAAATACACGATCGAAATCCCGGGGCCGGAGACCCGTCGCATAGGAGAAATGGCTAAAGCCTGCGATACCTATGTAATTTTCGGCAGCTACGCGCGTGATTCCAGCTGGCCCGGACATATTCTTAGTCTTAACCCTGTCATTAATCGTCAGGGCGAGGTCGCACAGATTTTCTGGAAGACACGTAATGCGACCAGATACGACCCAAGCGGAGAGGTTCCAACGACTACGATCGAGAACGTGCGCGACAAGTTCCGTGAGCGATATGGTATCGAGGCGGAGTATCCGGTCCTGCAGACCGAGTACGGTAATATTGCCGTAAGCACGGTACAGCTCGATCCGCTGATTTACGCTGCCTTCGCAATGCGCGGCACTGAAATCATGTTCCGCACGGCGACCGGGTTCTCGCCGATCGACGTGCGTGC
>JBATNV010000033.1:0-3378 GCA_049290495.1 Gammaproteobacteria bacterium | reverse complement strand
TCGTCGGGCACCGACCGAAACCAGTCCACGACGGATGGAGCCGGTTTTGGCCGCGCCAGTTCAGACACCACGTTCGTGTCCAGCAGATAACTCACAGGCGAACACGGCGCGTAAGCGACCGGTCACGCCTGACGGCAAGTGGCGCACCGCGGAGCGGCGACTGCTGCACGAAGTCAACGAACGACAGCTTGCCGCCCGCGAGGCGTGCGTATTCCTCCGCTGACATAACCACCGCCGCGGGCTTGCCGTGGACGGTAATCTCCTGTGGCCCATCGGAGACAGCCAACTTAACCACTTCGCTGAATTGGGCCTTGGCGTCCTGCAATTGCCAGCGTGTCATGGCAAATTCCAAATCTGACTAGTCTGGTCAGATATTAGAGCTGGCTACCCCAGCGGGTCAAGATGACATTGCTGCCCATCACGTTGTGTCGCATGCTTCCTATCACCTCGGTGGATGAGGCGGCATGGGATAGTGTCGCGGTGAGTGAAATCAGTACCTTGTTTGTCGACCCAAGCAGGTTATCCGACACTTTTGTCCGGTTATATTCGGACACTTCGTTCGTCTCTATAGTGGGTGCAAGCATGTCGAAGGCAATTATTCTCCCCCTGATTCTGGCGAGCATGATCTGCGCTGCAAATGCCGATGAGGCGTCGCATCGACAGAGCGCGTCAGATCTTCTCAATGCGATAGATTTTGAAACAACCGTGACTGCGGGTGTCAATGCCGCGCTGGAGATGCAAATTCAGCAAAATCCCACTCTCCTTCCATATCGTGAAGTCTTCCAGAAGTGGGCGAAGACGTTTCTCAATTCGGAGCAGCTGAGGCCGCCCATGGTCGAGCTGTACGTTGCCAACTTCACAGAAAGTGAACTCCGTGAGATGACGGTATTTTACGCGACACCCACTGGGAAGAAGGCGTTGACGAAGCTGGGTACTATCATGCAAGAGTCCATGGCACTCGGTCAGCGGCTTGGCGAGGAACATCAGCCTGAACTAAAGGAGATGATCCGGAACCGCGCGTCTGAACTGGAACACGCGGCTCCAGGAGTGAGCAGTGGTGCGGCACCCAACTAATCTCTGCACCGGTCGCATTGCGCGACTGGCGCGCAGCCTACAACTGCGATGCGCCGTGAGCTCAGGCGTTATGGGTCACGGGAGAACCAGCCATCTTTGTCTGGCGTTGCCCGTTACAACATGCATCTATCTGCTCGCCAGGTAGCGCCTGACAGCAGCGGGCGTCGCACAGACTGCTTTGTGGCTTGAGAGCCCATGCATAAACATCACCTTCTAAAGCTTCAGTGGCGCGACATAGCCAGTCATTTCCAGGTAGCCGCGACCGACCGGGCGGCCGGCTTCCAGCAGCTCGCTCGCACCCTCCCAGTAGACCGCGCCTGTGGTCAGGCTGGAATCGAGTTCCTGGTCATCCATGAGTGGCCGGGTTTCAAAGATCCGCGTGCCGATCGTGATGCGCTGCGCGACTGGCCAGGCGGTGCGGTGACGGGATGAGTTCCAGTAGCGGCGTGGCGCGAAGCTGACGTCTGCAGGCGTAGCGATCTGCACGCGACCGGAAGGATTGCGGATCGCAGCGTAAGTCTGCACCGGTGGCTCGCCTGTCTGCTGCCTGCGGATCTGGAAAGCGACCAGCGCGCTGCCGTCATCGAGGTTCATGCCGATCCAGTCCCAGCCCACCGCATCGGGTGCGAGCGCTGCGCTCGACCACTCGTGATCGAGCCAGGCAGTGCCGGAAAGTTTCTGTACCTGCGCACCCCGGGTGAGCTGCGCCTGCACCTTGAGCTGTGGCCGCGAGTAGTAGTAGCTCGCCTGCAGTGCGTCCGGGCCTTTATGGGACAGACCACCTTCGCCCTGTAGCCATGGCGGCGCCGACGCGCTGGCTGCAAAGCTGAGCCTGAAATCACGCGCAGCAATCTGTGCGTGATAGGTGTCCGTCTGCGGATCGCGCCGCAGGTACCAGCCGGACAGCTTCACATCGGTGTCACCGCTCGCTGCTCCGGCAAGCCCCAGGCCAGCGCGGGCTATACGTTCATCAAGCAGCAGCGAGCCGTGTGCGGGGTCAGCAATCGCGGCATGTGCAATCACCAGCTGATGAGCGGCAAAGGCACTGGGGTTGGCAGGATCCACATCGGTGCGCGTGCGAAAGAAGGTCAGCTGAAAGCCGAGCGGCCGCGTCCTGTCGCCGAGCCAACCGGTGAGATACCACCACTCGGTGCGGAAATCCGGATGCGCACCGAAGTCCTGCGGGAAGGCGAGCGAGCGCGGGACCACCTGTGGATAGCTGAAAGCGGCACGACTCGCTGGCGTCGTGGCCAGTGCGGCGAGCGTCAACAGCAGACGGCGGCGGCTCAGCATCACCAGTCCTCATGTACCGCGCGAAGCGGACCGCTGCTGATGGCGCGTCGGCCGGCGATGGCGGCGGTACCGGTCGCGCACACCAGCAGCGCTGCGATCAGCCCGGCGATCAGCCCGAAGGGCACGATCAGCTGCATCGACCAGTGAAAGGACTGCGGATTGACTACGCGGATCAGCACCAGCGCAATCAGCAAACCGGCCAGCAACCCGACGAGTATCGCGTTGAGGGTGGCAAGCGTACCCTCCAGCGCCAGCACGCACATGATCTGCCGGCGCGTCACGCCGATGTGCCGGAGCATGCCGAACTCGCGGGTCCGAGCCATGGCTTGCGAGGAGAAGGTGGCCGCCACGCCGACCATGCCGATAAGGATCGCTGCTGCTTCCAGCACATAGGTTACGGCGAAGCTGCGGTCGAAGATGCGCAAGCTGAGCGCGCGGATCTCCGCCGGCGCGCGCAACTCGATCACATCGGCAGACTCGAGCGTCGTCAGAAGTTCGCGACTGACGTCCGCGGCCTTCACACCGGGACGCAGCCAGATCGCGGCATCCGTGCGCGTTTCATCACCGGTGATGCGCTGGTAGTCTTCGGCGCGCATCGCGACTGAGCCGAACTGTCGCGCGTAGTCACGCCAGACACCCATCACGGAAAAGCGCTGCGTGCGACCAGCCAGCGGCAGCTCGAGTATGCCTCCGGGGCGTGCGCCATAGAGATCGACCATCGCTTCAGACACCCAGACCGGTGGGTGCATGTCGGCCCGCCACGATAGGGACCGACCGACCAGCGGCAGCGATGCACCGGGATTTGCCGGGTCGATCGTGCGCGCGACGATCACCACCGGCGCACGGTCCGCCGCAAGTTGCAGCGGCACCGAGCGCGAGAACTCGACGCGCAGCACACCGGGATGGCTGCGGATGCGCTGCAAATCAGCCGGCGGCAGATAGACGTCGGTCATGGACTGTCCAACCCGCGCATAGAGATCTGCCGGCAGCACCTGCACCAGCCAGTCGTCG
>JBATNV010000032.1:0-1593 GCA_049290495.1 Gammaproteobacteria bacterium | reverse complement strand
GTCGTCGACCGTGTAGTGCACCAGGATCGGCTCGCAGCAGACTGAGCAGTCTTCAATGCAGGTCTGTTCGCCCTGCGAGAGGTCGAGTTCCAGCGTGATGCTTTCCCAGCAGTAGGGGCAGGTTACGGTAACGTCTTCGAGCATGATCGTCTCCCCGCAGCTTTGGTGGCTGCTTCAGAATTGATCTTTGCGCTTGCGCGTCTCGGCAAATACTTCCGTGTCGGTTGCGGCGGCAAGGCCAAGCGTCGCGCGGAGCTCTGGGCTGGCCGGACGCAGGAAGGGATTGGTGGCTTTCTCGATGCCCAGCGTACTCGGTACGGTGGGTTGATCCACTGCCCGTAGCGTCGCCACTTCGCGCAGGCGGGCCAGTAACGCGGGGTTGCCCGGTTCCAGGCTCAGGGCGAAGCGGCCGTTGCTTTGCGTGTATTCATGCGCGCAGTAAATCCTTGTTTCATCAGGCAGTTGCATGATCTTCTGCAGGGAAGTCCACATCTGTGCGGGCGTGCCTTCGAAGAGCCGGCCGCAGCCCATGGAGAACAGCGTGTCGCCGACGAAGGCGGCGCGGTCGGCCTCGAACAGGTAGCAGATATGCGCCCGCGTATGGCCGGGTGTTTCGATGATGCGCGCCGTGTGTTTGCCGAGTGCGAAGCTATCGCCTTCCCCAACCACAGTGTCGAGACCGGGAATCCGGTCGGCATCGGCGCGGGCGCCGACGATCTTGCAGCCGGTGCTGGCCTTGAGGGCGAGATTGCCGCCGGCGTGATCGGCGTGATGGTGGGTGTTGAGGATGTAGTCGAGTATCCAGCCGCGTTCAGCGAGCGCACGCGTGATGGCCTTGGCGTCCGGGCTGTCTATGGATGCAGTGAGTCCCGAGTCCGGATCGTGCACCAGGTATCCATAGTTGTCCCCGAGGCAGGGGAACTGGTGAACCTGGAGTGCAGACACGGGGCGCTCACTTTTCTTTGAGGCGTGGCATCAGCTCGACGAGGTTGCAGGGGCGGGTGCGGTAGTCGAGCTGTGCGGCGATGAGTTTGTCCCAGCCAGTCGCACAGGCGTTGCCGGAACCTGGCAGGCAGAAGATATAGGTGCCATTCGCCACACCGGATAGGGCGCGCGAGGACAGCGTGGAGGTGCCGATGTCGTTCCAGGAAAGCATGCGGAAGACTTCGCCGAAGCCGTCGATGACCTTGTCGAGCAGCGGCTCGATGGCCTCGGGTGTGCTGTCGCGGCCGGTCACGCCGGTACCGCCAGTGGTGATGATCGCGTCGATGCGCGGATCAGCGATCCATGCTGAAACCGTAGCGCGAATCCGGTAAATGTCGTCCGGGTTGATCTGGTGATCGCCGAGCTGGTGGCCGGCCTTCTTCAGGCGTTCGACGAGCAGGGCGCCGGATGAATCGGTGTCGATGGTGCGCGTGTCGGATACCGTGAGGATCGCGATGGACAGCGGCACGAATTCGCGGGGAGTTGCCATGTTCGGAATAGTACCTTGCTTGCTCTTGGCGCTGTGTCAGGCGGCATCATCGCCGCCGGAGCGCCGCACCTGTTCCTGCAGAAACTCGGCGAAATGCCGGCACGCATCGGTGACCGTGA
>JBATNV010000031.1:0-8183 GCA_049290495.1 Gammaproteobacteria bacterium | reverse complement strand
GAGGAAAGACCCAAGAAGAAGCTGGGCGGGCTAACGCCCGCCCAGTACGCAAAGCAGTTGGCCATCAAGGCCGTTACAATGCCGGAAGACTCCAAAGCCCTGCGCTACTGAAGACGGGGTGACGTCGGTGGATCAGAATATGTGGGGGCTGGTACGCTGCTGTTCTGGAGTTGACCCGCTTTCGTGGACGGGTAGTTTTCTAAATGGACTTCCCACGGTACGTAGGACATCTCCGGGCTACCATTTGAGCCTAGGAGGAGTCAGATGAGCAGTCAACGTTTTCTACCGGAGTTCAAGGACGAAGCCGTTCGTCAGATTGTCGAGCGTGGCTATTCAGTCGCGGAAGTCGGTGAACGGATTGGGGTATCGACCAACAGCCTGTACAAATGGGTCAAAGCGGTGAAGCCCAATAAGAAGGAGCAGAACACCGCTGAGCTGGTCGAAGCCAAGAGCGAAGTCCTCAAACTGCGTGCGCAACTGCGGCGAACGGAAGAGGAGCGCGACATTCTAAAAAAGGCCGCCAGGTACTTTGCCGCCCAGCCCGAGTAAAGTACCAGTTCATCAATGAGCATCGGCATGAGTACGGCATCCAAACGATGTGTCGGGTGTTGCAGGTGACGCGCAGTGGCTTCTATGCCTGGCTGCACAAGCCGCTGTCGGATCGTGCGATAGAGGACCAGCGCTTGCTGGCCCTGATTCGTGATTCGTATGCGGCCAGCAGCGGCGTGTATGGCTCACCGAGAGTCTTCCTGGATCTCCGCGAAGCGGGTGAGCGCTGTGGAAAACATCGTGTGGCGCGCATCATGCGGGAGCGGAAAATCAAGGCACTGCGTGGCTACAAGGCACCTCGCCGGATCGTGGGCCGGCCTTCGATCATCGCGCCGAACAAACTACAGCGTGAGTTCACGGTCGCACGACCGGACGTAGTCTGGGTAACTGACATTACCTATATCCGTACTTGGCAGGGCTGGCTATATCTGGCGGTGGTTATGGATCTGTATGCCCGCAACATCGTCGGCTGGTCGATGAAGCCAACGCTGGCCCGTGAGCTGGTCCTCGATGCGCTACTGATGGCGGTGTGGCGTCGCAAGCCGCAGCAGCGCGTCCTGGTACATTCCGATCAGGGCTCGCAATACGGCAGCGACGACTGGCTACGGTTCTGCCGGTCCAACAACCTGGACAACAGCATGAGTCGGCGGGGCAACTGCTGGGATAACGCCGTGGCTGAATCGTTCTTTAGTAGTTTGAAAAAGGAACGCGTCAAGAAACGGATCTACAAGACACGCGATCTCGCCAGGGCGGATGTGTTCGACTATATCGAGGTCTTCTATAACCGGACCCGTCGGCACAGCCATCTTGGTGGGGTCAGTCCCGAGGCCTTTGAGCGGGCCTCACAACGAGGCTTGGCGGTGTCCTAAATACTGTGGGAAGTCCAGTTCAGCTATAACGACCAGACACCGGACTCAAATGCAGACGCTACGATTGGATACTATGAAAACCCGCTCTTGTCCGGATCGCTTGATTTTGGTGACTCATATCTGACATTCGATACCTCTAGTCCAAATCTTATGAGTTTGTATACCGCAAAGCCTGGCGGGCAGAACGTGTTTCTTCGCGGGAGCATGGTCAGCGCTGAAGGCGAGTCCGGATTACTGGATTTTGGAATGGAGACGTTCTGGTACGGAATGGATAAAAGCGAGTCGCTATCGATATTCCCTTATGTGCAGTGTACTGAGGTGTGCATGGCTTCGTTAACCATAGGGGGCAAAAGCTATTGGTTCAGGAATTCCATAAACTTTTCTATAGTCCCCAACCCCGCCGTCGTTTCTATAGTCCCCATCCCTGCCACCGCCTGGTTACTCGGTGCTGGAGTTCTGGGCTTGTTTGGGCGACAGATCCGCAGAAAATCAGCCGCCTGATTCAGGGTAAGTCCCGCACCACATGCCCCCGCGTGACGGCATAGCGCTCATCATCGCAGAGCAGTTTGTCTTCGATGCCGAGCAGGATGGGTGTGGCGTCGCGGCGGTGGATGTTGACCTTGGCGTTGAAGGCGTTGCGGGTGCGTCCGTGTTTGTCGTGGATGGCGAGCTTGCGGATGGTGAAGGTGCCGTCGGCACAGGCCTGTCCGGTGAGGTAGCACTTGATGGACTCGACGGCGTCGCCGGACAGTTCCAGTCCGTTAAGCTGTGACAGACTGTTCTGCGCCTGCTCGATGAAGCTGATGGCATCGAAGATGTCGCCCTCCACTGGTTGCTGACTGATGGTTTCCAGTGCGAAATCGCCGACCAGAATCTGACCGGGCATTGCATGCTCGACCATGCGCGCAAGTTCGATGGTGACGTCGCCGACAATGTCGCAGTACATGGTCGGGTTAAGGCCTTCGGCGTGGTGGAACTCATAGCAGTTGCCGACATGGAAGCTGGTGCGCAGCAGTGGCACGGTGCGACTGACGCCCTTTTGTCGCGCAATGGCATTGTCGGCGAGAACCAGGTGCATGAAGTGATAGAGGTTGGTGTTGGCCTCGAGCCCCGCCCCGCGGTTCCAGATATAGAAGCCGTCACCGGTGGTAGAACGTGCGAAGTCGACCATCATGCGTCGGCCCATCAGGCGACTGTGCGCGGCGTTGAGTGAACAAGAGAGGCTGCTGAGCTGGGTCATCTGCTCGAAGGGGCTGAGCAGACTGAAGCCGACGATATCGAATAGCGCGACCGCGCGATTGTGGATGTAGCTGACGCTGTAGCGCTTGACGATCTGGTTGATCACTGCGGCTTCGTCGGCGCCGCCGGTGAGTGCCTGGCGCAAACGGACCTGTATGGCCTCAACGCCAAGCAGATGGGTGGCGTTGTTCATCTGCCGGGCGGTGAACTCCCGCGACCCGGAGAGCAGATGCATGATGAATTCGTGCGCCGGACTGAGGCTGTTGTCGGCCGGTGATTCTGTGTTGCCGCTTGCGCCGTAGCTGGCCACCGCGTGATGCGGTACGACCAGCACCTGGATGCCGGTCGGATGCGGGCACCAGGCCATCACGAGATTCTGGCCGAGGCCCCAGTGGCTGTAGAGCTGCCGGTCGAGCTCCACGAGGTTGCTGCGCTGACGAAAATCGAAAGCAGTGGCCTGGCCGAATGTGCCGACCGGAAAAATGGGGTCGGGCATGAAAATGGAACGTGTGCTCAGAACCCGGGTTCCTTCCGTGGAAAGCGTGCTTTGCGACCGGTCAAGGACTGTCTTAGGATGCACGACGGGCAAGCGGCATTGCAATGGCCCGTCTTTTACATCAGCAGGTTCATTTCCTTGACCGCAGTTTCCAGCCAGCTTCTCGCCGAGCTCAAGGCACTTGCCGGCCCTGGCGGCCATATCGAAGATCAGGCTGAACTGGCTGCCAGTCTGACTGAATGGCGCGGATTGTTCAGGGGTACTACGCCGCTGATGATGCTACCTGATTCGACAGCGGCGGTTGCAGCGATTCTCGGCTTCTGTCACCAGCATCGCATCGCGGTCGTTCCGCAGGGTGGAAATACGGGTCTCGTGGGCGGCGCCATTCCGCACTCAACCCAGGATCGGCCGGAAATTCTGTTGTCGGCACGTCGGCTTAACCGCATACGCTCCATCGATGCCGCGAACTACAGCATCACGGCCGAGGCCGGCTGCGTGCTGGCTACGCTGCAGGCTGCCGCATCGGAAGCTGGCCGACTTTTCCCACTTAGCCTGGCGGCAGAGGGTAGTTGCCAGCTGGGAGGGAATCTCTCCACCAATGCCGGCGGAACGGCGGTTCTGCGTTTCGGCAACACGCGCGACCTGGTACTGGGGCTGGAAGTCGTGCTGCCGGATGGCCGGGTGCTGGATGGCTTGCGTAGCCTGCGCAAGGACAACACGGGCTACGACCTGAAGCAGCTGTTTATCGGTGCGGAAGGGACGCTGGGCTTTATCACGGCGGCGAGCTGCAAGCTGTTCCCGCAGCCCCGTCAGACGGCGACCGCCTGGCTGGCTGTCGCGGATGTCGCCGCAGCGCTGACGCTGTACGGCGCCGCACGCGATTCGCTGGGCGATGAACTCACCGCCTATGAGTTTGCCAACCGCCTGTCGCTGGACTTTGTCATAAAACATATTCCGGGCAGTCGTGCGCCGCTGGCGGGCGACTCGCCCTGGTACGTGCTGCTGGAACTCAGCACCGCGCGTGAATCGGCCGATACCGAGGCCGACCTGGAGCGTTTCCTGGCCGGCATGCTGGAAAGAGGTACGGTGACTGACGGCATGGTCGCCACCAGCGGCGCCCAGCGCGATGCGCTGTGGAGGCTCCGACACAGCATGTCGGAAGGACAGAAGATCGAGGGCGCCAGCATCAAGCACGACATCTCGGTGCCGGTTTCCAGCGTCGGGGCGTTTGTAGCCCGCGCCTCTACTTGGGCCGAGACAGCCGTGCCCGGCGTCCGCGTGGTTGCCTTCGGGCATCTCGGCGATGGCAATGTGCACTTCAATCTCAGCCAGCCGGTCGGTGCTGATCCAGTGGCCTTTCTGGCCCGCTGGGATGAGATCGCCGTGCAGATTCACCAGATTGCAGTGGATTTCGGTGGCAGCTTCAGCGCTGAGCACGGTATCGGCAGCCTGAAAGTTGCAGATCTCGAACGTTGGCGGGGCGGGACGACGCTGGAGTTGATGCGTGCGATCAAGAGCGTGCTCGATCCGCACAACATCATGAATCCGGGCAAGCTGCTCCGCTCCGGATGACCCGCGTTCACCCGGAATTGCTTAGGGAATCAAGGCTGAATCGGCTAGACTTGCGCCCGGTTTTGCTGCCTGAAACAGCTGCGGAGTAGTGCACAGATCATGACTGACCCAAAGAACACCAAAGACAGCGCGCGCCGCTATTCCAGTGTCGTCGTAGACGGCGTTTCGCAGGCACCGAGCCGGGCCATGTTGCGGGCCGTCGGATTCACCGAGGCCGACTTCAAGAAGAGCCAGATCGGCATCGCCTCCACCTGGAGCATGGTCACGCCCTGCAATATGCACATCGACCAGTTAGCCAGGCTGGCCGGCGAAGGCGCCGATGCGGCCGGGGGCAAGTCGGTGATCTTCAACACGATCACGGTCTCGGACGGGATCTCGATGGGTACGCCCGGCATGCGCTACTCGCTAGTGTCGCGCGAAGTCATCGCCGATTCGATCGAGACGGTCGTGGGCGCTGAAGGCTTCGATGGTTTTGTGACCATCGGTGGCTGCGACAAGAACATGCCCGGTTGTGCCATCGCCATGCTGCGTATGGATCGCCCCTCGGTGTTTGTCTATGGCGGCACAATTTTGCCGGGTGCCCATCGTTGCGACATCGTCTCGGTCTTCGAGGCCGTCGGTGCGGTTGCTGGTGGCCGCATGTCAAAGGCACAGCTACTGGAAGTCGAGCAGACGGCGATTCCGGGTGCGGGTTCCTGCGGCGGCATGTACACGGCGAACACCATGGCCTCGGCCATCGAGGCCCTGGGCTTAAGTCTGCCGAACAGCTCCGCACAGGATGCGGTATCAGCCGACAAGCTGGAAGACTGTCGGCGCGCCGGCGCTGCGGTCGTCGAGCTGGTACGTCGCGGCATCAAGCCTTCGGATATCGTCAGCCGCGAAGCTTTTGAAAATGCCATCACGGTGGTGATCGCGCTCGGCGGTTCGACCAATGCGGTTCTGCATCTGCTGGCAATGGCCCACGAGGCGAATATTCCGCTCACGCTCGACGACTTCACGCGTATTGGCGCGCGAGTGCCGGTGCTGGCTGACCTGCGTCCGAGCGGGCGCTACGCGATGTCGGAACTGGTTGCGATCGGTGGCATTCAGCCGCTGATGAAGATGCTGCTCGACAAGGGCCTGCTGCACGGCGGATGCCTGACGGTCAGTGGCAAGACGATCGCGGAGAACCTGGCCGATATAAAGCCATATCCGGCTGGTCAGGACATCATTCGAAGCTTCGCTGCTCCCATTAAAGATGACAGCCATCTTGTTATTTTGAATGGGAATATTGCACCGGATGGTGCGGTCGCCAAGATCACCGGCAAAGAGGGGCTACGCTTCGTCGGCAATGCCCGCGTGTTCGGTTCTGAAGAGGTGGCGCTTGAAGCCATCCTCGGTGGAGTGGTCGTCGCCGGTGACGTCGTGGTGATTCGCTATGAGGGCCCGAAGGGCGGCCCCGGCATGCGCGAGATGCTGAGTCCGACCGGGGCGATCATGGGCCGCGGTCTGGGTGCCGAAGTTGCGTTGATTACGGATGGTCGCTTCTCTGGCGGCAGTCACGGCTTCGTGGTCGGTCATGTTTCGCCGGAGGCGGCTGTCGGCGGCCCGCTGGCGCTCCTGGAAGACGGCGATCGCATCACCATCGATGCTGAAAAGCGGACGCTTGACGTGGATCTTTCTGTTGCGGAACTTGAGGCGCGTCGTGCGCACTGGAGCCTGCCGCCGCGGGATGTGCCGCGCGGGGTACTCAGCAAGTATGTGCAACTGGTGAAATCGGCTTCGCTCGGCGCGATCACGACTTGAGTACGGACAGAGCGAGCATGCCAGGGAAGAGCAAAGCGCGTCGCAAGGCTTCGACGGCAGACTGGGTCGTACTGAAGTTTGGCGGTACCAGCGTGTCCAGTCCGGAGCGCTGGGCGACCATCGCCGGACTGCTACGTCAGCGACAGGCTGAAGGTCTGCGACCGGTCGTCGTACATTCGGCACTCGCCACCGTTTCCAACAAGCTGGATGAGCTGCTGCATCGCGCGCTTGAGCTGGATGTCAGCGCAGAAGTGGCGGGCATCCGCGAGTTGCATCTGCGCCTCGCCGCCGGCCTGCAGGTCGATGGCGAGAAAGAACTGGGTGCGTATTTTCTCGAACTCGAACACCTGCTCGCTGGCATACACCTGATCCGCGAAGTGAGCCCGCGTATCCAGGCCCGCGTGATGGGTCTCGGTGAACTGATGGCCACGCGTCTGGGCGCGGCCTATCTCGTGCGCCAGGGACTCACGGTGACCTGGATGGACGCTCGCGAGTTGTTACTCAGCAGTGTGCGGCCGGGTGTCAATGAACGTTCGGCCTATCTCGCTGCCAACTGTGACTTCGAACCCAATGCTGAGCTGCAAGCGCGCTTCGCTGCAGAACCAGGCATCGTGCTGACGCAGGGCTTTATTGCCCGCAACGTCAAGGGTGACGGCGTATTGCTCGGTCGTGGCGGCTCGGATACCTCTGGCGCCTATTTTGCAGCGAAGCTGCAGGCGGCCGTGCTGGAAATCTGGACCGATGTGCCGGGCATGTTCACCGCTAATCCCAAGGTGGTTCCGGGCGCACGCCTGCTGCGCATGCTGAGTTACGAAGAAGCACAGGAAATTGCCTCGACCGGCGGTTCGGTACTCCATCCGCGCTGTATCAGCCCCTGCCGGCGACATGGCATTCCCTTAAAAGTGCTTTGCACCAGTCAGCCAGAATTACCCGGTACGCTGGTGACAGCGCGCGCCGGCAGTGACGCCCCGCGGGTCAAGGCGATTCTGGGCCGCAGCCGGATCACGCTGGTGTCGATGGAAACGCTGGGCATGTGGCACGAAGTCGGGTTCCTGGCCGACGCCTTCCGTTGTTTTTCTGATCTGGGGCTGTCCGTCGATCTGGTTTCGACCTCCGAGAGCAACGTGACTGTCACGCTCGATCGCGGTGCCAACCCGATCGACACACAGACGCTCGAACAGTTGAAAATGCGCCTGGAGCAGCTGTGCCGTGTGCGAATTATCGAGGGCGTGGAAGTCGTCAGCCTGGTTGGACAGAAGATCCGCGCCGCCCTGCACGAGATCGGTCCGGCGCTCGAGGTATTTAACGAGTACCGCATCCACCTGGTCAGCCAGTCAGCGAGCGATCTCAATCTTTCCTTCGTAATCGAGGAAGGGCAGGCCGCGCGTCTGATTCAGCAACTGCACAGTACGCTCGTACACTCCGGTCCGGACGACGAGGTCTTCGGGGAAACCTGGGAAGAACTGCGCAGTGGCGGCCGGCAACGACGTCCGCATGTAGAACCGTGGTGGGTGCAGCGGCGGGCCGAGCTTGTAGCGTTAGGCCATCAGCACCAGTCTGCCTATGTTTACGATCTGGCCTCGGTTCGCGCGGCAGCGGGCCGGCTGAAATCCCTGCAATCGGTGAGTCGGGTCTTCTTTGCGATGAAGGCCAACAATTCGCCGGATGTGCTC
>JBATNV010000030.1:0-5074 GCA_049290495.1 Gammaproteobacteria bacterium | reverse complement strand
TTGCGGACAACATGCGTATTCGCGAGCCGCTGCTAAAGGAACACATGGCGCATATTGGCAGGCATATCGGCGCGATCAGGCTGGCCGGCCCGTTTATGCGTGATGACGGCAGCGCGCCGGCCGGCGGCATGCTGCTCATCGAAGCAGAGTCGAAGCAGCAGGTCATCGATATCATCGATGCTGATCCGTACAACAAGGCTGGCCTGTGGCCACATGTCCGTATTCATGCCTTCAAGGATCTGGTCAACAGCTGGCGACAGCCCGGCTGATCCAGGCCCTGTCATGCCCGTAAATATCCCGCATACCATTCGCCCGCCTGCCGAACTGGTCGCCGTACTGCGCGATATTCTGGGCACGCAACGGGTCATCACCAGCACAGGTGAGTGTGAACTGCTGTCCGGCGACTTGTATTCACAGGGCAAGCAGGCAACCGCCGTCATACGACCGTCCAGCACGCAGCTGCTGGCGAGCGCTGTGCAACAGATTTCCGCAGCAGGCTATGCGTTGGTGCCCCGCGGTGGTGGCATGTCCTACACCGGTGGCGTGTGCCCCGCATCGGTGTCCTCGGTTGTTGTGGACACCGTTGACCTGCAAGGCGTGGTCGACTTTGACCCCGACAACATGACGGTAACCGTCGGTGCCGGCACGACCTGGGAAACCATCTATAAACACCTCGCCCCACACGGGCTACGTCTTCCCTACTTCGGAACTTTTTCCGGACGCCGCGCGACTGTTGGCGGCGGGCTGTCCAACGGTGCCGTATTTCTCGGCACTGCACGATATGGCAGCGCCGCCGAGAACGTATTGGGACTGGAAATCGTAACGGCCGATGGCCGCATTCTGCGCACCGGCCAGGCAGGATTCCGCCACGGTAAACCGTTTTACCGGACGCACGGTCCGGACCTTACCGGCCTGTTTGTGCACGATGGCGGTGCGCTGGGTATCAAGACCGAGGCGACATTCAGGCTGATCGAAATGCCGCAGGACACCGAGTACCTGTCCGGCGCTTTCCCGGACGCACATTCAGCGGCGACGGCGCTGTCGGCGATAGCCCGGTCGGGCGCGGCAGAAGAGGCGTATGTGTTCGATGCCCAGACCACATCCCGAAACCTGGCTGGCGGCACACTCAAGGGTGACATTGCCACCCTGGGCCGGGTCGTTGGTAATCAAAAGAATCTGCTGGCGGGATTGAAGGCCGGCGCACGCCTCGTTGCCGCCGGGAAAGGCGTCGTGCCGGCCGGCGCCTGGTCATTGCATCTCGTTTGCGCGGGACGCAGTGCTGCGGCTGCCAAAGCCGATCTCGAACTGTGCCGACGCCTCCTCGAACAGCATGGTGGCAAGGAGATACCTGCCTCGATCCCGGTGGCCGTGCGTGCCGCACCATTCAACAATCTCAATGGCGTACTCGGGCCCGCCGGCGAACGCTGGATGGCGCTGAATGCCAAGGTACCGCACAGCGAGGCGCTGCAGCTGATCGATGCATTCAATCAGATGATCGAGCCACACAGGGCAAGGCTCCAGCAGGCGGGTGTCGAGCTGTCCACGCTGCTGACTTCAATGCAGACGCATGCCTTCAGTTTCGAAACTGTCTTTCACTGGTTCGACAGCTGGTTGCCCTTGCATCGCGCGATACCTGATCCGGAGCACCTGAGGAGATTGACCGAGCCACCGCCCAACCCGGCTGCGCGGGACCTGGTGGCGCGCCTGCAGAGCGAAACACTGGCGCTTTTCGATTCCCTCGGAGCGCCCTCGAACCAGCTGGGACGTACCTACGCTTACGTGGATAAATTGATGCCGGAGAATCGTGCGCTGCTCGTCGCGATCAAATCCCGGCTCGATCCGCACGGCTTGATGAACCCCGGCGTGCTTGGCCTGCCCGTCGACAACACAGCTGCGGACAAGGCCCGCAGCAATTCGGTAAAGGAGCTGGGATAAGCCCGCCATGTTGATTCACGCCATCCTTGTCGCGCATATCCTTGTCGTGGGCTACTGGCTCGGTTCGGACCTCATCATCAACAGCACCTTCCGCTACGTATCGCGGGCCTCGGCTATGCCCTTCGCGGATCGGGATCGGCTGCTCGAGCATGTGCTGGATGTAGACCAGCATGTTCGTTATGCATTGATCCTCCAGGTCTGGCTGGGTACCACGCTCGGTGCCCTGCTCGGATATTTGCCAGGTGGAAGCCTGCTGGCTGGCGCTGCCACGCTGCTGGGAATTGCCTGGCTGGCCCTGGTCGAGTTGACCCACCGACTGAAAAGCAGCCCAGGCGGTCGTGCCGTGGGGCTGATCGACCGGGCCATCCGGTACGCAGCAATCTTCGCCGCCGTGACCGTCTCTGTCGGCGCCCTGATGGGCTACTTCTCGATAGCGAGCTGGCTGGCAATCAAGCTGGCCTTGTTCGCCGCAGTCATCGTTAGCGGGCTCGGCATACGCTTCGAACTCATTCACTATTTTGCGGTGTGGCACACCATACGGGTGGAAGGTTCGACTGAGGAACGCGAACAGCGTCTGCGCAGTCGATACAAAAGCTCCACGACCGTACTGGTACTGCTCTGGCTATTCATCGCCGCGATCGTCGCGCTAAGCGTTCTCAAGCCGGGCTGAGCGTAGCGCGGCATAGCCGCACTCGACCGCGCAGCTGGTCGACCTTAGCCGGCAATCAAGCCATCCGCTTTGCCGCGGTCGGCGCGCAAGCTGAGCGCTTCGGCGAGATGTGCGCGGCTGATCGACTCCTCAGCGGAGAGATCGGCCAGCGTCCGTGCCACACGGCGGGCACTGTCGAGCGCACGTGCAGAGAGCGCGAAGCGGTTGGCAGCCATCTCAAGCAAGGCCTGGGCATCGGCTGGCAGATGGCAATGGTCGCGCAGACCGGCCGCATCGAGCCGCGCGTTCAGCACGCCAGCGCGGGCCTGCTGCCGCGCCACCGCGGCGACTATCCGGCTGCGCACCACGGCTGAAGTCTCGACACTGGAACAGCCATTACCCGATAAGGAATCGCGCAGTCCTGCCCGACTGACACTGACCACCAGATCGACACGATCAAGCAGCGGACCTGAGACTTTCGACTGGTAGCGCCGCACCTGTTCAGGCGTGCAGCGGCAGGCCTCGGTCTGATCGCCGGCGAAACCGCAGGGACAGGGATTCATCGCAGCGACCAGCTGAAAGGCCGCGGGATATTCCACCGTGCGCAGCGCCCGGGCGATCGTCACCTGGCCGGTGCCGAGCGGTTCGCGCAAGGCTTCAAGCACCGCGCGCGAAAATTCAGGCAGCTCATCGAGGAACAGCACGCCGCGATGAGCCATCGAAATTTCTCCGGGACGGGGGTTACCGCCACCGCCGACCATCGCCGCAGTTGACGCAGTGTGATGCGGCGAACGAAACGGCCGCTGCCGGAAACCGGTGATGCCGCCAGCGAGGGAATACACTGCTGCTGACTCGAGGGCCTCGGTTTCAGTCATCTCGGGCAGCAGGCCCGCCAGACGTCGGGCCAGCATGGTCTTGCCGGTGCCTGGTGGACCGCTGAACAACAGATGGTGCCCACCGGCTGCCGCCACTTCGAGCGCATGCCGCGCCTGCGCCTGGCCGCGCACATCGGCAAGATCCTCGCTACAAAGTGGGCTCGCTGCCACGGTCGCTGCAATGGGTGCCGGGGCACGCAACTCCCCCGTACCGTTCAGGTAACGCACCACATCGAGCAGCTGATCAGCGAGGCTGATACCGGCACTGCCGAGCAGGGCCGCTTCACTTTCGGCTGCTGACGGCACAACAGCGGAGCGGCCGCTGCGTCGCGCTGCCATCAGCGCCGGCAAGAGACCGGGTACCCGACGCAGTGCGCCGGAAAGCGCCAGTTCGCCATGAAACTCGATGCCGGTGAGACGCTCCGGACGTACCTGACCGGAAGCCGCCAGAATCGCAATCGCCGTGGCCAGATCGAAGCCGCTGCCGCCCTTGGGCAGATCGGCCGGCGCGAGGTTGACGGTGATCCGCCCGTCCGGAAATTCAAGCCCGGACTGGCTGATCGCCGCCCGTACACGGTCGCGACTCTCGCGTACCGCAGTTTCGATCAGGCCGATGATGGTGAACTGCGGAAGGCCGCCGCCCACATGCGCTTCAACCACGACCTCTGGCGCTTTGAGCCCAAGCTGGGCGCGGGTCAGCGTAGTGGCAAGGCGCATCCTGGGGGCGCCGCAGTGGTCCGCTCAGCCGTTACTGCCGGTCCGTCGCGATTCGATGGCCTCGAGTTCTGCCTCGAGTGCACTGAGCTTGTCGCGCGTACGCTCGAGCACCTTGCGCTGCACGTCGAACTCCTCGCGGGTGACGAGGTTGAGCTTGTCGAAGGTACTGGCCAGCAGCGCCTGGAAGTTACGCTCCAGGTCAGCCTGAACGACGCGCATGCTGCCGGGCACGTTCGCCGCCAGCTTGCGGGCCAGATCCTCGATAGATTTTGCATCCATTAAGCAGGTCCTCCGCACATCCGGCCTGCGCCGAAAGTGCTGAATAGCGCCCCATAAAGCGCCAGACGTCGCTGCCGACTGCACCAGCATGAGGCAACGGCGTCGTTTGAAAAAGCGCAAAGCCTTGCGCCATACGGCCTCGACATGACTGGCACAGATCGTGCTTAGTCCTGCTGTCAGCTGCCGGAGATCGTGCCAGCCCCACCGGGGCCACACAAGCGGCAAATGACGGCAAAACAGCAGCTATAGATGACTTGACACACGAGGACCCGGTTTCATGAAACTCATCACCGCGATCATCAAGCCCTTCAAGCTCGACGATGTACGTCAGGCCGTCGTCGACATGGGCGTAAATGGCGTGACGGTCACGGAGGTGAAGGGCTACGGCCGCCAGCGCGGCCACACCGAGCTTTATCGTGGTGCCGAATATGTCGTCGATTTCCTGCCCAAGACCAAGCTTGAGCTGGCAGTCGCTGACGACATCGCCGAACAGGTTATCGAAGCAATCGTCAACGTTGCACGCACCGGAAGGATCGGCGACGGCAAGATCTTCGTCACACAGCTCGATGAAGTTATCCGCATCCGCACCGGCGAAACAGGCAGTGAAGCTGTCTGAGCC
>JBATNV010000029.1:0-2182 GCA_049290495.1 Gammaproteobacteria bacterium | reverse complement strand
CGCGCAGCGACGCCAGCTATGAGTCCTTGCGTCAGGCCCTGGTCTGGCACCGGAGCAAGCCAAATCGCTTTCCGGACATGATCGTCCCGGTCCGCTCCGAGGCCGAGGTAGCGTCCGTCATCAAATTTGCTGCCCAGAACAAGCTGAAGATCGCCATTCGCAGTGGTGGCCACAATCCGACCGGTGCATCGCTGCGTGATGGCGGCATCTGTCTGGACCTGTCCGGGCTGACCGATATACAGGTCGACAAGCAACGACAGATCGCCTCCGTACAGACCGGCGTGCGCGCTATTCAGCTGGTTTCAAGGCTCGCGGAAGACGACCTGACTTTCCCGACCGCGCACTGCATGACGGTCGGCATGGGTGGCTATCTGCTCGGTGGTGGCATCGGCTGGAACCATACCTATCGCAGCGGGATGGCGACATTCAGTATCGAGGGCGCCGAGCTGGTGCTGGCGGATGGCCGGCGCGTCGTCGTAAATGCGACCGAGAACCCGGATCTGTACTGGGCGGTGCGGGGCGGCGGTCCGGGGTTGTTTGCCGCCGTAACGCGGTTTCAGCTCAAGGCCTATCCGCTGCCCAAAGCGATCCGCGTCAGCTCCTACATCTTGCCGCTCGACAAGCTGGCGACCATGACCTCAACGCTGGACAAGCTCGCGCCTGGAAAAGATCCCCGGCTCGAGATTCTTGCCCTGCTCATGCACAACCCGGAGGCGCCACCCGATGCGCCGCCGGAGCAGTCCAAGATCTGCTTCCTGACCGCATTTGCTTTCGGTTACTCCGTGGAGGAGTCGCGCGCGATGCTTGCGCCACTCGCGCAGTCACCGATTGCCAGCGAAGCTGTGGTCAAGGAGGAGGATCAGCCCTTTACCCTGATGGAGTTATTCCCCAAGTTTTTCAGCACCGCAACACCCGGTGGTTACATGGGGCGATATGCGGCCGAGAGCGCCATCACCGACGAACCAGGCAAGATTTTGCACGACATGTCAGACCATTTCCGCACCGCACGGTCGCCGATCTGCCATGTCATCGCAAGCTATGGCCTGAACCTGCAGCTGCATGCCGATGCGTGCTTTTCTTCCATCGCCAAACACTATGTCGGCTGTTTCGCCATCTGGGACGACGAGAAGGATGACGAGTTCTACTACCGCTGGCTGGAGCAGGCGACCACCTACATGGATCCTTACGCCAAGGGTCATTACGTCAACGAGGTTGAGGGCCAGCGTCATCCCGAGCGAATTCGCCTTTGCTATTCGCCGGAAAACTGGCAGCGCCTGCAGGCACTGCGCCAGAAGTATGACCCGCAGGGCGTGTTCCATACCTATCTTGGGCAGCCAGCCTGACAGTGGCACGGATAAGTGCGTTGCAGCGGTATGTGTAGATCCGGAAGCAATGCCGTCGTGTGGAAGCTTAAGTGCTTATGTTCAATAGAACTATCGTTGCCGTTCGGAAAGGAATATTGTCGGGCCGTCATATAACCAAACCGTAACAAATCGTATCCATAATTGGCTATTGGTTATAAGGGGAGTCAGTTTTCGCTCACCACGTTTCGGCTGGTGAGGGAGTAGGGGGGGATCTGGATACGGACCCTCAGTGCGTAAACTAAAAATAATTATATAAACCTCTGGAGGAAAGTCTTGTGAAGAAAATACTTTTAGCATCTGTTTCGATGGTGCTGCTTGCAGTGTCCGGCGTCGCCAGCGCTGTAACGCTGCAACTGGTGGCTGACAACACCCGCAGCAGCAGCGGCACGCTGAGCACGCAGAAATGGGCGACCTGTGCGCCACTCGGCGCCACTAACCCATGCATCAGCACGACCAATGCATGGACCTTGGCCAATCAGACCGGTTCCACCGCCACTTGGGCATGGGATGGGACGACGCTGGCAGCCACCGGTATGTTTCAGAGCACGTCACACTTGAGCAGCAATGCGAATGGCAATGCTGTGATCAGTGATAGGACCGTTGGTCTGAACATCAACACCGGAACGATGACCACGACAGCCACGAGCTACAACTGTATCGAAGGCAACTTCCTGGGTAATGTCGGCGCCAATGGCTGTCTGAATACCTCAACCGGCGGCGATTTCACCGACAACAGTTCTGCCCTGTACAACGTTGGCGGCAATGCCAACTGTGTACAGCGCACTGTTGGCGGCGATGACGCCTCTACGGGTAACCCA
>JBATNV010000028.1:0-10284 GCA_049290495.1 Gammaproteobacteria bacterium | reverse complement strand
ATCGACGGTGGAATCGCGGCTGAAGCCGCTCCTACAGGCCGGGCGCCGCGATGAGCTGGGAGACCGTCATCGGCCTCGAGATCCACGCGCAACTCGCCACGCGCAGCAAGATCTTTTCTGGCGCGGCCACGGCCTACGGCGCCGAGCCGAATACCCAGGCCTGCCTCGTCGATCTTGGCTATCCGGGCGTGCTGCCGGTGCTCAACGCTGAAGCCGTGCGCATGGCAGTGAAATTTGGCCTGGCGATCGGTGCCAGTATCGCGCCGCGCTCGATATTTGCACGCAAGAACTACTTCTATCCCGATCTGCCGAAGGGTTACCAGATCAGCCAGTACGAGCTGCCCATCGTGCATGACGGCCAGCTCGTTATCGAGCTGGAGGATGGCAGTTCCACGTCGGTACACATCATCCGCGCGCATCTCGAGGAGGATGCCGGCAAGTCGCTGCATGAGAACTTCAGCGGTCTTACTGCCATCGACCTGAACCGCGCCGGCACCCCGCTGATCGAGATCGTCTCCGCGCCCGACATGCGCTCGGCGAAGGAAGCTGTGGCGTACATGAAGAAGATCCACCAGCTGGTCCGTTATCTCGGTATCTGTGACGGCAATATGCAGGAAGGCTCCTTCCGCTGTGACGCCAACGTCTCGATACGGCGTGCCGGGAGCGAACAGCTGGGCACGCGTACGGAAACCAAGAACCTCAACTCCTTCCGTTTTCTGGAGCGCGCAATCCTTTACGAGGTGGAGCGGCAGATCGAAGTGCTGGAAAGCGGCGGCAAGGTGCTCCAGGAAACGCGGCTCTATGATCCTGACCGCGACGAAACCCGTTCGATGCGCAGCAAGGAAGAGGCCAACGACTATCGCTACTTCCCTGATCCCGACCTGTTGCCAGTCCTCATCGATGAGGCATTCATCGCCGGACTGCGGGCGGAAATGCCCGAACTGCCAGAAGCCAAGCGGGCGCGATTCATGGTTGAACATGGCCTCGGCGCTGCGGATGCCGCGCTGCTGGCCGCGACTATCGAGCTGGCGGCTTATTTTGAGGCGGTGCTCGCTGCTGCGCCGGGCAGCGCAAAGCTTGCGGCCAACTGGGTCAATGGCGAGCTGATGGCGGCCCTGAACCGCGATGCGCTGACGATTGATACGAGCCGCGTCAGCCCGCTGCAACTGGCCGGTCTGTTGCGCAGGATCATGGATGACACGATTTCCGGCAAACTGGCCAAACAGGTTTTCGAGTTGCTGTGGTCTGAGGGTGGCGACGCCGATACGATCATCGACCGGCAGGGGCTGCGCCAGATCACCGACAGCGGCGCCATCGAGGCGGTGGTCGACCAGGTGCTGGCGGCAAACCCGGAACAGGTTGCGGAATACCGGGCCGGCAAGACCAAGGTAATGGGTTTTCTGGTCGGTCAGATCATGAAGGTCAGCGCAGGCAAGGCCAACCCTGCCCAGGTTAATGAGCTTCTGAAGCGCAAGTTACAGGGCTGACATCGGTGGGAATCAGCATGCCGGAACTGCAGACCTGGACGACCGAGCGGATTGTGCGGCTGGTCGCGCTGGTGCTCCTGGTGCTGGCCTGCCTGCAAATCATCCTGCCTTTTCTCGGCGCCCTGGCCTGGGGCGCGATCATTGCGATTACCGTCTGGCCGGCATTTGTCTGGCTTGCGGCCAGACTCGACGGCCGACCGGTGCTGGCGGCGAGTATCTGTACTTTCGTGTTATTCGTCCTGTTGGTAATGCCTTTTGCCGTACTCACCGCCACGCTTGGTCAGGCGGTGCCTCAGGTGGCCAACGTTCTCCAGGAACTGAGCGTGTCAATCGGTCCCGAGCCGCCTGGTTGGCTGAGCGGTCTGCCGTTGGTTGGTGACCTGATCCGCGATACCTGGACCACTGCCGTGACAGATGTCAGCGGTCTCGTTCGTCGTACTTTGCCAACGGCCGAGAAGGCCGGGGTATGGGCGCTCGCACAGGGCGCGAGTCTCGCTCTGGCCCTGTTGCAGTTCATCTTCGCAATACTCATCGCCGGCGTAATGCTGGTTACGGCTGACCGTTTTGCTGACCTTGCCCAGCGTCTGGTCGCCAGGCTGCACATGGACCAGGGCGGTCCGCTCATCGCTATCGTGGTCAGTACCGTGCGCAGCGTGTCCATCGGTCTCGTCGGCACGGCGTCCATCCAGGCGCTGGTTGCGGCGCTGGGTTTCGGATTGGCCGGTGTTCCCGGTATCGCGCTGCTCGGTTTTGCGACCTTCCTGCTCGCCCTGATCCAGCTGCCCACCCTGCTTATCTGGGCGCCAGCCGCTTTCTGGCTGTATCACACCGGTGAGACGGGGCACGCTTTTTTCCTCGCCGGCTGGGGTTTGCTGCTCGTCAACACCGTCGACAACTTTTTGCGGCCCTGGTTGATCAGTCGCGGTGCCAAGCTGCCCTTCGCCCTGATCCTGATGGGCGTGCTCGGCGGCTTGCTGGCCTGGGGAATGGTCGGCCTCTTTATCGGCCCAACCCTGCTGGCGGTGGCTTATTCGCTGGTGCGCACCTGGATTGGCCTGGCAGAGGAAGCAGTTGCAGTAGCGCCGGTGACGCCGCCGAAGGAGCCCTGAAGCCCGTGTCGATTGGGCGTTGCGGAAATATAAAGATATCTTTATATTTCAAGAATGGAGCTGAACCAGGCACTTTCCCAACTTGAGGCAGCGGCTGAGCCCAGCCGCCTGCGTCTGCTCGCCCTGCTGTTACCAGGTGAGGCCACGGTCGGTGATCTGGTCGAGGTGCTTGGCCAGAGCCAGCCCCGCGTGTCGCGCCACCTGCGGCTGCTGTCCGAAGCGGGCCTGGTGGAATCGTTCCGCGAGGGCCGTTCAATCTATTACCGCCTCGCCGATGCCGTTCTGGATGACGGGATCGGTGACTATCTGGGCGCGCTGCTGCGTGGTCCAGATCTGCTCCTTAACCAGGATCGCGAGCGCATGGCGCAATCGCGGCGCCAGCGTGAGCGCGAGGCACTGCGCCGGGGTGTGCGTTCAATCCGGGCATCGGCGGCTGGTACCGCACCTGCAGAGCAGGCGCTTGCTGAATCTCTGGAGATGGTGCTCGGCCAGACGCCGCTCGGCGATGTCCTGGATGTGGGTACTGGTGCGGGCGGTCTTCTGCATTTCATCGCTCAGCGGGCCCGGCGTATGGTCGGCGTGGATACGTCAGCCCATATGCGCCAGCTGGCCCGTTCGCGTCTTTACGGTGCAGGCCGGGCGCGCTGGACCATTCGTGATGCCGATGCAAAGGCCTTGCCCTTCGCTGCGGGTGAATTCGATCTGGTGATTCTCGATGAAGTGCTGGGTCTCAGCACACAGCCAGAGCTGATCCTTGCCGAGGCGCATCGCGTGCTCGGCACACAGGGTCGCCTGCTGATTCTCGACCGCATTCTGCCCGTCGTGCGTCGCTTGCCGACGGTACCGGCAGGTCGCGAGCTGTCGGAACGGCAGCTCGCCGCGTTGCTGCGGGAGACAGGATTTACCCTGCGCAGCCGCCAGTGGCTGCCGGGCCGTGCGCCTGATCGGGCGCTGTTTCTGGCTGAAATAAACGACGTGGCCGATGCGTCGAACGGAGCGAGGACGGGAACCCATGACTGACAAAGCCAGCCGACCACCGGTGCAGGTGTCCTTCGAGTTTTTTCCGCCGAAGACGCCGGAAATGGAAGCAAAGCTGTGGCAGGCGATCGAGAAACTCGCGCCGCTGCGGCCGCGTTTCGTCTCTGTGACCTATGGCGCAGATGGATCGACCCGTGATCGTACCCATCGCATCGTGTCGCGAATCGTGGCGGAGACCGGTCTGGTCAGTGCACCGCACCTGACCTGCGTGGGCGCGGACAAGGAAGAAATCACCGCGATTGCCCGTACCTACCACGATGAAGGCATACACCATATCGTCGCGCTGCGCGGCGATCCGCCGCAGGGCGCCACCCGCTATGCGCCGCATCCAGGTGGCTATGGCTGGGCGGTGGACCTGGTGCGCGGCCTGCGCGAAGTCGCGGACTTCGATATCTCGGTGGCCGCCTATCCGGAGATTCATCCGGAGGCGCCGGATGCCGCCTTCGACCTCGAAAACCTGAAGCGGAAGTTCGAGGCGGGCGCGAGCCGCGCGATTACGCAGTTTTTCTACGATACGGAAAACTTTCTGCGTTTTCGCGACCGTTGTGTTGCACAGGGTATCGACGGTCCGATCGTGCCGGGCATCCTGCCGATCACGAAGTTCAGGCAGATGCTGAATTTTGCCAACCGTGCCGGGGCGAAAGTGCCCGACTGGCTGCATGCGCGTTTCGCCGGACTCGATGACGATGATGCCGATACCCAGCGCCTGCTGGGCGCCAGTGTGGCCATCGAGCAGGTGGAGACGCTGCGCCGGGAAGGCATCGACGAATTTCATTTTTACACGCTGAACCGTGCGGAGCTCACCTATGCGATCTGCTCCGCGCTGGGACTGCGCCCCGCCGGCAGCCCGGCGTCTGTCGAGGTATCGCCATGAATGCGCCCGTGATCCTGCCGCACTTTGCTGAACTCGAAGCCCTGCTCCGGCAGCGCATCGTCATCCTCGATGGTGCGATGGGCACCATGGTGCAGAACCGCCGGCTCAATGAGGCGGACTACCGGGGTACGCGCTTTGCCGACTGGCCGAGCGATCTCAAGGGCAACCACGACCTGCTCAACCTCACTCAACCGGAGGTGATCGCGGGCATTCACCGCGAATTTCTCGAAGCCGGCGCTGATGTGATCGAGACCAATACCTTCAATTCCAGTGCGCCCTCGTTGGCCGACTACGGCTTGCAGGCCTTCGTGCGCGAGTTGAACCATGCCGGTGCACAACTGGCCCGGCAGGTGGCCGATCAGGTCGCCCTTGCAAGCGGCCAGCCGCGGTTCGTCGCCGGTGTGCTCGGGCCGACCAGCCGTACTGCCTCGATTTCCCCGGACGTAAACGATCCGGGTCTGCGCAACACCAGCTTTGATGAACTCGTCGCGACCTATACCGAGGCAACGCAGGCCTTGCTGGCGGGTGGTGCCGACTTCATTCTGGTCGAGACGATTTTCGATACGCTGAATGCAAAGGCTGCGCTCTATGCGATCGCTGCGGTGGGTGAAGCGCTGGGTCGCAAGGTGCCGGTGATGATCTCCGGCACGATCACCGATGCCTCGGGAAGGACGCTTTCCGGCCAGACGCCCGAGGCCTTCTGGAACTCGGTACGGCATATCAATCCCTTCATGACCGGCTTCAACTGCGCACTGGGCGCAACCGAGCTGCGGCCGCACGTCAGTGAGCTTTCGCGCCTCGCCGAGACCCGTGTGAGTGTGCATCCAAACGCCGGCCTGCCGAACGCTTTTGGCGGCTATGACGACACGCCGCAGGCCATGGCCGACATACTCGGCGAATTCGCCGCCTCGGGCCTGCTCAATATGGTCGGCGGCTGCTGCGGCACGACGCCGGCGCATATTGCGGCGATCCGCGCGGCAGTCATCGCTCACCCGCCGCGGACGATACCGTCGCTGCCGGTAAAGCTCAGGCTGTCGGGGCTCGAGCCGATGAACATCGGTGACGACTCGCTGTTTGTGAATATCGGCGAGCGTACCAACGTGGCGGGCTCCGCACAGTTTCGCAAGCTCATCACTGCCGGCGACTACAACACGGCGCTCGTGGTGGCGCGACAACAGGTCGAGAACGGCGCGCAGCTCATCGACGTCAATATGGATGAGGGTATGCTGGATTCTGTCGCCGCCATGGACCGTTTCCTGAAGATTGTCGCGACTGAACCGGACATCGCCCGCGTACCAGTGATGATCGACTCCTCGCGCTGGAGCGTGATCGAGACCGGGCTCAAGTGCGTGCAGGGAAAATCCGTCGTTAACTCGATCAGCCTCAAGGAAGGCGAGGCGGCCTTTCTGCACCAGGCACGCGAGGTCCGGCGTTATGGCGCCGCTGTGGTCGTCATGGCCTTCGACGAACAGGGACAGGCCGAAACGGCCGACCGCAAGTTTGCGATCTGTGAGCGCAGCTATCGCCTGCTGACGGAACAGGCGGACTTCCCGCCCGAAGACATCATCTTCGATCCGAATATCTTCGCGGTCGCCACCGGCATCGAGGAACACAACGACTATGGCGTAGCCTTTTTCGACGCCTGCCGGCAAATCCGCGCGAAGCTTCCGCATGCGCTGATCAGCGGCGGCGTGAGCAACGTGTCCTTCTCGTTCCGGGGCAATGAGCCGGTGCGCGAGGCCATGCACTCGGTATTCCTGTACCACGCGATCCAGGCCGGTCTGAACATGGGCATCGTCAATGCTGGTCAGCTCGGGATATACGCGGAGCTTGATCCGGAACTGCGTGAGGCGTCTGAGGACGTGCTGCTCAATCGCCGGCCGGATTCGACCGAGCGACTGCTGGCAATCGCCAGCCGTTACCGGGATGCAGGACCAGGTGCGGTCAAGCAGGTTGCGCAGGAGGAGTGGCGGCAGTGGCTGCCGAACAAGCGCCTCTCACATGCGCTGGTGAAGGGCATCGACGAGTTCATCCTGGAAGATACCGAGGCAGCGCGGCTGCTCGCTGCCAAACCGCTGGACGTGATCGAGGGCCCGCTGATGGACGGCATGAACGTAGTCGGCGACCTGTTCGGTTCCGGCAAGATGTTTCTGCCCCAGGTGGTGAAGTCCGCGCGCGTAATGAAGAAAGCCGTGGCGCACCTGGTGCCCTTTATCGAGGCTGGGCAGAGCGGGGGAATCAAGCGCGCAGGCCGGATCGTGCTCGCAACGGTCAAGGGCGATGTGCATGACATCGGCAAGAACATCGTCGGCGTGGTGCTCCAGTGCAACAACTTCGAGGTCATAGATCTCGGCGTGATGGTGCCCTGCCAACGGATCCTGGACACCGCACGGCGCGAGAACGCCGACATGATCGGTGTGTCCGGACTGATTACGCCCTCGCTGGAAGAGATGGTCAACGTTGCTCGCGAAATGCGCCGGCAAAACTTCAGCATGCCGCTGCTGATCGGCGGCGCCACCACCTCGCCGACGCATACTTCCGTGCGCATCGATCCCGAGTATGACGGGCCGGTAGTCTATGTGAAGGACGCGTCGCGCGCCGTCGGTGTGGCCCAGAAGCTGGCCAGTGCCGCAGACCGGCCAGCCTATGTCGCACAGCTGAAGGAAGATGCGCGGGTGCGCCGCGAGCGGCACGGCCGGCGCTCAGAGACCGTGGCGCACCGCCCGATTGCCGAGGCGCGACGTAACCGCGTGGCCGTGAACTGGAACCAGGCACCGACGGTACCAAGCTTCAGCGGCGTGCGCGTGTTTGATGACATCCCACTGACGGAACTCGTCCCGTATATCGACTGGATGCCGCTCTTTAATGCCTATGAGTTTCGCGGCACCTTCCCGGCGATCCTCGATGACGAAGTGTTCGGTGAAGCAGCGCGCGATTTCTACAAGGACGCGCGCAAGATGCTGGAGCAGATGATCGCTGAAAAGTGGGTGACAGCGCGTGCCGTGCTCGGCCTGTTTCCGGCCAACCGGATCGGCGACGATGATGTTGCCGTCTACGCCGATGAACAGCGCTCAGCACCGCTGGCCATGCTGCACCATCTCCGCCAGCAGAAGCCGCATGCTGAAGATCAGCCGAACGCCTGTCTGGCCGACTTCGTGGCCGCGCACGATTCGGGACTCCGCGACTACATCGGCGCCTTCGCGGTGACCGCCGGAATCGGAATCGGTCCGCATGTGGCCGCCTTTGAGCGCGACAACGATGACTACTCGTCGATCCTCCTGAAGGCGCTGGCCGACCGGCTTGCCGAGGCTACGGCCGAGTACATGCATGGGCAGGTGCGCCGCCTGCACTGGGGCTATGCGCCCGATGAAGCGCTGGACAACGACCAGTTGATTGCCGAGAAGTATGTCGGTATCCGGCCTGCGCCTGGCTATCCGGCCTGTCCGGATCACACCGAGAAGGAAACGCTGTGGCGGCTGCTCGACGTGGAGAAGAATATCGGCGTACAGCTCACCGAGTCTTTCGTGATGTTGCCAGCGGCTTCGGTGAGCGGTTTTTACTTTTCGCATCCCGAGTCGCGTTATTTTGCGGTCGGTCGCATCGACCGCGACCAGGTCGAGGACTATGCGCGGCGCAAGGGTATGGCAGTGGCTACAGTTGAACGCTGGCTGTCAGCCAATCTCGGTTACGACCCGCAATAAGTAGTGGGCGAGATCAGGCGGCGCTGCACACCGGGCAGTCTGGCTTGCGCTGGATGGCCACGCTGCGTGTTGCGCCGCTGAGTCCGTCGTAGACCCAGAGGCGATCGCAGAGACCGGAGTCGAGTCCGATCAGCAGCTTCAGTGCTTCGGTGGCCTGTATGGCACCGACGGTGCCAGCCACCGGTGCGAGTATTCCTTGCCCCGCGCAACTTTCGAAGTTCTCATCTTCGTCGGAGTACAGGCAGCGGTAGCAGGGCCCTGTGCCGAGGTTGGGGAATACGGCGATCTGGCCCTGGAAACGGATTGCTGCGCCGCTGACCAGTGGCTTGCGGGTTGCCACGCAGGTCTCATTGATGAGCAGGCGCGTGCGGAAATTGTCGGTGCAGTCGAGTACCACATCGCAGTTTAGTGCTGCAGCTTTGAGTGCCTTTACATCGAGCTGCTGATTGAGCGAAGTAATCCGCACGGATGGATTGGCTTCGCGCAGCTGTGCTGCCGTGGCATCGGTCTTGAAGACACCGATGTCGCTGCCGCGGAACAGCAGCTGGCGAGGCAGGTTGCTGGCATCGACGCGATCGAAATCGTTGATCAGCAGCTGACCGATACCGGCATTGGCCAGATACAAGCTGGCGACCGAGCCGAGTCCACCGAGTCCGACGATCAGCGCGCTGGACTGCGCGAGCCGTGCCTGGCCCTGTGCGCCAAACCGGGGCAGGGCGATATGCCGGGCGTAACGCAGTGAATCGTTCATACGCTACGCTGCCAGCTGGCCTGCGGTGACCCTGGGCTGTCCGGCCAGGTCTGTCAGCGTCGTGATCTCTTCAAAGCCCGCTTGTTTCAGCAGGCCCTGCACGGCAGCTGCCTGTCGGAAACCGTGCTCCAGCAGCAGCCATCCACCGCTGTCCAGGTGTGCCGGTGCTGCGGAAATGATGCACCGGATATCGACCAGGCCATCGCGTCCACCGCTCAATGCAATGCGTGGCTCAAAGCCGAGCTCGGCGTCTGTTTCATGCCACTCATCGTCGGCGATGTAGGGTGGGTTCGAAACGATGAGCGCAAACCTTTCGCCGTTGAGTGCTGCGAACCAGTCACCAAAATGAAAGCTGATGTTGCCCGCTTCCAGTGCACTGGCATTGTGCCTTGCGACGGCGAGAGCCTCATGGCTCAGATCGGTCGCGACCACCCGACACTGCGGACGTTCGCGGGCGATCGCTATCGCGATGGCGCCAGTCCCGGTGCCCAGATCGGCAATTGCCTGCGGCATCTGTCGCGGGATGCGGCTGAGTGCCTGCTCAACCAGCAGTTCTGTTTCGGGGCGCGGTACCAGGGTGTCGGCAGTAACCTTGAGATTAAAGGACCAGAAATCACGCTGGCCGAGGATCTGCGCCAGTGGCTGATGTGCTGCGCGATTTTCGAGCAGGGCGGTGTAGTGTGCGGCCGCTTTGGCAGGCACGCACTCGGTGAGCGTCCGGTAGAGATACTCACGGCTCTCATCGAGAGCATGGGCCAGCAGGAGTTCGGCGTCGAGGCGCGGCGAGTCGCTGACGGTGGCCAACAATCGCGCCCCCGTACGGAGTAACTGATCGGTACTTGTGCCGGTCGCCAGATCAGGCCCAGGACTGCATTCTGCGGACATGGGGCCTATGTTAGCCTGCCAGTGACACAGGAGATCAGTCGATGTCAGCCAAGCCACCCCCAATAAAACCCGGAACAGGTCATGGACCTGCCCGGCAGCTAGCCACCCGCTGCATTCATGCCGGAGCAACCACCGATGCCGTGACCGGCGCCGTGATGCCTCCAATCGTCACCAGTACGACCTTTGCCTGGGAGGCTTTCGGTCAGCCGCGCGAGCACATCTATACGCGCTCCTCGAATCCAACCCGCGATGCGCTCGAGCGCTGCGTGGCGGAACTCGAAGGCGGGACACGCGGGCTGGCCTTTGCCTCCGGGCAAGCGGCGACCGCCGGTGTGCTGGACCTGCTCGATGCCGGCAGTCATGTGATCGCTCCGCTCAATTTCTATGGTGGTACGCGCCGGCTGTTCGACCAGGTGCGCCGGCGGACTGCCGATCTCGA
>JBATNV010000027.1:0-6437 GCA_049290495.1 Gammaproteobacteria bacterium | reverse complement strand
TCTCGGAGTACCGTAAATCTGGTGACGGTAAAATAAACCTCTGCCGCAGGGGTCCAGAACTCTTACCGTCAGATTTACCGTCAGAAGTTGCCGCTTGGTGCAGATAGATAGCGATAGATTACGAGAGGTTACTTATTATTTATCATAGACTTAGTAGTCTATTTTGGTGGATGCCGATAGACCCCGAAAGGCTCAAAATCACTCCCACTCGATCGTCGCTGGTGGCTTGCCTGATATGTCGTAGACGACCCGCGAAATACCGTCGATTTCGTTGATGATCCGGCGCGAGACATGGTCGAGGAAGTCGTAGGGCAAGTGCGCCCAGCGTGCGGTCATGAAGTCGACGGTTTCCACGGCACGCAGTGCGATCACCCAGTCGTAGCGACGGCCATCGCCCATTACGCCCACTGAACGTACGGGCAGAAACACCGCGAAGGCCTGGCTGACCTTGTCGTAGAGATCGGCACGGCGCAGTTCTTCCATAAAGATGTAGTCCGCCTGGCGCAGCAGATCGGCAAACTCGCGGCGCACTTCACCGAGGATGCGCACACCCAGACCCGGCCCCGGGAATGGATGCCGGTAAACCATGTCGCGTGGCAAGCCCAACTCGACACCGATTTTCCGGACTTCGTCCTTGAAGAGTTCGCGCACGGGTTCAACAAGTTTCAGTTTCATGTGCGCCGGCAGACCACCAACATTGTGGTGTGACTTGATGACATGCGCCTTGCCGGTCTTGGAGCCGGCCGATTCGATGACATCGGGATAGATCGTACCTTGGGCGAGCCAGCGGACGTCCGTGTGCTTCGCGGCCTCTTCGTCGAATACTTCGATGAACAGCCGACCGATGATCTTGCGCTTGGCCTCCGGATCTTCGACACCGGCCAGCGCCGCGAGAAAACGCTCTTCGGCATTGACGCGAATCACCTTCACGCCCAGGTGCTCGGCGAATATCGCCATCACCTGGTCGCCTTCATCAAGGCGCAACAGGCCCGTATCGACGAACACGCAGAGCAGCTGCTCGCGAAGCGCGCGATGCAGCAGCGCTGCCACGACAGAAGAGTCCACACCGCCGGAAAGTCCAAGCAACACATGGTCACGTCCGACCTGCGCGCGCACGCTGTCTATCTCACGCGCGATGATGTTGCCCGCGCGCCAGGTGTCGGGGCAGGCACAGATATCGCGCACAAACCGCTCGATGATCTGCTGGCCGTGTTCCGTGTGCGTCACTTCGGGATGGAACTGCAGTCCGTAGAAGTTCCGGCTTTCATCCGCCATACCGGCGAACGGTGCGTTGGCACTGCTGGCAATCGCGCTGAAGCCTTTCGGCAGCCGCACGACGCGATCACCGTGACTCATCCAGACATTGAGCGCCGGCACGCCATCGGCATGCGCAACATCGGCGAGTCCTTCGAGCAAACGGTTCGAAGCTGCCGGCTGTACGACTGCATAGCCAAACTCTCGATGCGCCGAAGCCTCCACCTGGCCACCGAGCTGCGCCGCCATGGCCTGCATGCCGTAACAGATGCCGAGCACCGGTACGTCCAGACCGAAAACCAGATCAGGAATTGCCGGCGGTTTATCGAGTACTACCGACTCGGGACCACCGGAAAGGATGATCCCGGCCGGCGCGTAGTTACGGATCTCGGTCGCGTCGATATCCCAGGGCAGGATCTCGCTATACACGCCCGCTTCACGCACGCGACGTGCGATGAGCTGGGTGTACTGGGAACCGAAGTCGAGGATCAGGATGCGCCGGGCCGTCAGATCGCCCCGCACGGCTTCACGGGCAGATACCGCTGCTGTATTCAAGGACAGAACTCCGTCAACTCTCCATCCGGTAATTCGGCGGCTCTTTGGTCATCGTCACATCGTGCACGTGACTCTCGCGAATGCCGGCGCCGGTGATGCGCACAAACTCAGCCTTGCTGCGCAACTCTTCGATGTTGGCACAGCCGGTGTAGCCCATCGCCGCGCGCAGACCGCCAACCAGTTGCGTCACGATGGTAGTGAGCCCGCCCTTGTAGGGGACGCGGCCCTCGATGCCTTCCGGGACGAGTTTTTCAAGTTCGGCAGAGGAATCCTGGAAGTAGCGGTCTGAAGAGCCGTGGCGCTGGGCCATCGCACCGAGCGAGCCCATGCCGCGATAGGACTTGTAGGAGCGGCCCTGATAGAGCTCGACTTCGCCGGGTGCTTCTTCGGTTCCTGCGAACAGGCCGCCGATCATCGTGCAGTGTGCGCCGGCTGCAATCGCCTTGGCGAAGTCGCCGGAATAGCGGATGCCGCCATCGGCAATCAGTGGTACGCCGGTACCTTCCAGCGCAGCCGCTACATTCGCGACCGCCGTGATCTGCGGCACACCGACACCGGCGATGATGCGGGTGGTGCAGATCGAGCCTGGCCCGACACCAACCTTCACGCCATCGGCACCCGCATCGACCAGCGCCTTGGCGGCATCTGCCGTCACCACATTGCCACCGACCACCTGCAAGTTCGGGTACGCCTGCTTGATCAGTCGCACGCGATCAAGCACGCCCTTGGAGTGACCATGTGCTGTATCGACGATGAGCAGGTCGACGCCCGCCTCGACCAGTGCCCTCACCCGCTCATCGGTATCAGCTGCCGTACCCACCGCTGCACCGACGCGCAATGCGCCGCGCGCATCCTTGCAGGCGTAGGGATAGTCCTTGGCCTTCTGGAAATCCTTGGCGGTGATCATGCCGCGCAACTGGAAGTTCTCGGCCACCACCAGCACCTTCTCGATGCGGTGCTTGTGCAGCAGTTCGAGGACTTCTTTCTTGTCCGCGCCTTCACGTACCGTCACCAGACGACTCTCCGGCGTCATCACCGAGGAGACCGGCGCATCCAGACGGGTTTCAAAGCGCAGGTCGCGGTTGGTGACGATGCCGACCGTGCGGCCGTTGTCCACCACCGGCACACCGGAGATGCGGTGAGCGTGGGTGATATCCAGCACCTCACGGATGGTCTGGTCGGGACGCACGGTGATCGGATCGTTGACGATGCCGCTCTCGAATTTCTTGACCGCGGCCACCTGCCTGGCCTGGTCCTGCGGGCTCATGTTCTTGTGGATGATGCCAATGCCGCCTTCCTGGGCCATCGCGATGGCCAGGCGGAACTCGGTGACCGTGTCCATCGCGGCCGAAACCAGCGGGATATTCAGCATGATTTCGCGCGTCATCCGCGTGCTGAGGTCAACTTCCCGCGGAATCACCTCGGAATAGGCCGGCTGCAGCAGCACATCGTCGAAAGTCAGGGCGTCGTGGATGATCCGCATGGCATCGGGTACGCAGACTGAGGGAGCGAGGATGGTACGCGGGCAGGCTGGGCGCGTAAACTGGCCGACCGCAGCATTGCCCGTGCAGAAGGCGCTTCTGACGATGCCCACTGGCTCCAAAGAGCAGGTTTATACCGTCTCTGAACTGAATCGCCTCGCCCGCCAGCTGCTCGAGCAGGACCTGCCGCGCATGTGGGTATCCGGCGAGATCTCCAACCTGGCGCGGCCAGCTTCCGGACACCTGTATTTCTCGCTCAAGGACGAACGCGCCCAGATCCGCTGCGCGCTGTTCCGGGGCGCCAGCCGCGGCGGCAGCTTTGTACCGGAAAATGGCATGCAGGTGCTGGCCCGCGGGCGGGTCAGCCTCTATGAACCGCGCGGCGACTACCAGCTGATCGTCGATCACCTGGAACCGGCCGGCGAGGGGTTGCTACGTCGCCGCCTTGAAGAGTTGAAGCAGAAACTCGCCGCCGCCGGACTCTTCGACCCAGACCGCAAACGGCCACTGCCTGCATTACCCAAAGCAATCGGCGTGATCACCTCACCGAGCGGTGCTGCAGTGCGCGACATCGTGCACATCCTCAGGCGGCGCTTCCCCGCCATCCCGGTGATCATCTATCCAGTTCAAGTGCAGGGTGAGCAGGCCAAGTTCGATATCGTCAAGGCATTCGGAACAGCAACCCGGCGTGCTGAATGCGACGTGCTGATCCTCGCGCGCGGTGGTGGTTCGCTCGAAGACCTGTGGGCCTTTAATGAAGAGATCGTCGCACAGGCGATCGCCGACTGCCCGATCCCGGTGGTCAGCGGTGTGGGTCACGAAATCGATTTCACCATCGCCGACCTGGTCGCCGATGTGCGCGCCCCTACTCCGTCCGGTGCTGCCGAACTCGTGGTGCCTGACAGCCGCGACTGGTTGCGCCACCTGCAGGCACTTGAACGACGCACGGTGCTGGCTGCGACCCGAACGCTCAGCGATACGCTCACGCGACAGCAACAGTTCGCCGCACGCCTCGCCCGCTGTCATCCCGGCTACCAGTTACGACAGCACGCACAGCGACTCGACGAACTGCGTCATCAGTTGTCTGCTGCACTGACCAATCGCCTCGCGCTCGATGCGCTGAGGATTGAAAACGCATTGCACCGCCTGCAGCGCGTCTCGCCGGTGATGCAGCTGAGGCTGACAGTCGAACGTGTCAGCGGTGCACGGCAACGTCTTGCCGCTGCGATTCGCGTCAGCGTTGCAAATGCGGGCAGCCATCTCGCCGTGCTGAGTGGCCGGCTACAAACCGTCAGTCCGCTCTCAACACTGGAACGTGGTTATGCACTGGTGCTGGATGCCGGTGGCAGCGTCGTGCGCAGTACCGCACAACTGAAAGTCGGTGACGCGATCACCGCACGTCTGGCCGACGGTGTAATAGGCGCGACAGTCAACCGACTAAAAAATTAGGCGCGACGACGGCGCATCCTCGCAGCGCCGAGCGCGCTCAGCCCGAGTGCCATCAGCCCGAAGGTCGCGGGTGCGGGTACCGCCGCGGGTGTGAAGGTCGAATACGAATCCGAGAGGCAGCCTGACGGTGCACACAGGAGGTCGTAGCTCGCCGTCTTCAGGTAGTTGGTTGCCGTCGTGTGCAGAAAGAAGAACTTGGACCCCGCCCCCGGGCCGATCGGCGGATCCGGGAACAGGAAGTTGATCGCACCGTCAGGGTACGAGGCCGGATTGAATACACGCCCGGTGACTGGCACGGCGAAGGGGTCAGGCGCGACCGGCAGGCCATCGATGCGCCAGTCGGCGTCGGTGATCTGGTCGTAGTCGAAGTCGGCCAGGCGAAATGCCGACACGTTACCAGTGGACGCCGGATCGACGTTGATGCGCCAGGAGAAGTCCAGCGTGCCCGTTCCGTCTTCGCGCACGACCCGGTTCTGCACCGTACCGAAGACGCCGGCGAAAGAGAAGGCCTGGATATCGTCTTCGATGACTATGCCCGCCAATTCGGGCCGTACCGCTACCGTCGTCCCGCCGAGGAAGGTGTCGAGGTAGGCCTCGCTCGTGAACGTCTTGTTGAGCGTCACGGCCTGTGCGGCGCTTGCAGCCAGGAGGGTCGCGATTACGAGGGTGAAGGTTGCGGTTCTTTGCAGATTTTGCAGATATAGATGGCTCATGAGAATCTCCCGTTGGTACGTGGAGGCAATTCATCTAGGCAATTGCCGTGTGGACGGTCCATCCCTGGAACCTGGATCAAGTGAACGTGCGACGCCCTGACAAGGTAAAGGCAAACATCCCTTTTCTGAACCTGCCAATCATCGCCAGCAAACCGGTCGCCAACAGTCAGGCGAAGTCTCCAGGCGACCAAGCAACGATGCCTGCGCCGCTGTTGGGAGTAGCAGCAACATCCCCAGGTACATGGAACCAGAAAGCCGCGCTGCAGATGACATGGGAGGCCCCGCTACGTCTTTTTTTGTTACTCGATGTAACTACACCTATTTCAGCGACATGTCCATATTTGAGGCAGTCAGACCGTTGCCGTACAGGTTTACATCACATGCCTTACATACTGGATGTAAGGGGACTACAGTCGAGGCATCCCTGCGCAATATCAATAATTTCGCATAAGGGGTTCTGCCAGACATTCGTCAACTGGTGTACGAGTAACGACTCTTCCTCACGATCCTGCCGAACGTTTATGAGTGCGGGCTTCACCCTCGTGGAGCCCGTCATCCGGATAGACCCCGTTTATAGGCAACCAGCAAACGTTTAATGGCAGCACAACCAGCAGCGGCATCTAGCGCCGCTAATTGGATCCTGGAAAATTGGCGGCGGATATCGGCGCGGAACAGACACGGCGACCAAAAGCTTCAACCTGCTGCCAGTCAGTGAACTCGATCACTGCTTTCGGATCGGTCGGCCCCTTGGTCATCAGCATGATGAGACGGATCAGCTGCCGGTCGATAAAGCGGTACTTCGGATAGTCGAGCTTGCCGGCAAATACTGCCAGCTGCTTCGGCTGCCAACCCGTCTTGCTGAGGAACTTCTGCAAATAGGGGTTGCTATCCGGCTGACACTTTTCTGCTTTACGGGCGACGATGTTGACGTAAAAAAAAGCGTTAGGTTTACTGTCCAGAAGCGACTTGTTACGGACCACAAAGT
>JBATNV010000026.1:0-45304 GCA_049290495.1 Gammaproteobacteria bacterium | reverse complement strand
GAATGATAGCGGCCAGCCTGAAAGGGCTGACTCAATCCGGCGTAAACGCCCGCACCATCGTGCTCGATCATCGAAGTCTTGCCATGCATGAGTCGCGGCGCAGGAATGATCCGCCCGCCAAAGTGCTGAACCAGCGACTGATGGCCCAGGCATACGCCCAAGATCGGCACGCGCTGTTCGAAACTCGCCAGCATCGCCAGCGACACGCCGGCATCATCCGGTCGGCCGGGACCGGGCGAAATGCACAGGTGGCCGGGTTCCAGCGCAAGCGCCTGCTCCACACTGATCTGGTCATTGCGGTACACGAGCACCTCGGCACCGAGCACTAGAAAGGCCTGCACCAGGTTGTAGGTGAAGGAATCATAGTTATCGATGAGCAGCAGCCTTGGTTGCACGGTACTCACAGACCTTCCTCCGCCATCGTCAGTGCCTCACGCAGAATGGCACTCTTGGCCAGGACCTCGTTGTATTCACTGTCCGGAATGCTGTCGGCCACGATGCCGGCGCCGGCCTGGTAGCTGTATGCATTACCACGGAACACCAGCGTGCGGATCGCGATCGCCTGGTCCATGTCGCCGTTACTGGCGAAATAACCCACGGTTCCGGCGTAGATGCCACGCCGTACCGGCTCCAGTTCGTCGATGAGTTGCATGGCCCGCACCTTCGGCGCCCCAACCAGTGTGCCGGCCGGAAAAGCGGCGGCGAACAGGTCAAAGGCATCGCGTCCTTTTTCAATTTCTCCCTGCACGCCGCTGACGATATGCATCACGTGGCTGTAGCGCTCGATGCTGCGGTAGGGCTCGACATGCACGCTACCTGCCGCCGCTACCCGGCCCAGGTCATTGCGTGCCAGATCGACGAGCATCACATGCTCGGCGTTCTCCTTCTCATCGGCGAGCAGCGACTGTTCGTGCGCTACGTCCGCCTCCGGGGTCTCGCCGCGCGGGCGCGTACCTGCAATCGGACGCAGCGAGGCATGTCCGCGACGCAGCTTCACCAGCGCCTCCGGCGAAGAGCCGGCCACCTGGATATCACCCAGATCGATAAAGAACATGTATGGCGAGGGGTTGAGCAGACGCAGTGCGCGATAGGCCTCGAACGGAGAAAGGTTATGCGTCCCGGTGAACTGTACTGACAGCACCAGTTGATAGACATCGCCCCTGGTGATCGACTCCTTGCTGGCCTCTACTGCCTGTATGAACTGCTCACGCGAAAGGCTCTGCCTTGCTGCGCTATGTGTGCCGGCCGCCTGTGCTGCCGGGAGGGCACCACGCAGCAGACGGATGACCTCTGCGCGCAACTTCAGGCGCTCGGCCTCGCTGCCCGCATGCAGCAGCGCGATCCGGCGCGTCAGGTGATCAAAAACCAGCAGCGACTCTGCAGCGAGGTAGGCGGCCTCCGGCCCCTGCGGATTGTCCGGGTGCACCGGCGCATTGGGCAGACGCTCGAAATGCCGCACGAGGTCATAGGCGCCGACGCCCACCAACCCGCCGCTGAACGGCAAGTCGGGCACCACCGGCGCCAGCTGCGGTGCACGCGTCAGCATGGTCCGCAGCACGTCCAGCAGTTCATCGCGACTACCTGGACGGGCACGATGCTCCACGCCGACTCGCAAACCATCGGCATCAAGCCGGAACTCAAGCGCAGCGCCGAAGCCGAGGAAGGAATACCGCGCCAGATGCACGCCGCCCTCGACGCTTTCCAGCAGATAGCGCGGCTGGAGCGGCGCCAGCTTGAGCCAGGTGGATACGGGCGTATCCAGGTCGGCAGCTATGTCAAATGGTGATTGCATGAATATTTTTCGGATCGCAGAAAACAAAAAACCCACCCCCGCTTCCGCGATGGTGGGTCACAGGCAGCTCGGGTTAAAACGGGCTAGGCCATGCCCCTCCACACGGAGAGATGCATGCCACGCCACCACCAACCCGAATTCTGCTCAACCGTGCTCATGGGCAGAGTATCCACGCGGGCTTTGGCAGCCGTCAAGGCTAAAGCACTTCAGCCCGGAAATTGCTGCAAGCCGCACCACCTTTCTACAGACCATAGTAGAACGGCAGGAAGAAACTGAAGGTCAGCCACATCAGGATCGTCAGCGGCACGCCCACCCGCACGAAGTCGGCAAACTTGTAACCGCCTGCGCTCATGATCAGCAGGTTGCCCTGATAGCCGATCGGCGTGGCATAGCTCATGTTGGCGGCAAAAATCGCTGCCACCACAAAGGGTTCGGCCGGTGCCCCGAGCTGCTCAGCCATGCTCATGGCGATCGGCACACCGATGACAGCCACCGTGTTGTTGGTCACGACGTTGGTGGCGACGATCAGCATCAGCATCAGGCCGCTCAGGATCACCGGCACCGGCATCCCGCCGAAACCGGCCACAAACAGCTGCGCGATATAGTCGATGCCGCCGGTCACGGTCAGCGCATCACCCAGCGACAGGCTGGCAGTAACCAGCAGGATCAGCGGCATGCTGAGGGCGGGACCCAGATCGCGCCAGCGCAGACAGCGGGTCAACAGCATCGCCGCCACACCGACCAGCGCCGACAGGGACATCGGCAGTAGCCTGAAAGCAGCCACCAGCACGACCAACAGCAGGATCACCAGCGCCCAGGGCGCGCGGTCGGTATGCGGCAGATCGATAGTGCCGTCGAGCACGAGTATGGAGCCGCTGCTGCGCAGTTCAGCAATCGCATCGCGCGCACCCTGCACCAGCAGCACGTCGCCGGCCTGCAGACGGATATTGCTCAGGTCCTCACTGAGATCGCCACCAGACATCGAACGATGTATGGCGAGTGGCACCAGGTTGTAGAGCTTGCTGAAATGCGCCGCGTTCAGCGTCCGGTTATGCAGCGGGGAGCTGCGTGAAATCACCGCCTCCGCCAGCTGTTGCCCATCTTCGCCGATCGGCAGGGTGTCACTCACCGGCGTATCGATATCGCTGGCGTTATATAGCGTGGCGCCAAGCAGACGCTCGTATTCCTTTAAATTGTCCGCCCGGTCGCGCACGTACAGCCGGTCGCCGACCTGCAACTGCACGGATGGCTCCTTGACCGGCAGCAGGCCTTCGCCGCGGCCGATCCGGTCGATACGCATGCGGTCTTCGGTGCGCTTGCGCGCCTCGGCAACGGTGCGGCCCACGGCAAAACCACCGGCACGGACATGCAGCACGGCGTTGAAGAGCCGGGGTGAGCCATCCGACAACAGCGGTTTTCGCACCGGCAGCAGGCGCGGGGCGATCAGCCACAGGTACAAAAGACCAACCACACCGCCGACGGCCGCCGGCACAAAGAAATCAAACATGCCGATCGACAGGCCAAACTCGCTGGCGATACCGACGGCGAGAATATTGGTGCCCGAACCGATGGTCGTGGTCATACCGCCGAGCAGGACCGCCATACCCATCGGCAGCAACACATTTGACGGTGCCTTGCCCGCCCGCAGCGAACACGCCACCAGCACCGGAATCAGCATGACGATCTGCGGCGTGTCATTGATGAAGCCGCTGGTTGCCCAGGCGGTGACCAGGGTAACGAACAGCGCAAAGCGCGGTCGCTGTATCCAGGTACGTGCGAGCACGGTCACGACCGGCTGCATGGCGCCCGTGCGGTCGAGCCCCTGCCCGAGCACCATCAGTGCGCAGACGGTGACCAGGCCCTCATGACCGAAATTGGCAAAGATGTCGGCCGGTTTGAAGTCGTCGTAGGGATAGAGATAGAAGAGCAGCGCGAGCGTCAGCAGCACCCACAGGCTGGTCGCCTCGGCCCGGATATGCTCGCGGGAGAAGAGGTACAGGGCCGCACAGGTGAGGCCCATGACGATAAAGGCATGCAGATCCGGCAGAGTCGGCAAGGGCTGGTCCCCTGTTCTTTTGCATTCCGCCTGGTTTGCGGCCAGTTCGTATAGCACGGGCTCTTGCAGACCGGCAATTCGGGCTGTGCATATGCGCCGCGTGCCCCGGAATAAGCACCTGCATAGTCCTTTCAGACGCCAGTATCTGCGAAAATGCCGCAGCCGGATCGGCCGACCAGGGCGCTCAAGTGACCTTTACAACACCGCCGCCAGCCCAGACTGCCACTGAAAAGCGCGGGGATATCCTGTTCCTGGCCAAGGATGCAGGCCTGCGCCAGGACGTACACGATCTCGGCGTGATCGTCGGGCAACTGCTGGAGGAGCAGGGTGGCAGCGCACTGCTGGCCCGGGTCGAAGAGACACGCCGGGCAGCCATCGACGCCCGCGAAGGTGATCCGGCAGCAGCCGGGCGACTGGCTACCCTGCTGGCTGCGCTCTCTGCCACCGAAGCCGAGACTTTCATTCGTGCCTTCTCAACCTACTTCCAGGCCGTCAACAGCGCCGAACTGGTGCACCGGATACGGCGCCGACGCGCCTATCTCCGCGAAGGCAAACACCGCCAGCCAGGCGGCTTTGAAGACACACTCTTCGAACTGCGCGATATGGGCGTCACGCTCGCTGAGATCGGCAGCGTCCTGGCTGACCTGAAATTCGAGCCGGTACTCACGGCACACCCGACTGAGCCGACCCGTCGCACCATCCTGCGCCGCCAAAAAGACATCGTGCGACGGCTCATCGATATGCAGAACCCGTTGCTGTCGCCGCGCGAGATTGCGGCAGACCTCGAAAATATCCGCGACGACATCACCGCCATCTGGCAGACCGATGAGCACCCGCCGGGCGTCCGCACTGTCGCCGACGAGCTTGAACATGTGCTTTTCTTTCTAACCGAGACCATCTATCGCGTTATCCCGGTACTCTATGAAAACTTCGAGACGGCACTGGAAACCGTCTGGGGTCCGGAAGCGCGCTCGATCCAGTTGCCGGTGATGGTGCGCCTGGCGTCGTGGATCGGCGGCGACATGGTCGGCCGCAACGAGATCACCGCCCGGACCATCCGCGAGCTGATCGGCAGGCAACGCTCGCTGATACTCGATCTTTACCATCGCGAATGCCGGGAACTCACCGAGAAACTCAGCCAGAGCCGTACCCACATCGGCGTTTCAGCAGAACTCGAGGAGCGCATCCGCCTCTACTCAGGTCACTTTCCGAACGCAATGAGCATGACGCCAGTGCGCCACCGCGAGATGCGCTACCGGGTCATGCTGCGGCTGATAATGGCGCGGCTGCAATCAACCTTTTCAGACGGACTCTCGCCCTACGACTCTGCTGATGAACTGGCCAGCGACTTGCGCCTGATCATCGACAGTCTCGCCCGGCACAGCGGCCAGCATGCCGGCCTGTTCGCCGTGCGCCGCCTGCTGCGACGGGTAGAGACCTTCGGTTTTCATTTCATTACGCTCGATGTCCGTCAGGAAGCGAGCGTCAACCGCCGGATCGTCGGCCGTTGCCTGGATGAAGCCGGGTGGCTGGAGCAGACGGCTGAATACCGGACAGCACGGCTGCGCCAGGCGCTGGCTGAAAACGAATCTCCGCTGGTTGATTTCGATAATGAAGGCAAGCGGGCCATCGGCGTATTCCAGGCCATCGGCTTCTGCCGGCGGCGCTTCGGCGAGCAGTCCGTAGGTCCTTATATCGTCAGCATGGCCGAGGGCGTTGACGACGTGCTTTCGGTGCTGCTGCTCGCGCAATGGAGCGAGAGCCTGAGGGGCAGCGACACAATCGCCCTGGACATCGCGCCGGCCTTTGAGACCATCGGCGGCCTTGGCAATGTCGCCGCACTGATGAACCAGCTCTATACCGAGCCTGGCTACCGCGGGCATCTGGCCGCCCGCGGCCAACACCAGATCGTCATGCTTGGCGTGTCGGACAGTAACGTGGATGCCGACCTCGTGTCAGCGCGCTGGGCCTTGCTGAAAGCGCAACGAGAACTGCTGACAGCCGCCGCGGCCAAAGATATAGAACTCACCATGTTCCATGGACGCGGCGGCCCGCTCGGCGCCGGCGACGGCAAGGCGCACGCCGACATCCTGAGTGCGCCTCCAGGCGCTGTGCAGCGGGGCGTGCGTGCTATCGAGCAGGGCGAACTGGTGGCCAACAAGTACGGCGTGCGCGCCATCGCACTGCGCACCCTGGACCAGGCGCTTGCCGCCATTACCCGCAGCAAGCTCCGACCCGGTGAACCACGTGCCGGCGATAAGCCGGAATGGGAAGCCGTTATCGAGGTCATCGTGGCGGGGGCGCGCAGCCACTATCAGGCACTGGTACTGGAGTCGCCGGGCTTTTCGGATTACTACCGTCTGGCAACGCCGGCAGACGTCATCGAGCGCATGCGCCATGGCAGTGGTCCGGAATCGGATCTCTCCGATGGCCTGCTGGCTGCCGCCGGAACCGCACCGTGGGTTTTTGCCTGGACACAGAGCCGCAACATGCTACCTGGCTGGTACGGATTTGGTTACGGGCTGGAACGCGCACTGGAACAGTTCGGTGACGCTCCGCTGCAGGAGATGCTCGCCGGCTGGTACTTTTTCCGCACCCTGGTATCGGACGTGGAAACGGCGCTGGCCAAGAGCGATCTCGCGATCGCGAGCCAGTACTCGGCGCTCGGCGGCGAACTGCATGAGCGCTTTTTCCCGCGCATCCACAGCGAATTCCTGCGCAGCACCGCAACTGTGCTGCGTATCAGGCAACAGCAGGTCCTGCTAGAGAACGACAACACGCTACGTCGCTCGATACGCCTGCGAAACCCCTACGTTGACCCCATGAGCCTGCTGCAGATCGATCTGCTGCGACGCTGGCGAGAGACCGGCGATGATGCGCTCTTCAATGCACTGACAGCGAGCGTGAACGGCATCGCACGGGGCCTGCAGGACTCCGGGTGAAAGCAGTTTTCCTGGATTTCGACTCCCTCGGGCCAAGCGACCTGGACACGTCGGCGCTGCAGGCCACGCTGCCGGAAATCAGACTGCATGCCAGCAGCCGGGCCGACGAAGTGGCTGCGAGGATCGCCGGCTGCGAGATCCTGATCGTCAACAAGGTGCACCTCGATCGCGAACTGCTGACCGCCACCCCCTCCCTGCGTTTTGTCTGCCTGGCAGCGACCGGCAGCGACAACATCGATCTGCGCGCCGCCCGTGAGCTCGGCATTACGGTGTGCAACATCCGCAACTACTGTACGCCGTCAGTCGTGCAGCACGTCTTCGGCATGCTGCTCAATCTCAACCTGCACCTCGAGGAATACCGACAACTGGTAGCCGCGGGCGTGTGGCAGCGCAGCCCGCAGTTCTGCCTGCTGGACTATCCGGCATGGGAGCTGGCTGGACGGACTTTCGGCATCATCGGTTATGGCGAGCTCGGACGTGCGGTAGCACATGTCGCGCAGGCCTTCGGCATGCGCGTGCTGGTCAGCCGCTCGCTGCGGCCGGAGGCTGCCGCTCAAAACCGGCCGACCGACGAGCCCCTGCTTGCGCGTGTAGCTCTGCCCGCACTCCTCGCTCGCAGCGATGTACTGTCACTGCACTGTCCGCTGACGCCGGCCACCCATCACCTGATCAATGCAGAGCGCCTGGCACTGATGCGCCCGGATGCTGTACTCATCAACACCGCACGCGGTGCGCTGGTCGACGAGCTTGCCCTGCTGGCGGCACTGCGTGCCGGCCGCCTGGGCGGCGCGGGCATCGACGTCCTGGCGGAAGAACCGCCGGCAGCTGGCAATCCGCTACTCGATGCGCAGCTGCCAAACCTGCTGGTTACGCCGCACATCGCCTGGTCCGCCCGCGAAGCCAGGCAACGGGCACTCGATGCAGTGGTGGCGAACGTCCATGCATTCCTGGCCGGTGAAACGCGCAACATGCTGGCCTGAACCGATGCACCTTGGCCTGACGATCGGTTAGGGTGCGAAAAATCATCATCGGGATCTCCGCCATGCTGTCTGGCCTCTTTCTCAGCTACGCGCTCATTCACTTGCTGATCTGGCTGTGGGGCTGGCGGCTCTGGTCGCAGACCGGTCGGCCGCGTGTGCTGCTGATCGTGCTGATCGCCTCGACCCTGCTCTTCTATGACAACTTTCGCATCGGTATCGGCCGCTTTCTGGGCCAGGGCGAGCTGCTCTACGCGCTGAGCGTGCCGGCCTTTGCCTGGCACTGGTCGCTGCTGCCGCTGCTCATCATCGCTGCCGGTGCACTGGCCCGACTGGCCGGGCTACGCTGGGCGCAAAGCCGGCTGGTGATGGGCGCTTTTTGTGTGGTGGCGGTGCTACTCAGCGCGCTGGATATTCCGAGCATCTTCAGTATGCAGCTGTACCCGGCCTGTCTTGCCGACACACTGCGTTACTCGACGCGCGTGAGTGTCACCCAGCTCTGCCCCGGTTCAGACCTGGTCATCAGCAGCGGCCCCGGACCACTGGTGGCAATCCTCACCAACGTCGTGGTCCTTGCTGTCGGCATCGCGCTATGGATTCAGCGCGGATGGCCATGGCTGACCGTGGGCGCCGGCCTGATGTTCATCGCGGCGGGTGCCTTTGCCAGTTCGGAGTGGTCACTGCCCATCGCCAACCTCGGCGAGATCTGCTTCACGCTCGCCTACATCATCAGCTGCGCGCATTTCGCGCGCCATCGCTTAGAACAACGCCTATAGCGCGGCAGACTTCAGCGCAGCGATGCGTACCGGCAGCGGCGGATGGGTCATGAACAGCGCGCCAAAGCGCGCGACGCCGCCAGAGATACCCAGAGCCTGCATGCCAGCAGGCAAGGACGCAGGCGAACTTGCCTGCTGCAGCCGCTCAAGTGCGGCAACCATGTTGCCCCGACCGGCGAGGTGCGCGCCGCCCGAGTCGGCGCGGAATTCGCGCTGACGCGAGAACCACGCAACGATGATGCTGGCCAGCAGGCCGAGCACCAGCTGTGCAACGATGACAGTGATGAAGAAGCCCGGGCCGTTGCCGCGCTCACTACGGAAAAACACCTGGTCGACAAAGCGTCCGATCAGCCTCGAGAGGAAAATCACGAAGGTATTCACCACGCCCTGGATCAGCGTGAGGGTCACCATGTCGCCGTTAGCCACGTGTGTGATTTCGTGACCGAGCACCGCCTCGACCTCATTGCGTTGCATCCGCTGCAGGAGACCGGTGCTGACTGCGACCAGCGCCGCATCCCGACGCGCGCCCGTGGCAAAGGCATTGGGTTGCGGAGAATCGAAGATCGCCACCTCCGGCATGCCGATGCCGGCCTTCTGCGCCAGCTGACGAACTGTCGCCACCAGCCAGGCTTCCTCGGCAGTACGCGGCTCGCCAATCACGCGGGCGCCGACGCTGCGCTTGGCGATGAACTTCGACATCGCCAGCGAAATCAGTGAACCGCCGAACCCCAGAATTGCCGCGAACACGAGCAAGGCGCCCGGATCCTGTCCCGAAGCCGCCATATACTGATCGATACCCAACAACCGCATCGACACCGTCAACACCAGCAGGATCGCCATATTGGTCGCGAGAAAAAGGATGATGCGTTTCACAAAGCGCCTCCAGGGGATACCGTCCCCATTGTATGGGCGCGCCGGGCCAGACTTTCAAGAGTTACCAGCATGTGCGGCGACGTAGCACAAAAAGCAGCATGAGCAGCAAGCCATCCGGCGACACACCGCAACCCCTGTCGGGCTTCTGGCAACCACGTTACTGGCCGGTCTGGCTGGCGCTTGCCGGCATGCGCCTGCTCGCTTTCTGTCCTTATCGCATGCAGCTTGCGGCCGGACGCCTGCTCGGACGCTTCGCCGGACTCGTGCTGCGCAAACGCCGACATGTGGCTGCAGTAAACCTGTCGCTGTGCTTTCCCGAGCTCGATACGGCCGGGCGCGAGGCACTGCTACGCCGCCATTTCGAGTCACTCGGTATGACGCTGATCGAACACGGTCTGGGCTGGTGGGCCAGCGCCGAAACGGTTGAGCGGCTGGTCGAGGTCCGGGGCGCGGAACATCTACAGCAGGCCATGGCTGGTGGTCGCGGCGTGGTGCTGGTCGCCGGGCACTTTGCCAGCCTGGAGATCACCGGTCGTGCCTTCAGTGCGATATTTCCCTTTGTCGCGGCGCTCTACCGGCGCAGTCGCAATCCCTTCGTCGATGAGATACTCAAACGCCTGCGACACAAGTCCGTACCGCTGCTGATTCCGAAACAGAACATGCGCGGCATGGTGCGAGCACTGCGCCAGGGCATACCCGTCTGGTATGCGCCCGACCAGAGTTACCGGGGCGAGATGAGTGCGCTCCTGCCCTTCTGCGGCGTACCGGCCATGACCAACACCGCGCTCAGCGATATCGTGCGGCTCGGCAGAGCCGCGGTGGTACCGATCGTGCCGCGCCGCCTGGCCGATGGGCAGGGCTATGTGCTGGAGATCTTCCCCGCCCTGGTTGACTTTCCCGGCGAGAGCGCCGAAGCCGATGCGCTGCGGGTGAATGCCCTGATCGAAGCACAGATTCGTGAAATCCCGGAGCAGTACTACTGGGTACACCGGCGCTTCAAGGACCGGCCGTCACCCTTGCCGGATCCTTATCGCTGAGTGGCAGACAAAGCCGTGTTGTAGCCTTCGACCAGCCAGCGCCATTCCTGGGCAGTAAATTTCACGGCGCCTGCGCTGTTCGCGCTGATCTTCGTCAGCGAACGATGTAAACGCGCCAGGTTCGACTGCTGCCAGCTGCTGGCCACCGGGCGAATGCGTCCCCGGTCAAAATCAAGCAGGAATATCCGGTCGGCGGAATCAATCTGCACATTGTGGGCGTTCAGGTCCGCATGCCAGACGCCGGTACGATGAAAACGCGCGATGCACTCACCGACCCGGACCCACACTTCGGCTGGCACGCGGCCGTGCGCGAGCCTTGAAGCAAAGGACTCTACATCCGCAAGGCGTACGGTGATCAGATCGGCCCGGTAAATCAAAGCAGAGCGCTGATAGCGGGCCGCCACCGGGCGTGGCACCGGCAAGCCCATCTGTATCAGCTGCTCGAGCAGCAGCCATTCGCGAAAACACCGCGTCCTTGCCTCGCCCAGCCAGAAGAACTGGTCGGTGATCAGCCGGCCGATAAGTCCGCCACGGTAATAGTGACGCAGCACGCAGGGCTGGCCTGCGCAGTCGATGGACAGCGTCGCGCCACGACCGCCCGATGACCCGACTGTGTGCGATACACGCGTCCCGGATGCTTCCGCAAACAGGGCCGGGCCTGCGTGGCTGAGGACAGCATCATCGTATAGGATGACCTCCCCACCCTGTCGCGCGATTTTTCTGGACACTGTTGATGCCGTCCGGTCAGAAAACAATAACGGCGCCAGAGAGCATCTGCATCCTGCGCCTGTCTGCCATCGGTGACTGTTGCCACACGCTGCCGGTGGTCCGCACGCTGCAGGCACATTGGCCAGCGACGCAAATCACCTGGATTATCGGTCGCACTGAATACGGTCTGCTGAAAGACGCAAGCGGTATCGAGTTTATCACCTTCGACAAGCGCGACCCGCGGGCCAGCATGCGTGATATTCGCCGGCAAATCGGCGGCCGGCATTTCCCGCTACTCCTGCACATGCACGCCTCGATGCGCGCCAACCTCGTGAGCCGGATCGTGAACGCTGATACCCGCCTGGGCTTTGATCGTGCGCGGGCGCGCGACTGGCAATGGCTGTTCAGCAACCAGAAGATTAGCGCCCGGCCGCGCCAGCACGTAATGGACGGCCTGTTTGGTTTTGCCGAGCACCTCGGCATCCACGAACGGGTACTGCGTTGGGATTTTGCAATCAGCACCGCTGACCGCGAAGTCGCTGACGGGCTGCGTGCTGGTCCACGGCCAATCTGCGTGATCAGTCCCTGCACGAGTCAGCGGTTCCGTAATTACCGTAACTGGCGGGTAGAGAACTATGTCGCGGTCGCCCGCCACCTCATCGATACGTATGGCGCGCAGATTGTCCTGACCGGCGGCCCGACTGAAACCGAACTGAACTACGGCGCAGAGATCTGTGCCGCGCTTGGCAGCCAGGCTGCAGGCCAGGTCATCAACCTGATCGGCAAGACCAGCCTAAAGCAGCTGTTTGCGGTACTGCAGATTGCTGATCTGTTGATCTGCCCGGATTCCGGACCAGCGCATATGGCGACAGCGGCTGGCACGCCGGTGCTTGGACTCTATGCCACGTCAAACCGTTTTCGCACCGGCCCGTATCTCAGTCAGGACCTGGTCGTCGATGCCTATCCGGAAGCGATACGCCTCGAGTTCGGAAAGCCGGTTTCTGAACTGCGCTGGGGCGAACGCGTGCGTGACCCTGCAGCGATGGACCTTATCAAGGTCGATGCAGTGATTGCGATGAGCGATCAGGCGCTGGCCAATCCGCGTCGGCCGAGTGCGGTGATCGCCTGAGGCTTGTCACGCCAGAATGGCGCCAAGAGACTTGTCGCTAAAGCCGGCGATGCTGGCGGCAATGCCTGCGTTGGCGTTGCACTTACTCGATGACTTCCGCTGCTGAGCCAGCGCCCGGCTCAGGGTCAGCCGGCTCAGTCTGTCCACCCGGTACCGAGCGCACCGTATCCAGCACTTCGCTCGCCGCAGCCGTTGGTGCACTGATAGCCGGTTCAGGTTCCTGCAGCGGCCAGGGTCGCAGCGCGCCATCGACGGCACAACTTATCCCCATGCGTGGCGCACGATTGATCGCTTCACGCAGAACCGGCGCCAGCGTTTTCAGAATCTGCGCCGGCAGCGCACTGGTGAACTGATAGCCGGCCGCTTCCGGCCCCTTTACGTAAGCCGTGAGGGTGCCGAAGTGGCGATTACCGATATAGAAAACCACCGTCCCGGAACGGCTGACCACGCGCGACGAAAGCAGGACACCGCCCTTGCCCCAGGTCTCGAAGCGGTGATCACCCGTGCCTGTCTTGGCACCGACGACGAGTGGCTGACCATCATCGGTGGTGAACACACCATCCAGCCGTTTACCCGTTCCGCCAGCCACAACGAGTGCCAGCATTTTGCGCGCGGTCCGGGCAACTTCGATGGGCAGCACACGGTGAGCGTCAGCCGGTACCACGCCGAAATGTGTCTCGTAAGGCGTACCAACCGCGAAGCGCAGGTCGTCGATCCCCAAGGTGGGCATGCGCATGCCATCACTCAGCAGAATGCCCATGAGCGTGGCAAGCGCCGCTGGGCGATCCCCGGAACTGCCGAGCGCCGTGGCATAGGAGGGCGTCAGCGTAATGAATGGATAGCCAAGCTTTTGCCAGGATTTATGTATCTCTGAAAATGCCTCCATCTCCAGCAGCGTACGAATCCGGCTGTCCTGTGCGCGTTTGCTGCGCGTCTTGAACAGCCAGGCATATGCGCCCTGTCTTTCAGCCGTGCTCGCGTCCAGCACCTGCGACAGGCTGGCATCCGGCTCGACACGGAGCCAGGCAACCAGCCAGAGTTCCAGCGGATGAACGCCGGCGATATAGCCCCGATCGGCCAGGTCGTATCGATCGATGGCGTAGTTGTCGTACAGCTTGGCGATCGATGCGTCGTCGATCTTCGCGTCGGGCAGATTAGCGCGGAGAAATTTCGCAAAATCAGCCTGGTCCGCTGCTGGCTCCAGCGTGCGAAAGATCACCGCAAGACGTCTCGGCGCAGGCTTGACCCCCTGCAGCAACAGGGCCGTCGCTTCGTCCGGGCTCCGGCCCCGATACTTCTTGTAGAAGCGGCCGAGGTACTCGCGGCCCTCGTGATCAGCAAACCGGCCGAGGAAATCGCGGCGTTTTTCGTCACCGGGATCGGTGAGCAAGGTCGCGCTGGATCCGGCCATATTGAACATCGTGTGATACATGATGTCCCGCATCAGGCGGATAAATAACAGATTTACCGAGCGCTGGAACCCCTCCCGAACGCTAATGATCCGACTGTTGTCGGCCGGGTCGAAGTTCTCGAAGGTCTGTAGCCCGCCGCCGGTAAAGAAGGACTCTGCAGTACTTGCCGAGTAGCGTCTATCAAGCGCTGCCTCAAGCATCGCGGCGAGGGTACGTTCTTCACCGCGGGCCGCGAGCAGGTAATCGACAGCCCAGCGCGTAATCTGGTCTTTGGCGGCGACCGGCCTCGCCTGCAGCTCCGCTTCATCCAGTGCGTTCAGCTGCCCATGGAGCGCGGCAACAATCTCGAGATAGCTAACCAGCGTGCGTAACTTCGCCGTGGAGCCGAGATCCAGGCGTACACCTTCATTGATATCGAGAGGCTGTTCGTAGTTGTCCGTCTGTACCCGCACCAGATTGGCATCCGGCGTGCGCTCAAAAAGACTGAAACTGTAGATCACTTTCGAAGGATCGGACTTTGCCAGCAAGCGCTGCTCCAGCAAGCCCGCAGCAGCCGCACCCCGTGGAGAGGAAATAGCCTGTAGTGCGGCAGCCACCCGCTCCTGTAGCGCAAGGTCAATCGTACTCGACGCAGTCAGGTCGAGACGGTCAAGCGCATAGAGATTGCGGATATCCAGCAAGCCAGCGAGCGTGGTGCGGGCAGCGCTGGCGGCCTTGCGACTGACAAAGGAACTGCGGGGTACCTCCGGGATACCTGGCGCCTGGACCAGGTGCACGGCAAGTGCCGCATCGCGCAGCTCTGTACTGACAACGCTCTCCGTCGCCAGCAGACGCAGGTAGGAATCTGTCAGCTTTTCAAGTGCCGCCGTCTGGCCCGACAGGTAGCCGGATGGACGACGCTGTGAAATCAGCAGTGACAACGCTTGCTTGTAAGCCAGGGCGCGTTGTTCGAGGGGTGCAGAAGCATCACGCAACACCGCATTGATCTCATCGAAGTCTCGTCCGTACCACGCCCAGAGTCCGTCACCGATGCCGATCACTTCACCGTATCCGCGCCGTGCCGCGAGCGGCACCGTATTGAGGTATCCAAGCACCAGCTGACGACGTGTCGCCGTTGTGTCCTCGCCGTCCAGATAAGCCCGCAGCGATGCTGAAGCGATCTGCCTCAGCTTGTCCGTACCCGATGTGGTACGGCCACCCGGTGAGTGGCGGTATTTCTCGATTTGCGTCGCCAGCGTGCTGCCGCCCGCCGCGTCGTGGCCCGGCGTAAATTGTTGCAGCACCTGGTCAAACGCTGCGCGGGCAAAGCGCCCCCATTCAACCGCCGGGTTCGTGGTTTTGTACTGGTTGGAAAGCAACTCGCGGTTTTCAATAAACAGGAGACTGTTCGTCACCAGAGACGGTACCGCGTCAAAGTCCGGGTAAACCCTTTCGGGATAGCGTGCGCTGACTACAGCCTGGTTAGCGCAGTCGAGCACCGACAGCCCTGCCTGGGTTTTCTCCCGGTACGGGAGAAACAGACTGCGGTCAGCGACCTCCGCCATCTCAGCCGAGATGCGGGTCTGGGCCGTAATCGGGTAGCCAAGGGCAGGCAAGCGCTCCATCAGTCGCGGCAACGCCGAGTAACCCAGTCGCTGGTCGTAGGGCCCATCGCCGGGCATCCGGATTGAATCGCTGACACCCGGTTCGACTGCAAAGGTCATTTGCCGGCCCAGACGGGCCAGATTCCTCGCCTGGAAGGCCGAGGTCTGCGCCTCTCGCCGGATGACTATGCCGGCGGCAAGCAATCCAGCCAGGAGAAATATCAGCAGGGCATAGCGGAGCAGCCGCCACGGATCATGTGGCCGCACATTGCGGGATACACGGCGGCGGCCAATCATGCGTCAGGATAGCAGTGAGCGTGGTCTCAATTCCCACACTAGCGCCCGTTGCAGAACCCTGTACCCAGAGCGCTGCAACGGGCGATCGAAGAGCTCAGAAATTTACGCGGGCGCCCACACCCCACCAGCGCGGCATGCCGGCAGCCTGCTGGTTGAAGCCGAACAGATTGGTGAAATCAAAGGTGTAAACCTTGTATTCCTCTTCAAACACGTTGTTGACGTAGGCATATACCTCCCAGGCACCACTACCCGCGGTGTATGACGTACGGAGGTTGACGACCGTGTAGCCGTTTTCTTTGGAAATCGGGTGGTTCTGGATGTCGTACCAGATATCTTTCTGATAGCTCGCCGAGGTCTGCACAGCGAGCGTGCCGTCCAGTGCGGGCCATTCATAGCGCGCCAGTCCGCTGAGGTTGAAGTCAGGTGCGCCGACCATATTACGGTCCTGGACGGCGTCCCCGGTGACGGTCGGAATATCTTTCGCCGTTGCATCGAGCACGCCGGCTCCCAGCTGCAGCGTCAGGCCGTCGACGGGCTTGCTCTCGATCTCAAGCTCGGCGCCGTAGACTTCGGCGTCAGCGTTAAAGATCACCTGATTCAGAATCAGCCACTGAAAGGTCTGGAAGTCCTTGTAGTCGTAGTAGAAGACCGAGGCATTCAATCGCGTGGTACCGCCGAAGACGGTCGACTTCAGACCCAGTTCATAGGCGTCAAGCGTTTCTGACTTGAAGGGGATGGTCTCCAGCGGATTGTCACCGAAGACCTGCGTGGTATCGAGGAAGCCGTTGTTGAAGCCAGCTGACTTCTTGCCACGCGAATAGGAGCCGTATAGCAACAAGTCATCGTTGGCCTGCCAGTTCAGTTGCAGACGGCCGGTGAGGTAGTCGTCGCTCTGCTCGGCCAGGCTGCCAACCGTTGCCTTGTTGAACAGGATCATGTAATCCGCAGCGGGTCGCGAGGGGCTGATGGGCGTGGGTGCCGGATTGAAGCAGCCTTCCGCGGGCGGATCAGGTTCCGTACTGCAGAATGCGGTAATACCCGAGCTGTCGATGTTTACGAAATCCAGCTCCTTGTTCTCACTGGTCCAGCGCAAACCTGCGATTACGGTCCAGTCCGCAGCAAGATCGTACTCAATCTGGCCGAACAGGTCCCAGGAGTCGGTGTCCTGCGTATAGCGGGCATCCATATCCACGAAACCGATGGCATCGGTATTCAGCTGATAGTGGCCGTCGACCTGGTTGTTGAAGTAGTAGATGCCGGTCAGCCACCGCATGCGCTCGGCTTCGCCGGCGACGCGGAATTCCTGGCTGAAAGTATCTGTATCGGCCTCAAAGGTAGGGGCGATGTATGAGCGTATCGCCGCCGGGGGCGGCGGTACGGCCGGCGGCGGAATAGGCGCCGGCGGCGGCACCAGCAGGAACGGGTTCATGTCCGCGTCTTCCTGTTGCAAGCGCTTGACGTTGGTATAGGCAGTGATCGATGTCACGTCCAGCCCGGCGACCTTCCAGTTGATATTGGCCTGAAGGCCCTGGTTCTTCGTCCGTACCTGGCCCGGCCGATCGTAATCGCCGGACCACGGATCACCGTCTGTATCGACATAGCCGAAGGCATCACAACCCGGGCAGATACCCCAGAAGTTCTCGTCGGCGGGTAGCGCGATGCTGGTGTTACTGGGCTCCCCCGGCGCGGTGGCGGGATTACTCGGTCTGGTTGACTCATGCTGCCAGGCACCGACTGCGGCGCTGTTGCGCGAATAGCTTCCGCTCAACAGGATATTGAGATCGTCTGAAGGCTCGAAAAGCAGCTGGGCACGACCCGCAATCGAGTCGGCACCATTATAGTCCTGCACGCCTGGGGTCCGGTTCTTTGTCCAGCCATCGTGATGATCGTAGCCAACAGACAGGCGACCCATGATGCCGTCAGCCAGGCGGCCGCCAACGGCGCCCTCGGCCTTGAGCTGATTGTAATCACCGTAGCTCGCGTCGGCATAGGCGTCGAACTCTTCAGTCGGCCGCTTGGTGACGTAGTGGATCACGCCACCCGTGGAGTTCCGACCGAACAGCGCGCCCTGCGGGCCGCGCAAAACTTCGATACGCTGGATATCAAAGAGTTGCAACGCGAGACCGCCCATCGCAGGCTTGTAGACATCATCTACATAGACCGCTACTGGATTTTCCTGCGCATCGGCGAAGTCATTAAGGCCAACGCCGCGCAGGAAAAAATTGACCTGGCTGGAGTCAGCTTGCGGCGTCGTATAGTTAAGGTTGGGCGTCATCTGCGTGACGTCGACAGTATTCGCAAAACCCATCTGGCGAACCTGCTCGCTGCTGAAAGCCGTGACCGAGATACCGACTTCCTGCAGATTCTGCTCACGCCGCTGGGCAGTGACTACCACTTCCTCGAGCGCTGCCTGGGCAACACCCCCGGTGAAAGCCGCCAGCACACCGAGTGCTGTGGCAAGCGACGGCGCTACGGATCGTTTCTTCGACATGGCAATTATCCCCCTGCAAGTCTTCAGAATGACGCTAACACTAGGTAATCAGAAACTATTTGTCTATTCGTCCAGCCACGGACCCCACAGTTTCTGCTTCATCTCGTCCCACGACGCCTCATCATCACCGGCTGGCTGATAACGGCAACCGGGATGGTCGATGGCGGGCTTCGTCCATGTACCGCGCTCAACGAGGCGCTGGATATTGGCACGATAGATCTCATCCACCTCGGCATGCGACTTGGGTTCTACATTCAGCCAGAGGTTTTTCGGGTGGATGGGTTTCTCATACATGCGACTGAAGAGTTCTGTACGCAGATCCTTCAACCAGTTGTTGTTGAGGCTCATCGCACGAAACTGGCGCAGCGCTTCGATGTCGACCGTTGCCGCAACCACGCTGTTGTTGGTGGAGGCACTATAGGACACGACCTGCCCCCGGTAATCGACGATGTGTGCGCTGCCGCCGGCGATGTCTACCGGATGCTTTGAGGTCGCACCGAGATAAACCGGCCCTGCATTCGGGCAGAGCATGTACACCGAATTGAATTCTGCATGGCCCTGGTTCTGGATCATCCAGGTGCCGCCACCCGGATAGCCGGCCGTGGTCATCGGTGTGGCCTCACTCGGCCGGTACACAACTTCGGCGCCGTTGAAGGTCAGCGCGCGAACTGCCTCGGGATACTCACCGTCGCTGCAGCAGATCGTACCGATGTTGCCAATGTCGTCGGTCTTCAGTACCGGATAGAAGGCCTCGATGCCGTCGCCGTATAACTCGACCCAGCGGTCATAGACGTCGTGCGGCACGCAGGAACGTTCGCGACACCAGACGTGATTCTTGGCCGCCTTGTGCACCACCTTGCCGTCCGGGCCGATGATAAACAGCGTATTGAAGTAGCGGTCAGCCATGACTTCCGGCCAGCGCGCCTTGCACTGGCCGATGATGTAGGTGTTGTAGAGCTTCGCCAGGCGGCCCAGGTGCTCAGTCTCCTCACCGGGAATGTCGATGAACAGGTCGCGGGCGGCCATCACGTGTGGCAGGTCGAAGATTTCGTCGGTGAAGCCGGTCAGCGCGCCTTCGGCGAGCGCAATGATCTTCACCGGCATGTTGATATTGACCATCGAAACGGCCGCGTGGATCACCTCCTCGATGTTTTCGAGGTTGTGCCGGATCTGCTTTCGTTCCGAGATGCCGTAGATGACCGTCGACAGACCGACGGCGAGATAGGGGGCAACAGATCTGGGCGCTTGCGCTTCAGGCACTGGTAAACAGCCTCATCGCTGTGTCAGGAGGACCAGACTATAGGTCATCAGCCTGTGGTGTGAGCATCGATCTTAGCGCTGCGCCACACAATAAACAGGAACATCGCTGTGCTAAACAGGCAAAGCAGTGCTGCCATCGGCATGATCTGGCTGTAATCACCGCCCTCATCGATCAGGGTAGCCGCCAGCGCTGGGCCGAGGGCGCCGCCGAGTCCCTGCGCCGCAGTCATCGTCACCAGGTACCGGCCCTGGATATCCAGCTTGGCGATGGCACCCATCTGGTACGACACGCCGACGATGAACAGTGCCTGGAAGAGCCCCGTGCTGACAAAGAAAGCGGTGGCACCGAAATCGCCGAGCACCATGAACAGCGCTGCGGCCTGACCGATGAACACGATCAGCAGGGGCAGATAGCGCCCGTGCCGGTCGCTGGCCCAGGCAGCCGCGAGCGCGCCGACGATAGCCATCACCTGCGAGATACCGAGCGCCAGCGCGATGGTCTGCACTGACAGGCCGCCGGCCTGGCCGATACGCTCGACAAAAGCCCAGAAACCGAACACGTTGACAAAAAACACCACGCTGGCGGCGAGGCCCATCCAGATCAGGCCGGTATGGCTCACTTTAGATGCGTGCCCTGCTGCGGCTGCCGCACGAATCCGTCCCGCGATCGGAAAGCGCGACAGGGTCGGCATCATGAGCAGCGACGCGCCAGCCAGCATGTAGTACAGGGCGCTCACGCCCCAGCGCTGCACCAGCCAGGGTGCAGCCAGGAAACCGGCCAGCATCATTACGCCCTGCACGGCCTGCGCGAGGCCAAAGGCGCGGTCTGGCTCACGCTGATCGCCGAGCGCCGCAACCGTTACGGCAAATACGCTGCCGCCAGCCAGCCCCGTCAGACAGCGCAGCAGCAGCAGCGGTACATAGCTGGCGACATTCGCACTGATGATGTTGAGCGCGGCATAGCCCAGGAAGGCGACGACCAGCGCCTTGACCCAAGAAACCCGGCGGATCCACGCAGCCGCGAGTATCGAGGCAAACACCAGGCCCAGGCCTTCGAGCGCCGCGATATTGCCGGCCTGCTGTTCGCTGAAGCCATAGCTGTCGATCAGGCCGCCGACGATCATCGGCATCAGGATGAGGGCTGCCGGGCCGACCGGATAGAGGAGGCAGGACAGCAGCATGCCGGAGGATCTCGCGTCGGGAACAAGACTTGCGGACATACTGTGTTCCTACTGTGCGGTCAGGCCGCCATCGACAACAAACTCGGCGCCAGTGATGAAGCGCGCCGCATCGGAGGCGAGAAACAGCGCCATCGCGGCGATATCCTGCGGCTGGCCGATGTCCCGCAGCACCTGCATGTCCATATAGAATTTGAGGGCTTCTTCGGTAGTCGCGACCACGCCCTTGCTGCGCATGTCCTCAAGTTCCTGACGGAACATCGGCGTGTCGGTGTTGCCCGGATGGATTGAATTTACGCGGATACCGTAACCGGCCCGGCCGCACTCGATTGCCACAGCTTTGGTGAACAGGCGCACGCCACCCTTGGTGGAGCAATAGGACGTGAGCCCTTCCGCACCGATGATGCCACCCACCGACGACAGGTTGATGATGGAGCCGCCGCGACCGCTGCGGCCACCCGGTCGCATCACCTCGACTGCACATTTGCTGCCCATGAACACGCTGTCGAGATTGACGGCATGTACATGCCGCCATTCTGCCAGGGAGGTTTCCAGCAGCGTGTGCACGATGGCGATGCCGGCATTGTTGACCAGCACGTCCAGTCTGCCGTAACGGTCAACGATGGCGTTTACCGTTGCCTGCCACTGCGCCTCATCAGTGACATCGAGAGGCATGAACGCCGCGATACCACCGTCCCTGACAATCGCCTCAACGACCGCACGACCGGCCTTTTCATCGATATCGGCAACAACTACGGTGGCCCCATGCCGGGCCAGCACCTCCGCACAGGCTGCGCCGATACCCTTTGCCGCACCTGTGACCAGCGCGACCTTGCCTCTGACATGAATGAGCGCGTCCATGGCCTGCTCCGCGCTCAGCTCTGGTTCAGCAGATAAAGGATGCTTTCAGCCTTGCCCTTGCGGCCCTGCATGGCCTTGTGCTTCGTAATCCAGTCCGGCGGCACCAGTTCGGGGAAGTTGCCGAGGCCGAGCACGATGTCCTTCTTCCCGTCACCGTTCACATCGGCAGCTTCTATCGAACACCAGACACCGAAAAACTCACGGCCAATCGACTGCGGCTCGAACTGGAACCCACCCTTGTTTTCCAGGTACACGAAGGTTTCGGGTTCGTCCTCGTTCCATTCCGGAAACAGCGAGATTGCCGCGATATCCATATCGCCGTCGCCGTCAAAGTCTTCCACGACCGAACGGATGGCACCGTGCATGCGGTAGTAGTAGCTCTTGGTGAACGTCAGGTCGCCATTGTTTTTAAACACCCGTATGCCGTGCTGCGGGCGCGGCGCCGGAATGACGTTGATGATGTGATTGCCATCCACGTTGTCGCCGTTCAGCACCACCAGATCAATGTTGCCGTCGCCGTCGAAGTCGGCGGCCCTCAGGCTGTTGCCACCATAGGAGGGCGTGTTGCTGTCGAGGACATGGCGCGTGAAGGTCTCATCGCCGTTGTTGATGAACAACAGGAGTTCCTGGTTGCCCTGGGCCACCAGTGCGGCGATATCCGGCCGGCCATCGTTATTGAAGTCCGCGATGGTGTTGCCGATCAGGCCGGCAGTGCGATCCAGTACATTTTCGCGTAGCGCGCCAGCGAGCGGCCCGGGTGGAATTTCTGACGGCACGTCCGGCCACAGCTTTTTGTACTCGGGCGTCTGGTAAAAAATCGCCAGCACGCTCTTGGCTCCAGCGGCGTACCCGTCGCCGAAGGCATTGGCGACGATATCCGGCAGTCCATCACCATTCATGTCCACAGTGTGGTGCTCGACCAGCCGCTGTTCGCCATTGATCAGCATGCGCGGGCGCGGTTCCTTGCCATCGAACTCCCAGTCGGTGATGCGTCCGATACCAACCTCCGTCATCGGGAAGCGCCCGTGGGTCACGAGCCGCATGCCGGTTTCAGTCAGCTTCATGTCGATCGGATCGCTGGCCACCCGCTGGTCGGCGATGCGCTTGCCGTTAGCCAGGTTCAGGACCACGACGTCGTCCCACTTGTCGAAGCCTTCGCGGCGCTCACCGCCGCCAACCCAGTCGTCGATCACGGTACGCCCGACATACAGGCGCTGACGCTGCGGATCGACCAGCGTGGACAGGATCAGTGCACCCGGCTCCAGTTCAAGCTTCGGAAATACCGGTTTGAAGGTCTTGGTCAGCGGCGCTTTCGGCGCCTGCATTTCCATGTCTTTCCACGGCCGCGCGTTGCTGACGAAGTATTCGCGTATACGCAGGAACTCTGCCTTGCTCATCTCCGGGGCGGGCGGAATATGTTCCTTGAAGGGGTAGAAATCGCGGAAATAGCCATTGTTGTCGTGGAGGAAGTAGCGCTTCGTGTAGTCCTGGGTCGGTTCCAGCTCAGGCGGGAATGATTCCACGCGCATGTCATCAAACTCATCGCCCTTCATGCCCACATAGTTACCCATGTAGTGCAGTGCATAGGGCCAGTATTCTTTGGCCAGATCGGCAGGATCGGGTGCCAGATGGCACCGCACACAATGCTGCTCCACCAGCTGCTTGCCACTGAGCTCCACGTTCGTCGCCACGGCGGCAGCGTTTTTCGCCTCAGTCTGTGTCGTGTCTGTTTTCGGCCGGTCGCAGCCGCTGAGCACACTGCCAGCGAGCAATACGGCGCCAAGGGCAAAAACTTTCAGGTTTGCAGGCTGCAAATCCGGGTTCATAGGCTGGATCTCCCACGCGACAGTCTCATGGGGTCGGAAGTATAGGCCGAGTTTCCTGCTTCGGTCAGAACCCGCCGCGCAGCTCGACGCGCAGTCGCCGGTCCTGGGCCGCAAAGCCGACGAACTGCTCGTAATCCTTGTCGAACAGATTATCGACCGCCACGGATACGCGTAGCGCCCCGAAGTGTAACGAGGCGGCAGCAGTCACCACCGTGAATGACGGCATGCGGATATCACCGGTCGGATTGGAACGGTCGAGGAATTCGCCGCTGTGACTGAGGCCGATAAAGGCAGTGTGTCCACCCTCGAAGTCATAAGCGACGCTGGCAGCGGCCGTACGCTCCGGACGGTTGCGCAGCGGCTGCAAACCATCCTGCTCATCGATGTTCAGCAGCGAGGCGTTGGCATGTACACGCCAACGCTGGTCCAGCTTCAGATCAAGCTCCGGCTCGATGCCCTGCACGATGATGGTGCCGCGGTTGATGTTCGTGAACGTGTCGCTGTCGAAATCGACCAGGTCTTTATAGCGCGTGTGAAATATGCTGAGCTGAAGCACAGACCCCGCCGCGTCGATACGCTGGGCGAGCGTCAGATCTGCGTTTTTACTACGCTCCGGCTTCAGGTCGGGATTGCCGCCGAGCGGGAAGCCCAGCGCAAAAAAGCTCGGCGGCTTGAAGCCTTCGTTCAGATTGGCCTTGAGCGTCGTCGCACCATTGGGCAATTCCCAGACCAGGCCGAGGTGTGGCGTGGTCTCGCTGTCGCTGCTATGACTCTCGTCGATGCGGTCGTGGCGTAGCCCGAGCTGCGCTGTGACGGCCGGCAGCAGGTGAAAGCGGCCTTCGAAAAAAATGGCAGTCGTCTCGCGATCGAGACTGAAGTTCAGCGCCTGGGGGCTGCCGGCAAACATGAAATCACCAACGCTGTCGAGTCGGCCATCCTCGTCGGCACGCTCGGCACCGACGACGATACTGGCACCGCTGCCGTAGCTTTTGCTCAGTGTGATGGCGGCATCACGTCGCTCGAAATCCGTGTCGGTGGTGAACGCCGGCACCGGGAAGCGCTCACCGGCATCGATGGCCGCATTATCATCGCTTGCACGCCGCTTGAACTCCGAAGCCTTGAGTTGCAGTTGCAGATCCCGAATGTCGCCGAAACTGATATCTCCACCATAGCGCCGGTCAGTCGATGTCCTGGACGTCAGCTCACGGTTGACGGCCAGCCGCGGGCCACCGCTATCGTCGGGGAATCCGGTACTGTCACGCTCGATCTGCGCCGCAAAGATCCCTGCCGTGTAGCGGTCATTGTCAGCAAGGCGCAGTGCGCCTGAAACGGTGTCGAGGTCGACGCTCGCATCGTCACCACTCGCACCGCTTTCGGTATGGCCGGCATTGAACTGCCCCTGCAGCTTGCTGTTGCCCAGGTTGAGCAGGCCGCCATAGCTGCTTTCATCGTCACCGCCGATGGCCGCATAGCCCGTTCCCGCGATACCGTTGACGGCCGGCCGGCGCGTGATGAAGTGCACCACGCCCGCCAGTGCTTCGCCGCCATAGATCGCCGACGCCGGGCCGCGCAGCACCTCGATGCGCTCGATCTGGTTGACGTCGATAGCCGACAGGTCATAGGTGCTGCCGCGCGTCGTGGTCGGGTCATTCAGCCTGACGCCATCGAGCAGGATCAGCAGATGACTGTTCTCCGCTCCGCGCAGGTACATAGAGACAAAGCCACCGGCCGGACCGGCCTCATCGACGTAGATGCCGGTCACGCGTGAGAGCACTTCCGCAATGCTGGCGGGGTGGCTGGCCTGGATCTCGGCCTGGTCGACCACGGTCACGTTCTGCGCCAGGCCGGCGCTGGTCATCGGCAGTCGTGTGCCGGTAACCACGACTTCGGCATCTGCGCGCGCCAGCGGCGATGCGATTGCGGCGGTGAATGCAAGAAATAGTGTCAGCGAGCAGCTGACACGCAGGCGGGCATGCATCGTTAGTCATCCTCTCCGGGAAATTCAGGCCGGACATTGACCGTATCATGGCCAGAAATGGCCGCAGCTCCGGATTATAGGTGCCATGTAGCCGATGAATATGCTGGAATCGGTCCATGCAATGCTTTCTGCGCAGCGGATAAAAATTACAACGCGCGAAGGGGATTTTGATTTGAGCCGTATCGCCACACCGCTGCCACTCGCCGACCGTATCCACGCGCTGGATACGACGCGCGGCTTCGCCGTGCTCGGCATCCTGCTGATGAATATCTGGTCTTTTGCCGGGCCGCAGGCGATCTACGACTACCCGGTTGCAGCGGCCGACTGGGGCGGCGCTCCGCTGCAGACCTGGGCCGTGATGCACACGCTGTTCGAGGGCAGTCAGCGGGCCCTGTTCTCCATGCTGTTCGGTGCCGGCATGCTGCTCATGGTGAATCGCCTGGATGAACGCACACCGGGGACAGACAGCGCACGAATTTATTACCGGCGCCTCGCCTTCCTGATGCTGTTCGGCCTATTCGACCTGTTCGTGCTGCTGTGGCCAGCCGATATCCTGTTTGTTTACGCGCTGTGCGGGCTCGTGCTGTATCCGTTGCGCAAGCTCAAACCCCGCACCCTGCTGTTGCTGGCTTTAGTCGTATTCGCGGTTCAGGGCGGATTGCGCGTACTGAGCTGGCAGGAGTCCATTCGGCTGCAGGCGGAGTACGCCGCTCTGCAAGCTGATCCGGCTTTGGCAGCCAGCGCCGATGAGGCCAGCACGAAGCGCATGCAGGCCTGGGAAGCCATCGAGACCCGCGCGCATCCCGACCTTGATTCGGCGAGGATCCGGGAGTCGACCCGCATCACTGGCCGCGGCGCATTCGGAGAATTTCTGGTTTCGAAGCTGCAGATCAGCCTCATTCTGCTGATCGTCGTCGGACTGAAATCAATGTTGCTGGATTCACTCGGCGCCATGCTGGTTGGCATGGCCTTGCTGCGCACCGGTGTACTGCGGATGTCGGCGGCGCCGCGCAGCTATTTCCTGCTGGCGCTGCTCGGCTATGGCATCGGGCTGCCGCTCGCCATCTGGGAAACCAGCGCGATGATCGGCAGTGACTTCGACCCGATCCTGAAGGCACGCAACCTGATTCACTACGACTTCAGACGCATGGCCGTCGGACTTGGGCACCTGGGCCTGATACTGCTGTTCTGCCGCAGCTATGCAAATAGCTGGCTGGCCACACGGATCGCGGCGGTCGGCCGCATGGCACTCAGCAACTATCTGGGCCAGTCAATATTGTGTGGCCTGCTCTTCTATACCGTTGGCTTCGGCCTATACGGCCGGTTTACCGGCTACTACCTGTATCTGGTCGTCGCCGGTATCTGGGTCATACAGATCGCGTTCAGCAACTGGTGGCTGCAGCGCTACAGCTTCGGCCCCTTTGAGTGGGCCTGGAAGTCGTTGACTTACAAACAGCGACAGCCCATGCGCCGATTATGAGCAGCGCTGCTGCCATCCGGTCTGGCATCACGCCACGCGGATGCTGTTCCCGACTTTCTGCTTCGTACCTGGCACCGGCCAGTCTTTCCATTCCTTGATGACGCCATCAGCGATCAGGAAGTGCCCTGCAACCTGAAACTCCATGCTGAAGCCACCCGGCGGCGCATTGAAAGTATCGATGCGCTCATTGAGCACCAGTGGTGCAACGGAGCAGGAGCGCAGTATATTCCAGCGCACTGACTCCAGCTTTTTCAGGAACGGCCCCATCTGTTTTGCAAACTGGTCACGGCTGGTGATCAGCGGCTGTCCGGGCGCGACCTGGTAGAGCAGGTCTTCGGCCAGATAGGGCAGCAGCACATCGACATCACGCAGCGACCAGTCTCGACAGAAATCGTTTACCAGTTTTTCGTTACGAAGATCCTGCTCGCTCATTTTCGTCTGTTCCACACTCATCGTTCCAAGCCCTCCACAGGCCGTTACGCTCAGGGCCGCTGCGCCCGTCAGCACATGTCGCCGGTTCAACATGTCAGAACCTGCCCAGGCGACAGGGCATCCAGGTACCGCGGCACGCCTGCTTCTACCGGAATAAACGGCGCGGAATATCCCGCCGCCTGCAGGCCGGACAGATCCGCCTGCGTATAGCTCTGGTAGCTGCCCTGCAGATGCGCCGGAAACGGGATGTAGCTGATCCGCCCGCGTCCATGCCACTTGAGCACGGCGCTGGCCACGTCGTTAAAACTGCGCGCCTGCCCGGTACCGACATTGAAAATGCCGGACTTGCCACAGCGCTCAAGAGCCCAGAGGTTTACGGCGACGATGTCATCAACGTGGATGAAGTCGCGCAACTGCCCGCCATCTTCATAGCCGTCGCTGCCGGTGAACAGCCGCACTTCATCACCCGACTTCAACTGCTCGCTAAAGTGATGGATGACGCTCGCCATCTTGCCCTTGTGCGCCTCACCCGGACCGTAGACATTGAAGTAGCGCAGACCGATAACCGGTGCGCGGAAGCTGGCCGTGACCTGCCGGACATGGCGATCGAACATCAGCTTCGAGAACGCATAAACATTGATCGGCCGTTCGCAGTCCTCGCTGACGCGGAACTCACGTCCTGCCCCATAGACCGAAGCCGATGAGGCATAGACCAGCGGCACCTTGCGCGCCGTCGCATAGTGCAAAACCTGCTTCGAGTACTCGTAGTTGGCCTGCATCATCAGCAGACCATCCCACTCGGTGGTGTCGGTACAGGCGCCCTGATGAAAGATGCCCTCAAGTTTTGGCGCCAGTTCCTGCCCGGCAGTAATGCGGGAGCGGAAGTCGTGCATGTCGAGATAGTCAGCGATCTTGCAACCGGAGAGATTCAGAACCTTGTGCGCATCGCGCAGGTCGTCGACGACGAGGATGTCGCTGCGGCCGGCAGCATTGAGTGCGCGAACCAGGTTGCTGCCGATGAAGCCGGCGCCGCCGGTTACAACAAGCATGGCAGTGGCTACTTCACGAGCGTGTAGGTGGCGCCGCAGTAGGGGCACTTGGCCCGCTCACCGGGCGCCAGCGGCAGATAGACGCGCGGGTGTGAATTCCACAGGTACATGCCCGGCATCGGACAGGACAGCGGCAGATCATCAACTGTCACCTTGTAGTGATGCTCGGCATTGGGCTGTATCAACGCGGATTCTTTTGCCGCTCTGGCCGTCATGACGCTTCATCCTGGTTTGCCGGAACGGCAGTATAAAACACGGACTGCCAGAGGCGGGTGACTGTCGCCGCAAGCGCGGCGGTCTCCGCATGCGGCATGAGCCCAGAGCGCCCAGCCAGGTTGCGATGATGGATGTGCCGCCGGTACTCCCGGTAGGTATCGGCGAGCAGTTCGGCATCCGCAGGCGCCAGGATACCGCGCGCTGCCAGCGCTTCGAGCTGGCGGATATTGTCTGACCAGCGCACGAGATCCGGGTAGCGGTGCGCCTCGCGCAACACGAGGTACTGCACCAGAAACTCGATGTCAGCCACGCCACCGGGATCCTGCTTCACATCGAAGCGTTCATCCGTACCCTGCGACAGTTCGGCACGCATGCGCTGGCGCATTTCAGTCACTTCTGTGGCCAGCTTGTCACGGCGGATGTAGCTGGTCAGCGCGTGCACACGCAGCGCTTCGAAGGCCGCCTTGACGCCGGCATCACCGGCGACCGCCCGACTGCGCAGCAGGGCCTGGTGCTCCCAGGTCCATGCATCCTGCTGCTGGTAGCGGTCGAACGCCGCGAGGCTCGATACCATCAGCCCCGACTGCCCGCTCGGCCGCAGACGGATATCCACCTCGTAGAGTTTTCCAGAGGCTGTATGCATGGTCAGGATGCTGATGATGCGGCGGGTCAGGCGCGCGAAGAACATCGCGTTGTCGAGCGACTGCGCGCCATCAGTCTGCTCGGCTTCGCCAGCTGAGTCGTGCAGAAACACCAGATCGAGGTCCGAGCCGTAGCCAAGCTCCAGACCGCCGAGCTTGCCGTAGGCGACGATCGCAAAACGCGCAGGACGCCGATTGCCGTTTTCCGTACAGCCCGGCTCGCCATGCCGATCGGCAAGCTCCCGCCACGCGATCGACAGTGCGGCTTCGAGCACCAGCTCGGCGATATCGGTCAGCCGGTCGCTAACCTTCATCAGAGGTAGCGTGCCGGCCAGATCGACGATGGCCACACGAAAGGTCGCCGCCTGCTGAAAGTTACGCAGCGCATCGAGCCGTCCTTCCCCGTCATCTGCGGCAACACGCTTCAGGCGCAGCTCGAGATCGGCAGCAAGTTCCTCGCGACTGGGCGCCGTTTCGAAGACCAGCGGATCAAGCAGTTCATCGAGCAGCAGCGGGTGGGTCGCCACGAGCCGGGAGAGAAACTCACTGCTGCCACACAGGGACACCAGCCTCTCCAGCGCCAGCGGGTTCTCGTTCAGCAGTGCAAAGTAGGCTGAGCGCCGGCCGATCGCTTCGATGATCAGCACCATGCCGTCGAGGGCGCGCACAGCTTTGGCCTGATTCCGGACATGCATGAGGATTGCCGGAATGAGCGTATTGAGCCGCTGGCGGCCAGGTGTATCGAGACGGGGCAGCAGACTCCCCTCGCGCAACCGGCGCAGCTGTTCGGCAATGGCGGCCGGATCACTGAAACCCGCTTCGGCCAGCCGTTCTTGCTGCAGTTCCAGTGTGGCGTCTTCGTTCCACACTTCAGCGAGCACTGAAGATGCCTGTTCCGGTGGTGCGTCATCTCCCGGTGCACCGCTGCTGCCGGCACCGTTGACACCACGGAATACGATCTGGCGAAAGTGATGTGCAACCCGGTCGCGTTGCACATCGAGCGCGACGAGAAATTCCTCCCAGCTCGGCACGCACATCGCAAAGGCGAGACGCTGCTGGTCAAGCAGATCGGCCGGAATGTCATGCGTCTGCCGGTCGTGCAGCGCCTGCAACCTATTCTCGGCAAGGCGCAGAAAGCAGTAGGCCGCTTCGAGCTCGACGGCATTTTCTGCGGGCAGACAGCCCGCTTGCACCAGCTGTGGCAGCGCTACCAGCAGCTGTCGCTCGCGCAAGCCGATCACCGTCCCGCCACGCACCAGCTGTAGCGCCTGCACGATGAACTCGATCTCCCGTATTCCACCCGGGCCGAGCTTGAGGTTGGCGCGGTACTCTTTCTTCTCGACCTCGGCGGCGATCATCGCCTTCATCTCGCGCAGCGAACTGAATACCCCGTAGTCCAGGTAACGCCGGTAGATGAAGGGACGCAGCACGTCGCGATAGAGGCCGTCGGCCTCATCCCAGCGGTTGACGACCCGCGCCTTGATATAGGCGTAGCGCTCCCAGTCGCGGCCATGGCGCAACAGGTAGGCCTCGAGTCCGCCGAGGCTCACCGACAGCGAACCGGCACTACCGAAGGGCCGCAGTCGTGCATCAACGCGATAGACAAAGCCTTCAGCCGTATTGCGGCTCAACAGGTCGATCAGGCGCTGGGCCAGGAAGCGGAAGTACTCCTCATTGCTGATCGAACGCGGCCCGGTCGTTTCGCCACTGGCTGAGTGCACGAAGACGAGGTCGATATCAGAGGAAAAATTCAGTTCGTGGCCACCCAGCTTGCCCATGGCCAGTACGCCGAAGCCACAGGGTTCGCCTTCTTCGGTGCGCGGTTCGCCGTAGCGCGCCTGGAGAGTGGTCTGTGCCCAGGCCAGCGCGACATTGATCGAGGCATCGGCCAGATTCGACAGGTCGCGCAGGGTTTCGGTAAGGCCGGCGCTGCCGGCCAGGTCGCGCCAGATGATCCGCACCAGTTCACGATGGCGGAACAGGCGCAGACGCCGTTGCAGTTCTTCTTCGTCCGGATCTGGCGGCAGCGAGGCGCGCAGCTGTTCGGTGTAATCGTCAGCGGTGGTCGTCCGACGCAGCCGCTCGCTCGTCAGCAGCTCGACCAGCATGACGGGGTAGCGCACGAGGATGTCGGCTGCGTACGGGCTGGTTGCCAGCACCCTGAGCAGTTGTGTGCGGAGCTGCGCATCGTCCGGGAAGGCGGTGGCGAGCTCCGGACTGGCCATGAGCTGAGCGTTAAGGGCTACGACTCCCTCACGCAGTGGCGCGGGGACTATTTCAATTTCAACGGGACGCGGATTCATCGCTGCGATATTAGTAGACTTTGATCATGACAACTTTTGTTCTTGTACACGGCAGCTGGCATGGTGCCTGGTGCTGGCACCGGGTCGTGCCTCAGCTGGAGGCGCTCGGTCATCGGGTGCTGGCACCGGACCTCCCAGGACATGGCGATGATGCCACGCCGGTGCCGCATATCACGCTGGCAGCCTACGCAGAATGTGTCGCAACCGTGGTGCGCGGCGCCGCTGGACCGGTGGTGCTGGTCGGGCACAGCTTCGGTGGCATCGTCATCAGCCAGGCTGCGGAGATGGTTCCGGAACGGATCAGCCGGCTCGCCTACGTAACAGCATTCCTGCCGGCTGACGGCCAGTCCCTGTCGCGGCTCGCCACGGCCGACCCGGGTAACCCGGTGGCTACCAGCGCAAGGATCTCCACGGACCAGCAGTTCATCAGCCTGGACCTCGCCCGGGTACGCGAACTGCTCTACGCTGACTGCCCGGACAGCGATGTCGCTCTCGCCCGGCAGCGACTGTGTGCCGAGCCTGTCAGGCCATTCATCACACCGGTAACGCTAACTGCCGGACGGGCTGGCAGCATTCCACGTAGCTATATTGAGTGCCTCAATGACATCGCCATCCCGCTCTGGTTCCAGCGCCAGATGCAGGCCGCCGTGCCCTGCGATCCCGTGTATTCCCTGGCTGCAGGCCACTCGCCGTTCTTTGCTGCACCGGCACAGCTGGCGCGCTTGCTGGGGGCTGCTTAAAGGGACGCTACGCTTTTTCCTGTCGAAAAAAGTTAGCGACCGCTAATCTACCAAGGCGCTTGCCCACGCCTCAAGCTTCAGCGCATCCTTGTAAAAGGTGCGAATGCCGGCGGCGAGCTTGTCAGTCGCCATCGCGTCTTCATTATGCTCCCAGCGGAAAGCCTGTTCGTCCATGGTGACTTTCTGCAAGTCACTGGCTTTGGCTGCCGCGACATTCAATTTTGCATCCAGCGTGCCTTCACGCTCTTGCAGCTCTGCAAGGAATTCAGGTGCGATGGTCAGCAGATCACAACCGGACAGGAGCAGGATCTGCTCGATCTTCCGGAAGCTCGCACCCATGATTTCAGTCTTGTAGTCGAATTTCTTGTAGTAGTTATAAATGCGCGTCACTGAAGCCACGCCCGGGTCTTCATCAACCGGGATCTCGGCACCCTTCTCCTTGCGCCAGTAGTCATAGATACGCCCGACGAAAGGCGAAATCAGCGTGACCTTGGCATCGGCACAGGCCACCGCCTGTGCAAATGAAAACAGTAGCGTCATATTGCAGTGAATACCTTCGCGCTCGAGCAGCTCGGCAGCCCTGATGCCTTCCCAGGTCGTGCCGAGCTTGATCAGCACGCGCTCCCTGCCAATCCCGGCTTTCTCGTACATCGCGATCAGTGCACGGGCCTTGGCCACCGAACCGGCCGTATCGAAAGAATATGAGGCTGGTACCTCGGTGGACACGCGGCCGGGAATGAGCTTCAGGATCTCACAACCGAAATTCACCGCGAGCCGGTCCATGAATGTAGCGGTACGTTCAGCTGTGGTTCCACTGACCGACTGCGAGTAGCGCAGCGCCTCGTCGACCAGTGGCCGGTACTCCGGCCGCTGTGCAGCTTTGCCAATCAGTGACGGATTGGTCGTCGCATCGCGCGGCTTGTACTGCGCAAGCTGGCTGATTTCACCGCTGTCGGCAACGACGACGGTATGTGTCTTTAGAGAATCGAGCATCGACATGGGTGGCTCCTTTTAAGGGGACGCTACCCTTTTTCGCTGTTTCTCACCACCTCTGAAGAAAAGGGGTAGTGCGGCAAAAAAGAAAAGCCCCGCCGGAGCGGGGCTTTTCAGGGTCTTCACTTTGCGGGAGCGGGGTTTATCGCGCGGGAGCAATCGCGGCTGAAGCCGCTCCTACCGCCGCTCCTGCATCGCGGGTCGTTACATATCCATCCCGCCCATGCCGCCCATGCCACCACCGGGCATCGACGAACCGGCGTCCTTCTTCGGCGCCTCGGCGATCATCGCCTCGGTGGTCAGCAGCAGGCCGGAAACGGAAGCCGCGTTCTGCAGCGCATAACGCACTACCTTGGCCGGGTCGATGATGCCCATCGCTACCATGTCGCCATACTGACCTGTGGCTGCGTTATAACCGAAGTTACCCTTGCCTTCGACAACCTTGTTCAGCACCACAGCGCCATCTTCACCAGCGTTGATGACGATCTGGCGGAGCGGCTCTTCAAGAGCGCGACGGAGGATGTTGATGCCGGCATTCTGGTCTTCGTTGATGCCCTTCAGGTCCTTCAGTGCTTCGCGGGCGCGGATCAGCGCAACGCCACCACCAGGAACCACACCTTCTTCAACGGCAGCACGCGTGGCGTGCAGCGCATCTTCGACGCGGGCCTTCTTCTCTTTCATCTCGACCTCGGTCGCGGCACCGACCTTGATCACGGCAACGCCACCGGAGAGCTTGGCAACGCGCTCCTGCAGCTTTTCGCGATCGTAGTCAGACGTCGTGGCCTCGATTTCCTTGTTGATCTGGTCAACGCGGGACTTGATGTCCTTCGACTTGCCGGCGCCGTCGATGATCGTGGTGTTTTCCTTGTCCACAACGATCTTCTTGCACCTGCCCAGATCTTCCAGACGAGCCTTCTCAAGCGACAGACCGACTTCTTCGGCGATGACCTGACCGCCGGTGAGGATGGCCATGTCCTGCAGCATCGCCTTGCGACGGTCGCCGAAGCCCGGCGCCTTGACGGCACAGACCTTGACGATGCCGCGGATGGTGTTGACCACCAGGGTTGCCAGCGCTTCGCCTTCGACGTCTTCAGCGACGACGAGCAGCGGCTTGCCGGACTTGGCGACGGTTTCGAGCAGCGGGAGCATCTCGCGGATGTTCGAGATCTTCTTGTCGTACAGGAGGATGTACGGGGACTCGAGTTCGGCGTTCTGCTCACCCGCGTTGTTGATGAAGTACGGGGACAGATAGCCGCGATCGAACTGCATGCCCTCGACCACGTCGAGCTGGTTTTCCAGGCCGGAACCGTCTTCGACGGTGATTACGCCCTGCTTGCCAACCTTGGCCATCGCTTCGGCCAGCGTGTTGCCAATGGACTCGTCGCCGTTCGCCGAAATCGTGCCGACCTGGGCGATCGCCTTGTCGTCCTGGCAGCTCTTGGCCAGCTTGCCGAGACGCTCGACGACAGCCGCGGAGGCCTTGTCGATGCCGCGCTTGAGGTCCATCGGATTCATGCCGGCGGCCACTGACTTCAGGCCTTCCTTCAGAATCGACTGGGCCAGCACGGTGGCAGTGGTGGTGCCGTCACCGGCAACGTCGGAGGTGTGGGAAGCAACTTCCTTCACCATCTGCGCGCCCATGTTCTGGAACTTGTCTTCGAGTTCGATCTCCTTCGCAACCGACACGCCGTCCTTGGTGACGGTCGGGGCGCCGAAGCTCTTGTCGAGCACCACATTGCGACCCTTGGGGCCGAGCGTCACCTTGACGGCATCGGCCAGAATGTTGACGCCGGCAAACATGCGTGCGCGGGCGTCATCACCGAAACGTACTTCTTTGGCAGCCATTGTTGTATTCCTCTGAATTCTGGATTGATTCGACGCTTAGCCTTCGATCACGGCCATGATGTCGTCTTCTTTCATGACGAGCAGGTCTTCGCCATCGACTTTGACTTCAGTGCCGCTGTACTTGCCAAACAGCACCTTGTCGCCTGCCTTCAGGTCGAGCGGGCGGATATCGCCATTCTCGAGAATCCGGCCCTTGCCTACGGCAATGACCTTGCCCCGGATGGGTTTTTCAGTAGCCGAGTCAGGAATCACGATGCCACCAGGAGACTTACGCTCCTCTTCGGTGCGCTTGATGATGACTCGGTCGTGTAAGGGACGGATCTTCATGGCAAAACTCTCCTCCAATAAGCCGGTGACACGGTGCCGCCAGAGCCCTGGAGGGGCTCGGGACACCAATTATTCGAATGGATTAGCACTCTCTCGCGGAGAGTGCCAATGATAGGGGCGGCACAGCAGATTTCAAGGGCTGACATAATTCCCGCTGGTGTCGATGGAATCTGTCGACACCGGATGAGACCGTATCCCATTGGGCAAGCGACCACCTGAAGCGGGCAATACAGCGATGAAATACCGGATGCCGGAGATTTGCCGGCTGGCAATGCTGAGTCTGAGTCTGCTCATCCCCGCAGTGACGGCCCGGGCGGCCGGCGGCAGCGAGGCCGACATCCTCAAGCCGGAGCAAGCCTTCCGCTATGTTGCGAGCGCCACGGCAGACGAAATCATCGTGCGCTGGACCATCGAACCGAAGCATTACCTGTATCGCGAGCGGATGAGCTATGAGAGCCGAACACCGGGGATTGAGCTGGGTACAGCTGTGATCCCGGCGGGAACGCCGCATAGTGACGAATACTTCGGCGAGATGCACATCTTCAGGGACAGCCTCGAAGTACGGCTGCCAATCAGCACCCGGCCGCCAGGCCCTATGAAGCTGGCACTGGCCATCAAATCGCAGGGTTGCGCTGACATCGGGCTGTGTTATCCGCCGCAGGTGTGGGTGACCAATGTGGAACTGCCGGCTGCCGGTGCTGCAACCGCATTGCCCGGCAAACTGAGCGCGCTGCTGAACGGCACCCGGCGCACCCCTGGCGATGAACCGCTACCGGTGGCGCAGGCCTTCCCTCTGGACGCTGTCCTCGCCGATGACTTCACGCTGCAGATCCGCTGGGACATCACGGCGGGCTACTACCTGTACCGGCCCACCCTCAAGGCCAGCACCAGCAGTGACAGCGTGCAGCTCGGTCCACCCTCCCTGCCGGCCGGCACGCCGATGAACGACGAATCCTATGGCGACACATTCGTCTTCCAGGAACCGGTGACGATGACGGTGCCGCTGATCCGGCGCGGCCCGGCGGCAGTCAGCCTGCCGCTCACGATCGAATATCAGGGCTGCAAACTCGACAGCATCTGTTACCCGCCGCAGCGCGTGACGCTCACGGTCGAGCTGCCAGCAGTCAGCGCTGATGCCATTAGTACTGCAGCAGCACCTCACACAGAAGCGGAACAGGACCGACTGTTCACACTTATCCGCGATGGCAATCTGCTCGCGGTGATGGCGATGTTTGCCGGACTCGGTTTGCTGCTTTCCTTCACGCCCTGCTGCCTGCCTATGTATCCGATCCTGTCCGGCATCATCGTCGGCCAGAGCGGAGCCGGCAACGAAAGTGATGGCGCACCAAAGAGCAGTGCGGCGCGCAGCTTTCTGCTATCGGTCGCCTTCGTGCTGGGCATGGCAGTCACCTACACCGCACTCGGCGCCGTGTTCGCTGCGGCTGGCGCCCAGGTGCAGGCCGTCATGCAGATGCCGGCCGTGACGATCGGTGTGGCGCTGCTGTTCGTGGCACTTGCGCTGTCGATGTTCGGCCTCTTCGATTTACAGATCCCCTCTTCGTGGCAAACCCGGCTGAACACGATGTCCGGTCGGCAACAGTCGGGCCGACTGCTGGGCGCCGGTGTCATGGGCATGATCTCGGCGGCCGTCGTTACCACCTGTGTGACGCCGCCGCTGGTCGCAGCCCTTACCGTGATCGCACGAACCGGCGACCTCACACGCGGTGCGCTTGCGCTGTTTGCGCTGGCGATCGGCATGGGCATCCCGCTGCTAGCGATTGGTGCCTCAGCCGGTCACCTGATGCCCAAAACCGGCGCCTGGATGAACTCGGTGAAGGCAATTTTCGGCCTGATGATGCTGGGCATGGCCGTCTGGATGATGGACCGCCTGTGGTCCGGCACAGTGACACTCGCGCTGTGGGGCGTGTTGCTGGTGACAGCCAGCAGCCTGCTCGGGACCTTCACAGCGCTGGACGACAAGGCAACGCTGACACGCAAAATCGGCAAGGGTCTCGGTATCGTCGTGCTGCTCTACGGTGCAGCCCTGCTGATCGGCGCTTTTACCGGCGGCAAAGACGCGCTGCGACCGTTGCCGTTTTTGAGTGGTACTGCGCCGGACAAAGCGGCGGCTGGCACCGATAGCAAAGCCGAATCCTCGCCGCTCACGCGTATCAAGACCAGCGCTGATCTCGATGCGCAGCTGGCACGTGCTGTGGCTGCCGGCCAGCCGGTGATGCTGGATTTCTATGCCGACTGGTGCGTGTCCTGCAAGGAACTGGAGAAGTACACCTTCCCGGATCCCGCGGTACGCAAAGCGCTCGCGAGCGCCATCACATTGCAGGCCGATGTCACGGCAATGGATGCGGACGACCAGACGCTGATGAAACGCTTTGGCATCATCGGACCGCCGACCATCGTGTTCTTCAGCGCCACGGGTACCGAACAGCCGGCGCTTCGCGTGGTGGGCTTCATGAAAGCCGCAGCCTTTGCGGCGCATCTGCGCAGCGCCTTTGCCCCACCTCCTGGAAGCTGAAGCGTGAGCCCCTTGCGCAAACTGGCTGTAGCCCTGTGGGCAGCCGTGTTCGTGTTCGGCGGCATCCTTGTCGGCCGTTACTGGGGCCAGTCGAGTGCGCCGCCCGTCGTATCGCCTGACAGAGAAGCGCGACCGGCAGTGGTCACGCCGACCAGGCTGCCGCCGATCACGCTCGTGGATCTGCGCGAGCAAACCCGTTCGCTCACGGACTGGCCGAACCGCACACTGCTGATCAATTTCTGGGCGACCTGGTGTGCGCCCTGTCGCGAGGAAATGCCGCTGCTGGAACAGCTGCAGCAGTCGATGGACCCGGCGACGCTGCAGGTGATCGGCATCGCCCTGGACCGGCCGGAGCCGGTACTGCGTTTCGTTGCTGAAACCGGCATCAGTTACCCGATACTCCTGGGCGAAGAGGCAGCGAACCGCGCCGCCGGGCAATTTGGCGAGGCTTTCGTCGGTTTACCCTTCTCGGTACTTGCCGCGGGCGACGGTACAATCCTCTCCCTCCATACGGGCCCGGTCAGCGCCCGGGACCTGGCCCAGATCGGCACGGTGGCGCAGCAACTGGCATCGGGCGAGCTGACACCTGCCGCTGCCCGGGTCATACTGCAGCGCAGTCAGCACGGACTACCGCGCTGACTGCGCCGGTTTTTGCACATAATGTCATTCGGCTAGGAAGTTCGCTAAACTCGCAGCCATCTCCAGCGATAAAGAGCCAAACATGGCCCGGCTCCTGCTCCTTAACGGCCCCAATCTCAATCTGCTCGGACGCCGTGAACCGCATCTATATGGTGCTACCACGCTGGCCGACATCGAAACAGATGTCGCCGCGGCGGCCCAGGCTGCCGGACATCAGCTGGAGTCCTTCCAGACGAATTCCGAAGCCGAGCTGGTCGACCGTATCCAGCAGTCCGCCGGGATCGTGGACTTCATTCTGCTGAACCCTGGCGCGCTCACCCATACCAGCGTCTCGATGCGCGATGCACTGCTGGCCGTCAGCATCCCCTTTATCGAGATTCACCTCAGCAACGTGCATGCCCGGGAAGAATTCCGGCGGCACTCCTATGTATCAGACATCGCGGTCGGCGTGATTACCGGCCTCGGCGCGCTCGGCTACCGGCTTGCCCTGCAGGCGGCCTGTGCGCAGCTCGCGCGGCCGCCGCAACCTTAGTAGAGGAACATCCATGGACATCCGCAAGGTCAAGAAGCTCATCGAGCTGCTGGAAGAATCCGGCCTCTCTGAACTCGAGATCACCGAAGGCGAAGAGTCGATCCGCATCAGTCGCAACACCACAGCGGCAGCGGTGCAGTACACCCTGCCACCACAGGCCCAGCAGGCGGCTGCGGCACCAGCTGCCGCAGCAACGCCAGGCCGCGCTGCCGCGGCCAGTGAAGAACCGGCTGGCCACCGGGTTCTCTCACCCATGGTGGGCACCTATTTTGAGGCATCCTCACCGGGCACACCTTCTTTCGTCAGAATCGGCGACCAGGTACAGGCCGGCGACACCCTCTGCATCATCGAAGCCATGAAAATGATGAACCAGATCGAAGCCGACGTAGCCGGCAAGGTGGTTGCCGCACTTGCCAAGAATGGCGAACCGGTCGAGTTCGGCCAGCCGCTATTCATCATCGCGCCGTAGCTGCGGCTCACCGTCTTCCGACGCGCCGTTTCACCCAGGTCAGTCAGCACATGCTCGACAAGGTCGTCATCGCAAACCGCGCCGAAATCGCCCTGCGCATCCAGCGCGCCTGCCGCGAACTCGGTATCAGGACCGTCGCCGTTCACTCCACCGCAGACTCCAGCCTGAAACACGTATTGCTTGCCGACGAGACCGTCTGCATTGGCCCGCCTGCATCGGCCCAGAGCTATCTGAACATGCCGGCGATCATCAGTGCCGCCGAAGTGACTGATGCCGTGGCCATCCACCCGGGTTACGGCTTCCTGTCGGAGAACGCCGATTTTGCTGAACGGGTACAGCGCAGCGGTTTTATCTTTATCGGCCCGCCGCCGGACGTGATCCGGCTGATGGGTGACAAGATCTCCGCGAAGGCCGCAATGAAGGCCGCTGGTATACCGTGCGTGCCCGGCTCTGACGGTCCGTTGCCTGAAGACCTCGACGAAGTCATGGCCATAGCGCGCTCCATCGGCTATCCAGTAATCATCAAGGCAGCAGCGGGCGGCGGCGGGCGTGGCATGCGCGTGGTGCACAGCGATGCAGCCCTGCCGAACGCGGTGGCGCTGACTCGCAGCGAGGCGGCTGCAGCCTTCGGCAATGGCACGGTGTACATGGAGAAGTTCCTCGAGCACCCGCGTCATATCGAGTTCCAGGTACTGGCAGATGCACACGGCAACGTCGTGCATCTCTTTGACCGCGATTGCTCAATGCAGCGTCGACACCAGAAGGTCATCGAGGAGGCGCCGGCACCTGGCATTTCGGATGAACTGCGCATGAAGATGGGCGCGCGGGTTGTACGCGCCTGCCAGGAGATCGGCTATCGCAGCGCCGGTACTTTCGAATTCCTGTACGAGAACAACGAGTTCTACTTCATCGAGATGAACACGCGGGTGCAGGTCGAGCATCCCGTAACCGAGATGATCACCGGCGTGGATATCGTCAAGGAGCAGCTGCGGATCGCGGCCGGCGAGCGGCTGTCTTTCAGTCAGGAAGATCTCCGCATACGCGGGCACGCGATCGAGTGCCGCATCAATGCCGAGGACCCGCGCAGCTTCATGCCCTCGCCCGGCAAGGTCGATCTGTGGCATTCGCCGGGCGGCCCCGGCATCCGGGTCGACAGCCATATCTACAGCGGCTATGTGGTTCCGCCCTACTACGACTCGCTGATTGCCAAGGTAATCGCCTATGGCGAAAACCGCGAAGCGGCTATCGCGCGCATGGGCATTGCGCTATCGGAAATGGTCGTGGAAGGTATCAAGACCAATATCCCGCTGCACGTTGAGCTGTGCCAGGACGCCGCATTCAGGGCCGGTGGCTCGGACATCCACTACCTGGAAAAACGCCTGCGCCTCTGATGCGCAGGCGCGATATCCATGCCCGACAGCTGGCTGCAGGCGCAACTCGAGGTTCCGCGCGAATCCATCGCCAGCGCTGAGGCGCTGCTCGAAGCGCTGGGCGCACTCGTCAGCTGGACCGAGTCAGCCAATGACGAAGAGATCCTGGAGCCAGAACCCGGCGCAATACCGCTGTGGGCCGAAGTCCGCGTGACCGCGCTGTTTCCAGCGGATGCGTCCCGCGCAGTGATCACTGAAGCCCTTAAAGCCGACCCCAGTACGGCGAGTGGCGCAGTCAGCTTCAGCGTGGTCGAGGACCGTGACTGGGATGCCGACTGGCGTCGCCAGCTGAAACCACTGCGTTTCGGCAAGCGCCTGTGGATCTGCCCGGTCGGACAGGCCTGCCCGGCCGCCGACGGCATCAGCGTGATCCTCGAGCCGGGGCTCGCCTTTGGCACTGGCACACACCCGACCACCGCGATGTGTCTCAGCTGGCTTGACAGCACACCGCTCACTGGCGCGCAGGTACTTGATTACGGCTGTGGCTCGGGGATCCTCGCCATTGCCGCCCTTGCTCTCGGCGCAGACAGCTGCATGGGCGTGGATATTGATCCGCAAGCCCTGCTGGCAAGCCGCGACAATGCGCTGCGAAATGCCTGCAGTGAACAGCTCACGCTCAGTATGCCTGCCGATTGCCCGGTTCGAAGCTACGCTGTAATCGTGGCCAATATCCTCTCCGGCCCGCTGATCAGGCTCGCACCCGAACTGTGCGAACTGGCAGGCTCAGGGACCCGCATCGCATTGAGCGGTATCCTTGCCGGGCAATCCGCTGAAGTGGTGGCCGCATTCACACCATGGGTGCAGCTTGAGCGGACAGCACAACAGGACGACTGGGTACTGCTGACGGGATGCGTGGCTGACTGAACATGTTTACCACCTGCAAGGAGTGCGGCACGGTTTTCCGGGTGAGCCCCGCAGAGTTACGCGTTGCTGAGGGACAGGTGCGCTGCGGACATTGTTCTGCCACCTTCAATGCACTGGCGACACTTACCGACGAACCGCCGCCGACCACCGTACTGCCGCAACTGCAGGTACCGCCACACCTCTTGCGCGAAGTCCTGATCGAACCGGAACTGGAACCGGGGGCAGAGACAGCGACAGTAGTCGATACGAAGCCAGAGGCAGACTTCGAGACAGCGCCTGAATCGGAATCGGAATCGCAGGCGGAGGCGGAGGCGGATTCAGCGTCTGAGTCAGATATGGCTGCGCTGGATTCCGTCATCACGAGCGATGCGGTTCTGGAATTCAATGTCCCGGAAGGCAACTGGTCGGAGTTCTTTGTTGAGGACGTCGAACCGCAAGTGCTGCCACCGATCGTTTCCAGGCCGACAGCTGATCAGGGCGAGGTCGCAGAACCCGAACCCGAACCCGAACCCGAACCCGAACCCGAACCCGAACCCGAACCCGAACCCGAACCCGAAAAAGGGTACGCCACTGCGCTGGGAACCGGGTCGGATACAGCGTCGATCCACTATGTGCCAGAAGACTGGCAGGACTTGCTCAACGAGGTACCCGACGAGGCGGACGAATCCCCGGTGTACCGCATCGATGCAGACGACCAAGGCACCACGGCCACGCCGGAACCAGTGCCTGAATCCGGGCCGGTAGCAGGCACCGCATCGCCGGTTGCAGCGCGGGACCGCGTCGACTCAAGCGGGGAAGACGAGGTGCTCATCGATTTATCCGTCGCATCGTCCAGCAGCACAGAGTCGCTGGCTGAACCCGTTCTGGTCGCCGCCCCCTTTGAGTGGCAACCCCGCTTTGAACCGCCTGAAGCACCACCCGGCCGACACTGGATTTTTGGGCTGGGTGCGGTTGTTCTGGCCCTGGCTCTGGTGTTGCAGCTGATTCATTCCCAGCGCGATGATCTTGCCGCACGACCAGCGCTGCACAAGCCCCTGAGCCGCATCTATGCCGCACTGAACCTGCCCTTGCTGCCCAACTGGGATTTGCAGGCCTATGAAGTGCGCAAGTCTGAAGCCGTGGCCGGCGCAACAACCCGCGGCGCCCTTGATGTACTCGCGAGTATCGCCGTCGTAGGCTCCGAACCCGTGGGATTGCCGATCGTGCGTGTCACGCTGCGCGACCGCTTTTCGAAATCGTTGGGCAGCCGCTTGTTCAGTCCCGCGGAATATCTCGACGGCATTGCACCACCTGCTGAACTGCTTGCGTCCGGCTACTTGATCCCGGTCAGGATCAGCCTGCGCGATCCCGGTACAGATGCATTTGGTTACGAGGTGGACGTCTGTGTGCTGTACCGTCGCGAAGGGCTGGTCTGCCAACAGGAACGGGATCAGAAAGCACCTTTCACGCGCTAGCATCTGCAGCGACGTGCTATGATCGCAACCCCCGCGCACGGTCGAAAAAATTTTTCATACGCCGTTGCGCCGCGGACTCACTTGATGACGACCAGGCGTGTGGTAAACGCGCAGTTCAGATTGTTCGGCTGCCATGCTGCGGGCGGTGGCCGGAGGCTGTGTCCAGGAGTATTCAAGCGGTGACAAAGAAGACGCGCGGCAAGAGTCCCGCAAAAAAGCCTGCCCCGGCCCACAATGGCGCCACACTGGTTCGCGTCAAGAACCGGCCGCTGCGTGACCTCACGGAAGAAGCGCTGCAATGCTACTTCAGCGACCTCAACGGTCATCGCCCCGGCGACCTGTATGAGCTCGTGCTCGGCGAGATTGAAACGCCGCTGTTCAAGACCGTACTCGACTACACCGGCGGCAACCAGAGTGTTGCGGCAGAAATCCTCGGCATCAACCGTGCCACGCTGCGCAAGAAACTGCGTCAGTACGAACTACTGGACTGACTCCACGCCGTAGCATTTCCTTTTACTTCAGCCCAGGCAGTCTCATGCCCCCTTGTACCCGAGCCCTGATCAGCGTCTCTGACAAAGCCGGCGTGGTGGCCCTCGCCACCCGTCTGCACAAGCTCAACATCCAGATTCTCTCTACCGGTGGCACTGCCATTGTGCTGCGGCAGGCCGGGATCCCGGTCACGGATGTGGCTGATATCACCGGCTTTCCCGAAATCATGGATGGGCGCGTCAAGACTTTACATCCCTTGATCCACGGCGGACTGCTGAACCGCGGTGAGACCGATGCAGCGGTCATGGCGCAGCACGGCATCAAGGGCATCGACTTGCTGGTGGTCAATCTCTATCCCTTCGAGGCCACCACCAGCCGGCCCGGTTGCACGCGCGAAGATGCCATCGAGAACATCGATATCGGCGGGCCAGCGATGATTCGCGGCGCGGCCAAGAACCAGGATTTCGTCGCAGTGATGGTGGATCCGGTCGACTACGAGCGCGTGCTCGGCGAACTCGAAGCTGGCGGCAGCGTTTCCACGACGACGCGCCGTTATCTGGCCCGCAAGGCGTTCGCGCACACCGCGACCTATGACGCGGCCGTCTGGAGCTGGCTGCGCGCAGCCGATGAAGACAATGAGCTGCCCACGCGCTATCCGATCGGTCTGCGCCTGCGCGAGACCCTGCGCTACGGCGAGAATCCGCATCAGCGCGCCGGTCTCTATACGCTGGCCGGCGGCACTGGCGATACGGTCGTCGGGGCACAGCTGCATCAGGGAAAGGAACTTTCTTTCAACAATCTCGCCGATGCCGATGCGGCGCTTGAATGCGTGCGTCCGTTACCAGCACCAGCCTGTGTGATCGTGAAGCATGCCAACCCCTGCGGTGCGGGGCTTGGCTCTTCTGCCACCGCTGCTTACGAGAAAGCCTACGCCACCGATCCAACTTCCGCCTTTGGCGGCATTATTGCCTTCAACACTGAAGTAGACGCTGCACTGGCCACCACCATCATCGAGCGACAGTTTGTCGAGGTGCTGCTGGCGACCACCTTCACCGCGGAAGCGCTCGCGGTTCTCGCCCGCAAGCCGAACATCCGCGTACTCGCTACCGGCACCTTGCAGACGAGTCGGCCACCGGCGCTGCGCATCGAGCAGATCGAGGGCGGCATGCTGGTGCAGGACAGCGATGTCGCAACACTGGCAGCGGATGCGCTGCGCGTCGTCAGCAAGCGGCAGCCGACCGCTGCCGAGCTTGCGGATGCGCGGCTCGCCTGGTCACTGGTACGTTTCGTGAAATCGAACGCCATCCTGTTTGTGCGCGACCAGGCAACCATCGGCATCGGCGCCGGGCAGATGAGCCGCGTCATGAGCGTGCGCATCGCCGCCTGGAAGGCGGAAGAAGCCGGCCTCAAGACTGCCGGCTGCGTGATGGCTTCCGATGCGTTCTTTCCGTTCCGCGATGGCATCGATCTCGCGGCGAGTTTCGGCATCCGCACCATCATCCACCCCGGTGGCTCGATGCGCGATGCCGAGGTGATCGCCGCGGCGGACGAACACGACATCGCGATGATCTTTACCGGCATGCGGCACTTCAGGCACTGAAGCATGAAAGTTCTGGTGGTCGGTGGCGGCGGACGCGAACATGCTTTGGCCTGGAAGCTGGCGCAATCGAAGCGCGTGGAGTCGGTCATCGT
>JBATNV010000025.1:0-3019 GCA_049290495.1 Gammaproteobacteria bacterium | reverse complement strand
TGCCATCGTCAGCAGCACCACACAGAAAGACCGCAACTTCGCGTTTCTGATCGCCGCACAGGTCGTGCTGGGCGTGCTGTGCTTCCTGCTGCTGCCGATGGGCAGCCCCGGCGTCAGCGGCGTACTGTTGCCACTGGCCGGACTCGCTCTCCTGACGCTGTTTACGGTCGGCTGGATACCACAGCCGTCCGGCGCTGCCGGCCACCATGCAGGTGGTAGCGATGCGAGTGCTTCGGCCTTGCCGGCCTTTATCGCGCTGGCGGTGATGCTGATCTGGTGTACCGGCCTCGGCGCAATCTGGGCCTTCATCAAGCTGATCGGCACGTCGGCCGGTATTGAACCCAGCCAGGTCGGCGTCGCACTCGGTATATCTACCGGTGTGGCGACTGTCGGCGCACTCACCGCTTCCTGGCTCGCCGACCGCATCGGACGAATCATCCCGGTCACCGTGGCACTGCTGGTACAGGTGGTCATGATCTCCCTGTTGCAGGGCGAAATGAGCTTTCTGCAGTTCATGCTCACCGCAGCCGTGTTCCAGATTTTCTGGAACCTCAACGGACCTTACATCATGGGCACCATCGCACTGAGCGACACCACCGGCCGCGTCAGCCTGTTGATTCCGACCGCCCAGATCGGCGGTTTCTTCCTCGGTCCGGTCATCGCCGGTTCGATGCTGACCCCCGGTGCCGGTTACGGGCCGGCCAACACCCTGGCCATCGCCTGCTGCCTGCTCGCCCTGGCGATTTTTATCCCGGTCGCCATGCGCCTCAAGCGCCAGTAACCGGACCCCTCAGCCACTACCGGGGGGGGCGTAATCACGCCCCTCTTGACTTCAATACGATTTGAAATATTGTTCGCCCCGAAACGGGCTCGCAGCCCTGAGACAGGACCCTGCAAGATGAGCAAACGCGAATCAGAATCTCCTGAGCTGAACTGGGAAAGCCCCGACGAGGCAGCGGATGCAACCGATGCTGAAGACACCGGTGGCGAATTAAATGGCAGCCCCGTCGGGGCTGCTGTCCGGCTGGGCTTCCATCTGGACGCCGCACGCAAGATCGAACAGGCGCGCGAAAGCCGGATGCTGCGCGCGGCCATCGAGGACTTCGACGACTACGTCGTCTGACGCATAGCACAACACGATCCGGACCCCGTTCGGAGTCCGGCAGCATCCCCGTTTCTGGCCCTGTGCCTCATTCGCCAGTCCTGGCGCAATACCCGTCCGCTGATCTGTGAACTGGCGCATAACTTAATCCCGGCCACTGCCGATACTTGAAACGATCCAGGAGATATCCCGGTGAGTTTTGGCTGGCGCCGCCTTGACGCTGGCATCGGCAAGTGCACTTGCACTTGCACTTGCGCTTGCATGTGGAAATGCGCCAGACAATGAATTTCAGCCAGATCATCGCTTTTGGCACTGCGCCGGGTGTTGAAGCCGTCCCGCTCTACGAGGGATCCATCGGCTGGCTGGCCACCAGTATCGGCATGCTGGCAGCGCTGTCGCTGTTACCAACCATAGAGCGGGTCGCGGCTTCACGTACTGTTGAGGCACGCCAGTCATGGATATTTGCAGGCGCCGCCTCCATGGCCATAGGCGTATGCGCCATGCTCTACAGCGCCCTGTTCGGGATGACCCTGCCGATTCCGACGCATCTCACCATTCTCGGCGTCGTACTGGCACCGCTACCTGGCTTTCTGGCGTTCGCAGGGATGATCCAGTTGGTCGGCGTCCAGTCAGTGAACTGGTGGCGACTACATCTTGCCGCCCTGCTGTGTTCCTGCGGACTGAGCGGCATGCACTATACGATGCTGCTGTCGCTCGGTCTCGATGCGACCATAGTGATCGATGCCGGTGCGGTCTTCATTCCCCTGGTCATCGGGTATGCGGGCACGATGGTGGGCCTCTATGCCAATTTCGGGCTGGCCGGTATACGCACCAACTCGCTGCTGCGCAGACTGATTGGCTCAGTGCTGATCACCTACAGCACCATCGGCAATCATTTTTCGGCCATGGGACAAACCCATTTCTTTACGCAGCAGCCGCTGGGCACCCATACCGCACTGATGCACCCTGATGTATTGCCGCTGATCGTGATTCTGGTGTCTGTCATCGTCGGCATGCTGTGGATCGGCAGCATGGTCGACGCGCGCCTGGCCGGGGCAATCCTGGCCATGGAAGAAAGCGAGGAACGCAGCCGGAAAGTCATCGCCGGCATGCTGGATGCACACGTCATTACCGACAGTTCCGGATTGATCCAGACCATGAACCCTGCTGCCGAGAACCTGTTCGGCTATACACTGGCTGAGGCCCGCGGCAAACCGGTCACGATGCTCGTCTCGCCCGAGCACCGTCCCGCACACAGCATCGAAGCCATGCACGCAGCTGTTAGCCAGCCCAGCGGGATGGTGGCGAAAGCACAGCAGTTTGAGAACGCCGGCCAGCACCGGGACGGCAGGACCTTCCCTGTCGAAGTCGTGAACAGCGGTCTGGCCACCAGCCGTGGCATGTACTTCAGCGCAATCATCCGCGACCTGACCGCACAGCGGGCCACCGACGCCGAACTGCACCTGCTGGGCACAGCGGTAGAACATTCCGGCGAAGCGGTATGCATCACCTCTTCGAAGGGACGCATCGAGTACGTCAACCGGGCATGGGAAAAGCGCCTTTCTCTGCCACGTACAGCAATGCTCGGCAAGACCATCCTGTCACTGCAGAAATACATTACTGCACCCGGCGAGCTGACCGACATACGGGATGCATTCCGGAAGAATAACGGCACATGGAGCGGATCGCTGATCAGTGAACTGCCGGATGGGCGCCGCCTTCATGAGGACATACTCACAACCACGTTGCGCAAACCGGATGGCCAGATCAGCCACTACGTAACGACCTCGCGCGACATCTCTGCGAAGCTGGACATGGAACAGCAGCTGCTGCGCGGCCAGAAGCTCGAAGCCGTCGGCCAGCTCGCCGCCGGTATCGCCCACGAGATCAATACGCCGATCCAGTTCGTCAGCGACA
>JBATNV010000024.1:0-2158 GCA_049290495.1 Gammaproteobacteria bacterium | reverse complement strand
TGTCGCTGACGAACTGGATCGGCGTATTGATCTCGTGGGCGATACCGGCGGCGAGCTGGCCGACGGCTTCGAGCTTCTGGCCGCGCAGCAGCTGCTGTTCCATGTCCAGCTTCGCAGAGATGTCGCGTTTCACCACGACATAGGCGCTGAGCTTTCCGTCGCTGTCGCGGATTGGCGAGACGCTCGTATCTTCAACGAATAATGCGCCTGCTTTGTGGCGGCCTCTCAGTACACCATGCCAGGCCACGCCACGGCGTGTCGCAGCCACCATGCTCTCCACCTGACCGTCATTCGTGTCGACCTCGCGGAGGGACCTCGGATACATTCCAGCCACTTCAGCCAGTGTGCAGTTGTTGGTGCGTTCGTAGGCCAGATTGACATAGATGATCTCTCCGGTTGCACTCAGGATTTCGATACAGTCGTCAGCTGACTCGATGGCGGCGGCGAGATACAACAGGCGTTCTTCAGTCTTCTTGCGTGCGCTGATATCGCGCATGACGGCACCGAACAGTCGCTCGCCATCTACCGAGAATGTATCGAGCATCATTTCGACCGGGAAGATCTCGCCGGATTTGCGCCGGGCTTGTACTTCGCGAACCCGTCTCAACACGCCGGTTCCCCCACCGGTCTCGTACCGCGCGTAGTCTTTGGCGTGTTTGTCCTGTGAGGGCTGCGGCAGCAGGGTGCTGACCGATGTGCCCAGAACCTCGCTGGCCGTATAGCCAAAAATCTGTTCCGCTGCCGGGTTGAAACTTAAAATGCGTCGCTGGCTGTCGGCTACGACGTGTGCGTCCTGCATGGAATCGACGACAGCGCGCTGCCGGGCTTCGCTGCTGGAAAGGCTGTGTATCAGCCCGGTAAAGGCGCGCGCCAGTTCACCGATTTCATCGCTATGGTTAACGGGCAGCGCGTTCAGTGGCTGTCCGCGCCGGTAGCCCCTGATTGATGCGTTCATGCGCAATATAGGGCGCACCACCTTTCCGGTAGCGAGAAAGACAATCGGCAGGGTCAGGATTCCGGCCACCAAAAAAACGCCCAGGAATTCCAGCCAGCTGGGCTGGACGGCGGCAGCAAGCAGTGTCTCGGGCATTGCCAGTGTGATGTGCATAAACCTGTCGGGGTTCCCGGGTTCCAGCGGGATGTATGCATTGGCCAGTAGCTGCTGTGCGCCAAGGTAGTCTGGCGTGACCACGGTGCTGGCCTTGTCACTGGCGGCATGTTTCGACCGGAGGAGCTCCGGGAACCGCTCTTCCAGCTGGGTGATATTCCCGTTATATCCGGGGTTGAGCAGGATGGTGCCATCGCTGCTACTGATATACGGCCTGATTGCCTGCCCGGTATCGTTGTCCATCGACTGGCCGAGCGTATCCAGATCCAGTTCTACGACGGCGAGTCCGAACTGCGTTCCATCAGTGGTGAAAAGTGGCGTGACTGCCCGGATGAGCGTGCGTCGCGCGGGCTGTGGCGTTGCCGCCTTCTGTTCATTCCACGCGTCGGAGAGCCAGGTTTGGCCTTCCGTCAGTTTGCTGCCGGCCTTGAATAATGGCGTAGCGCGCAGGTCGTGCAGTTGTCCGTCCGGAACGGCAGCCGGATACTCGCCATCGTTGTGTACGCGCAGAATTTCACGGCCATCGCTGCCGATGATTGCGATCTGGTGGTAAGTCGTTCGGGCGCGCAGCAGGGCGACAAGCACCTGTATTGCACGGTTGTGGCAGCTGAGCAGATCATCATCTACGGCAGCGGTACACATGGTACTGCTGAACTCCGTGATGGCTGGCAGGATGGATATGAGCAGGACATCACGGCGCAGGGTATCGAGGTTCCGGGAGAATATCTTTTCTGCCGACTGCGCCTCGCGGGTCAGCAAGGTGCGCTGGGTATTCAGCAGTCCGAGTAATGCGCCGTGGTACACCAGGGCGCCGCCCACTGCGGCGGCGACAAGCGTCAGTGCAGTACCGAGTGCCATGGCCTTGAAGCGTATGCCGAAGCCCTTGCGCGGTTCCCCGGGATTGCTGACGTTTGTGAGGGGGATGTTCATGCAGCCTCGCTGTCACTGTCAGGGAGTGTTTCGGAATCGGGTACCGCGAGCGGCAGGCGGATGATGAAGGTGGTGCCGGCACCAGGTGTGGACTCGACCCTGATGGTGCCGCCGTGCTTG
>JBATNV010000023.1:0-2979 GCA_049290495.1 Gammaproteobacteria bacterium | reverse complement strand
CGCACGCCGCTGATCATTTCGGGCCCGGCCGAGGACAGTTCCGAGCTCTACATCCGCATCAACAAGCTGGTGCCAGGCCTGGTACGGCAGGAACGTCTGCCCGACGAGGACGACGATGGCGGTCCGGGCGACTTCTCGGTCGATGAAAAAAGCCGGCAGGTTGCCTTGAGCGAGGACGGCCATCAGAAAGTTGAGGCGCTGATGGTCGAGGAGGGCCTGCTCGGCCCGGACGAGAGCCTTTATGACGCGGCCAATATCCGCCTCATGCATCACCTGACAGCAGCGCTGCGGGCGCATGCCATCTATCGCCGGGATGTCGAGTACATCGTGCGCAATGGCGAGATCGTCATCGTCGACGAGTTCACCGGGCGAACCATGCCGGGCCGTCGCTGGTCAGACGGACTGCATCAGGCAGTTGAAGCGAAAGAGGGGGTGCGAGTCCGCGAGGAAAACCAGACCGTCGCATCGATCACCTTCCAGAACTATTTCCGGCTCTACAAAAAGCTCGCCGGCATGACCGGTACGGCTGATACCGAAGCCTACGAATTCCAGACGATCTACGGCCTTGAGGTCGTGGTGATTCCGACCCACCGCCCGATGGTGCGCAATGACCAGGCCGATCTCGTCTATCTGACGCAGAAAGACAAGTTCCTGGCCATCATCGAGGACATCAAGGAGTGCCAGGGGCGTCAGCAACCGGTGCTGGTGGGTACGGCCTCAATCGAAACTTCCGAATACCTGTCGGGCCTGCTCACCAAAGACGGCGTTGCGCACCAGGTGCTGAACGCCAAACAGCATGAGCGCGAAGCGCACGTCGTGGCTGAGGCCGGTCGCCCGGGTGCAGTAACCATCGCCACCAACATGGCTGGTCGTGGTACCGACATCGTACTCGGCGGAAACCTCGAGGCCGAACTGGCGCAATTGCCTGCCGATGCCACGGATGAGGATCGCCAGAAGTGTCGGGCAGAATGCAAGGAGCGGCAAGAGAAAGTGCTGGCGGTCGGTGGTCTGCGCATTATCGGTACCGAGCGTCACGAATCACGGCGTATCGACAACCAGCTGCGTGGCCGTGCCGGCCGTCAGGGTGACCCCGGTTCCAGCCGCTTCTATCTGTCCATCGAAGACAACCTGATGCGGATCTTCGGTGACCCGGAGCGTACCAAGGGCATGCTCCGCGGTGTCGGTATGCGCGAGGGCGAGGCCATCGAGAGCAATCTGCTGACGCGCCAGATCGAGCGCGCGCAGCGCAAGGTGGAGGGGCACAACTTCGATGCCCGCAAGTCCCTGCTCGAATATGACGACGTCGCGAACGATCAGCGGCGGGTCATCTACCAGCAGCGCAACCAGCTCATGAAGGCTGATGACATCTCTGAGTCGTTGGCCCAGATTCGTGCTGAGGTCGTCAACACCACATTCAGTCAGTACATCGCGCCGGAAAGCATGGAAGAGCAGTGGGATGTGGCCGGCCTGTCTGCAGAACTGCAGCGGGAGTTCGGCGCACAGCTCGATATCAAGGCCATGCTCGACGAAGACCGGAAACTCGATGAAGCGGGGCTGCGTGCGCGGATCCTTGCTGCCGTCGAAGAGCAGTACCTGCAGAAGTTTGCCGTCATGGATACTGCCGAGCTGCGCCAGGTCGAGAAGCAGCTGATGCTGCAGCAGGTGGATCATCACTGGAAGGAACATCTGGCCGCGATGGACTATCTGCGCCAGGGCATCCATCTGCGCGGTTATGCGCAGAAGAATCCGAAGCAGGAGTACAAGCGCGAAGCCTTCGAGATGTTCAGCAGTATGCTCGACCAGGTGAAGCGCGAGGTAGTGACGATCCTCGCCAAGGCCCGTATTCGCAGCCCGGAGGAAATCCGCGCCGAAGAAGAGCAGCGGCGCATGATCGAGCAGCTCCAGTACCGGCACGACGAAGCGCCCTCGGCAATGGCACCCGAGGCCGCGGGGCCGGAAGCGGAGCCGGCGCAGACCCCAGCAGGCGGCCAGTCCATGACACTCCGGCAGACACCGCGTGCGCAGCCCGCGCCGCCGGCGGAACCCTTCGTGCGCCCTGATCGCAAGGTCGGCCGCAATGAAGTCTGTCCCTGTGGCTCAGGCAAGAAATACAAGCAGTGTCACGGCCGGCTTGAATGACAGCGACTTCCAGCCGGAGTCGTGCTCTTGTCTGCGTTGAAGCCGGCAGAGCAATTGGAAGCTGAGAATCCAGGCGGATTTGCGTGGGAGCTACCGGTTTGTCTGAGTTGAAGCCGGCAGGATTGATTCTGGTTGCCGCCGGCGTATTGCGCGATGACTCGGGTCGTGTGCTGATCGCCCGGCGTCCGGACGGCGGCCATGCAGGCGGATTCTGGGAGTTTCCGGGCGGCAAGATCCAGGTGGATGAAACGCCGCTGCAGGGCCTGGTCCGCGAACTCGCTGAAGAGATCGGGATCGCAGTATCAGCGGCTGCGCCACTGATGACCTTCCGTCACAGCTATCCTGAACGCGTAGTCGAACTACACGTGTTTGAGGTTACTCATTACTCAGGCGAGGCACAGGGCCTGGAGGGCCAGCCTATACGCTGGGTAGCGGTCGACGAACTTGCTTCGGCCGGCCTTCTGGTGGCCGATCAGCCAATAGCTGCTGCGCTGGCAGCAAGTCGGGATCGCGCCTGAAGGCTCTCCTACCTGCAACCACCCGGGATCGGCGCCTACCTGGTTGTGGGGATATCGCGCCTGAAGGCGCTCCCACAGCGTGTAGGAGCGCCTTCAGGCGCGATCCCCCGCAACGTCGGAGCGGCACGATCCCCGCCTCAGCAGATCATCAGGCGGAAATGTACATCCTTGTTGATCTGCACGGGACGCTGGCTGGCATCCGGCCACTGCATGAAGCGAACCGTAAAGCGGTGGTGGCTGCCGCTGATTTCCGGGTACAGACTTACACCGGGCTGCAGGCTGATGCGCAGCAGGCCCGCCGTGCCTTCGCCGACCATGCCGT
>JBATNV010000022.1:0-19450 GCA_049290495.1 Gammaproteobacteria bacterium | reverse complement strand
ATCAGTCCGCCTGGGCAGGAGCACCGCAAGCGTGAACACCAAAGCACCCCAAACTGCTGCTGGCAATGACTTTGTCAGCTATGCCGGCCGGAACAATTTCTATCAGACCTGCGCTTTCATTCCGATGTCCTTCGCGCTGGTCACCACGCTGCACGAAAACGGCGAGACGGGCATCGGGCCTCATGCCCTGGTCATGCCCTTTGGTATCAGTCCGCCCTACTCCATGCTGCTGATCAGCCGCGGCAATAGCGCGACTGCCAACAATATCCGTCGCACCGGAAAATGCGCGCTCAACTATATTGAATTCGACCGGGACCGGCTCACCGCCGTTTCGCGGCTTGGCTATCCGGGCCAGTCGCTGGAAGAGAAGCAGAAAGCCATGCCTTTCACGCTACTGCCCTCACCCTCTGCAGATCGACAGAACGACCCGGAGTCACCCCGCATCCTGGGTGAAGCCTTCCAGGTCATCGAGTGCAGCTGGGATCGCAGCTTTGATCTCGATCCACCGCGCACCGATGCTGACGGCGCTACAGAGCGTCGCTTTGTCCTGCAGATCGACCACCTGCTGATGCGCCGGAATTTTCACGATGCACTGGAGAACGGTGGAACCTTCCCGATCATGCCTGTCTTCTACGGCTTTCGCAGCAATGGCGGCTTCTGGTTTGCCGAACATGGCGAGCCGTTCAGCGTGTCGCCACCGCAGGTTGAGGGCAGCGAAATCCAGCAGGTCTTCTATCTGGCAAACCGCATCGACAATAACGTACGCTTCACGCGCGAGGCCTGTACAGCGTTCATTAAGGTGCCCCGACCGTTCCTGAAGAACGCCTTGCAGGCTGCCGTCAATGCCGCACTGGCGGCGGGCGTGAGCGAAGTCGACGAAACCTTCGTAAAGCAACTACGCAGCACAACTACACGTTGATTGATAAACATTTTTTCATCACAAGAGGCAAGTCCATGATGCATCGCTATCTCACCGTCACCGCAACTGTCATTCTTATCGTCAGTTCCTTCGGATCGACCGCGCTGTCGGCCGCAGAACGCAGCCCGGGCGATACGGTCCAGGCTTTCAACCAGGCGCTCAGCAAACACGATATGAATGCAGCGATGGCGCTGGTCGCCAATGGCTCAGTGCAATTCACCCTGCGCTCGGCACACAACGATATCCCGTCTGGCAGCACGGGCGGCATCAGCAGTGACCTCAAGACGCACTGGACGAGTATCGGTCCGGTCGTGTTTAACAGCACCAGCAGCTACAGCCGTATTCCGAAAGTCACAGACGCCCGTACCGATGGTGATCTCGCCACCGTATGGACGAATATCGCTACAGAAACCGTCGGCAAGGACGGCAGCAAGCGTACGGACAGCTTCAGTGAGGTTTATATGCTGGTACATACCGCCAGCGGCTGGCAGATCGCTGCGGTGGCCGACAATCGTGGCGCCAACAAGACGAGCGCGACCGCACCAGCAGCATCGGGGAAAAAATAAGCAGGCGCATCGGAAGGAGAAAAGAAGAAGAGATGGTGGGCCGTGTAAGACTTGAACTTACAACCAATGGATTAAGAGTCCACTGCTCTACCAGTTGAGCTAACGGCCCGCTGTTTCTTCTTCCGGACTGCCTACCTTCCGCAATCCGCTGTCAAAATTGGGGTGGGCGATGGGGTTTGAACCCACGACCACTGGAATCACAATCCAGTGCTCTACCAACTGAGCTACGCCCACCATTGACACGACACGGCACGTCAAAGTCCTGACCTGGCGCGCCTGGCAGGACTCGAACCTGCAACCACCGGCTTAGAAGGCCGGTGCTCTGTCCAGTTGAGCTACAGGCGCTTTGCTACCGGGATTGCCGGGTGGTCGGGGTAGACGGATTCGAACCGCCGACCCTCTGCTCCCAAAGCAGATGCGCTACCAGACTGCGCTATACCCCGATCTGTACCTGGCATTCGATTATAGCCGCCCGCCGGTCGGGGCGCCGCATGATACGAAGCGGCGCCGGCAGCGTCAATTTCCCGTTGCCATGGCCGGCCCGCCCCGGGCTGGTTTTTCACCCTCTGTCGCTCTGGTATTGTGCGTCACATTCCGCGTTTTCACCTGTACCGAGAGGCCACGCATCCCGCTCATGACAGCTTTTATATGACTGCCCGCCTGATTGACGGCAAAGCGATCGCGCTCGGCCTGCGCGCCGGGTTGCGCACACGCATCGGTGAACGACTCGCCATGGGGTACCGCCCTCCGGGGCTTGCAGTGATCCTCGTCGGCGAGGATCCCGCCTCACAGATCTATGTACGCAACAAACGCACTGCCTGCGCCGAGGTGGGTGTGATTTCCCGGAACCATGACCTGCCGGCCACCACTGGCGAGGCTGAATTGCTGGCCTTGATCGACCAGCTCAACCTGGATCCCGATATCGACGGCATCCTCGTGCAGTTGCCTCTGCCGCTGCACATCGATGAAACAGCAGTCATTGAGCGCATCAATCCGGTCAAGGATGTGGACGGCTTTCACCCCTACACGCTCGGCCGCCTCTGTCAGCGCATCCCGGTTTTGCGTCCGGCCACGCCCTATGGCGTGATGACGCTGCTGCGGCATATCGGCGTGCCGGTGCGCGGACAGCATGCAGTGATTGTCGGCGCCTCAAACCATGTGGGTCGGCCATTGGCACTCGAGCTGCTGCTGGCGGGCGCGACCACCACGGTTTGCCATCGCTTTACGCAGAACCTGGCCAGTCATGTCGCACAAGCCGACATCCTCGCGGTGGCGGTCGGCAAACCCGGACTGGTTCACGGTGACTGGATCAAGCCAGGCGCGGTCGTGCTGGACATCGGCATTACCCGCCTGCCCAATGGCAAACTCAGTGGTGATGTTGACTTCGCTGCAGCGAGTGAACGCGCCGGCTGGATCACGCCCGTTCCGGGTGGTGTCGGCCCGATGACCATCGCGATGCTGCTGGAGAACACGCTTACGGCGGCGATCTCGGGCGTATCGTTGCTGACACCCCGGGAAATGCCCCCGGCCTGAATGACACGATTAAAGATCGATGCGGAGCACGTCCATGCGTATTTCCAGAGTCTACCTGTCCCTGATCGCCAGCCTCATGCTGGGCCTTGCGACGAACCTGCAAGCTGCAGACCCGGTTCTGGTGCAGTTTGAGACCTCAGCCGGCGCGTTTATCGTGCAGCTGGATCCGGATCGCGCACCACTTTCTGTCGACAACTTTCTCAAGTACGTCAACGAAGGGTTCTATACGGGTACGATCTTTCATCGCGTGGTCAATGGCTTTGTGATCCAGGGTGGCGGATTTACGCCGGACCTCAAACTCAAGGAAGCACACCCGGGCGTACCCAATGAGTCCGGCAACGGGCTTAGCAACCGGCGCGGCACCATCGCGATGGCGCGCACCGGTGAACCGCATTCGGGCGATTCACAGTTTTACATCAACCTGGCCGACAACATCCCGCTGGACCCGAAGCCCACCCGCTGGGGTTATGCAGTATTCGGCGAAGTTATCCAGGGCATGGACATTGTCGACGATATCGGTCACCGCCTGGCCGGCGTAAGGGGCGGCATGTCGGACGTGCCGGCTGAACCCGTGGTCATCCAGAAAGCGAGCCTGCTGAAGCCGCCTGCAGCTAAATGACGATACTGTTTGTCTCGGATCTGCATCTCCATACGTCCCGGCCTGCAGTCACCGACTGCTTTCTGCGTTTCCTGGCTGATACCGCCAGCCAGGCAGACGCCCTGTATATCCTCGGTGACCTGTTCGAGAGCTGGATCGGCGACGACGCCCCAGGTACAACCGGTGCACAGGTCAGCACCGCACTGCGCTCGCTCGTTGACCGCGGCGTTCCGTGCAGCTTCATGCATGGCAACCGCGATTTTCTGATTGCGCGACGCTTTGCCGCGCAAAGCGGCATCAACCTGCTAGCGGATGAAACGGTTATTGAGCTGTACGGTAAACGTGCCCTGTTAATGCACGGCGACACGCTGTGTACCGATGACCACGACTACCAGCGATACCGCAAGATAGTCCACTGGCCGCCTACCCAGGCGCTATACCTTGCCCTGCCGGTGAGCAGCAGAAAGCGCATCGAGGCAAAGCTGCGCAGCAAGAGCATGGAAGCACATGGCAGCAAACCCGCCATGCTCATGGATGTAAATCAGCAGGCGGTGGCCGCCGTCATGGAACGTCACGGCGTATCGCTACTGATACACGGACACACGCACCGGCCGGCGATTCATCGTTTTGAAATTGCACAGCACAAACCCGCAACACGCATCGTGCTCGGCGACTGGTATGAGCAGGGCAGCGTGCTGCGCTGGACCCCCTCAGGCCCTGAACTGCAGTCTGTTTGCCTGCATTGACGCCAACTGCTACAGCGCAGGTTCCCAGGCCAGCAGCTCGCTAACATTCTGAAAACGGCCAGACGGCTGCTTGGCCAGCATTTTTTCGACCAGCGGCTGGAACTCGGCTGCTGCACCCGCCAGCAATGGTACCGGGGCCTGCCGATGCTTGACGATGACGCTCATTGCAGTCTCACCGTCGTAGGGCTTGGCACCGCTCAGCATCTCGTAAAAGATGATGCCGAGACTGTAGATATCGCCCCGCACATCGACCGCTTCACCATGTCCCTGCTCGGGACTCATGTAGTAAGGGGTACCAAAAATTGCACCGGCACCTGTAACTTCAGCCACCAGCGCCACCTGCTTGGCCAGGCCAAAATCGATCAGCGCCAGCGTATCGTCATCACGGAACAGCACGTTGGTCGGTTTCAGGTCGCGGTGCAGGATGCCCGCCGCATGCAGCACAGCGAGTGCGCCAGCGATATCGCGCATCAGCCGGTAGGCTTCGTAACGGTCCATACCCGCCGTGATACGCCGCTTCAGGCTGCCGCCCCCACAGTATTCCATGGCGATATAGGCGTGATCATCCGCCACCCCAAAGTCATAAATGCGTACGACGTTGGGATGGTCGAGGTGAGCAGCCAGCTCGTACTCACGCAGAAAGCGGTCAAGGATCTTGCCGCTCGCCGCATCGCTGACCTGGTGCAGGACCTTGAGTACCACTTCGCGGCCGGAGCCACGCTCTTGCGCCAGATAGACGGTGGCAATCTCACCATGCGCGAGTTTGCGCACGATGCTGTAGTTTCTGGGAATCGGCCCGTTGCCATTCGCGGCCAGCGACTCCCCGCCGGTGCGGGACGGATTGGCGCGATTCAAGCCGATACGCAGGGCTTCCCCGATGGCCTCGACCAGTCGGGCATTGTTGAGGCGTGGCTTGCCCACATACTCCTCGGCACCAGACTTGATGGCCGACACGACCTGTCGTTCTTCGCCACTGCCGATGAAAATAATCGGTGGAAATTTTGGCTGGGCACGAAACCGGCGCAGCCATTCGATGGCATCCTCACGGCCACAGGTATCTCCGAGCAGCACCACATCATTGCCGGCGCCGGAAAAAGCATCGGGCAGACGCCCCGACTGCAAAGGGTCATACTCCCTGATGGTCGCATCGGGCCAATGCGATGCGATATGGTACGAAAGCAAACGCCGGTAATCGGCATGATCGTCGATGATGAGGAACTTGAGGCTCACGTAGGTACCGGGCTGCCGACTGCTACATACCGCACAGCCGCCTCAAACCGTCCGCAGCCGCGGAGCAGCGCCGGGACCGGCAGCATCGCTATCAGATGACACGCGGCGACGCCTGGAATCGCGCTGTGACTTGGCCCGGTCGTTGCGCTGCTGCTCGAGTTGCAACAGATATTCGGGACTCACATCTCCGGTAACGTACTCGCCAGAGAAGCACGACGTATCGAACTCGGTGATCTCTGCGTCATCGTGGTGAACCGCCTTGATCAGGTCGTCGAGATCCTGGTAAACGAGCCAGTCGGCGCCGATGAATTCCTGCACCTGCTGTGCGGTACGGCCACTCGCCACCAGCTCACTGGCGGCCGGCATATCGATGCCATAGACATTCGGGAACCGGACCGGCGGCGACGCGGAGGCAAAATAGACACGCCGCGCACCCGCTTCGCGGGCCATCTCGATGATCTGCTGGGAGGTCGTACCACGCACCACTGAATCGTCGACCAGCAGTACGTTCTTGTCGCGAAATTCCAGATCGATGGCGTTCAGCTTGCGACGCACCGACTGCCGGCGCATCTCCTGGCCAGGCATGATGAAGGTGCGGCCGATATAACGGTTCTTGATGAACCCTTCGCGGTACTTGACGCCCAGCCGGTGCGCCACTTCCAGCGCGCTGGTACGACTTGAGTCGGGTATCGGAATGACGACATCGATATCGTGATTCGGTCGTTCGCGCAGGATCTTGTCGGCGAGACGCTCACCCATGCGCAGCCGCGCCTTGTACACCGAGATGCGGTCGATGATCGAATCCGGCCGCGCAAAATAAACGTACTCGAAGATGCACGGCGTATAACCGCGCGGAAGATCACACACCTGGCTGTGCAAGCTGCCATCGCGTTCGATGATGATGGCCTCGCCCGGCAGGACGTCGCGCACCAGCTTGAAACCGAGTGCATCCATCGCCACGCTCTCGGATGCCACCATGTGTTCGACACCGTCGGGCGTTTCACGGCGGCCGAGGCAAACCGGACGTATGCCGTGCGGATCCCGGAAAGCCACGATGCCATAGCCGATGATCATGGCCACCACGGCATAGCCGCCCCGGCAACGACGATGTACGGCGGCCACTGCGGCAAAGATTGCCTGCGGCGTGAGTTCCTCCGCAGGCTGCTGCTGAAGCTCATGGGCGAACACGTTCAACAGCGCCTCACTGTCCGAGCCGGTGTTGAGATGACGGCGATCGTGCTGGATCAGCAGGGCTTTGAGTTCGTCAGAGTTGGTCAGGTTGCCGTTATGCGCAAGCGCGATGCCATACGGCGAGTTGACGTAAAAGGGCTGGGCCTCACTGGATTTAAGCGTACCGGCGGTCGGATAACGGCAGTGACCGATACCGATGTTGCCGCGCAACTCCTCCATATGCCGCTGCAGGAAAACATCGCTGACGAGTCCGTTTTTCTTGCGCGTACAGAGCGTGCCATTCCAGTCGGTCATGATGCCGGCGGCATCCTGACCGCGATGCTGCAGCACCATCAGCGCGTCGTATAGCCCCTGATTGACCGGCTTATGACTGACGATGCCGACGATGCCACACACTAGAACCAGACTCCTGCCTGCTCGCCGAGACCCTTGACCTGCTGCCCGGCAATCGCCCAGAACTTCTCGCCGGCTGCGGCGGCATACGGTATCAGCTTGGACCGTTGCCACCAAGATTCAGATTCGAAACCACCCTGCTTGAGCACCAGCACGACCAGAATTGTCGCGATGAGCCCGCGGGCCAGGCCAAACAGCAGACCCAGCACCCGGTCAGTGCCGGTCACGGCGCTGTTGCGGATCAGGTATCCCACCAACCAGCCGAGCAGACTGCCGGCAAACAGAATCCCGACAAAGGTCAGGGTACGGCCGGCCCACAGTTGCATCGCCGATTCGTGCAGAAAGCCGCTGAGCAGGGAGCCCATCTGGCCGCCAAAACGCGCCGCACCCCACAGCGCCACTACCCAGACCAGTACCGACAGCGCCTCGCGGATAAAGCCACGCAACACACCGACCAGGCCCGAGACGGCCACCAGCACGATAATGATGTAGTCGACCGTGTTCATGCCTTATAGCCGCGTTACCTGGCCCTTGAAACCGGCGCTGGCAAGTTTTTTAGCCAGCTCATCAGCTGCCTCCCGATCGGCACGCGGCCCCACGATCACGCGCGACATCGATCCGCTGCTCTTCCGGATGGTCGCGTCGAAGCCTTTGGCTTTCAGGTTTTTGGCCAGGCCCTCGGCATTCTGCAAACTGGCAAAAACGCCCAGCTGTACATACCACTGCGCGGCATCAGCGAGCGCCGGCTTTTTCAAGATTGGCGATGAAGCGGCAGCTTCGTCCGTTGCTGTCGCCGCAACTGGCGGCTTTTCGGGTTCGGGCAACGCCGCAGACGCTGGTGGCGGGACACTATTCATTTCCAGCGGTGCCGCGATCTCTTCCGCAGGCAGCTCTTCAGTCGGCAAGGTGCCGGCCGGCTCGCCCGGAATAGCACCCAGCTGCGGCACCGGCGGCACTCGCTCGGCATTGTTAAGGCTCAGCGTATGCGTACGCAGATCAGGCAGCTCGGTCGGCACAGACTCTGGAGCGGCCTTTCCAGTCCGTTGATTACCATCCAGAATTGAGGGCACGACGAGAACCAGAACCGCGAGCAGACACGCGGCACCAACCATTCGTTCAGCGAGCTGGCGGTCCATCAAAAAGGGTTTCCAGGCGGGCTGTCAGTATAAACCAAGCCACTGCAAGGCAGGCGCCACGATACGGAACGAGCCACAGACCACGATGCGGCCGTTCGGTGGCGTCAGACGTTCAGCCAGTGCGAAAGCAGCTTCTGGCGTGACTGCATACTCCGGCGCATCAATCCCGGCAGCTGCCATTCCAGTACAGATGCGCTCGCTGCTGCTGGCACGCGGATCGTCGATACCCGCAACGATCCAGCGCGTAGCGAGCGGTGCCAGTGCAGCGACAAAGGGCGTTACCGCCTTGTCAGCCAGCAGCGTGGTTACGATGGTCGTCTCAATGGCCGGCGGCAGCGTCTCGAGTTGCGCACGGAGCACAGTTGCTGCCTGTGGATTGTGTGCGACGTCCAGGATCCATTCGTGTGCAGCACGACGTACCTGCTGGAAACGGCCATCCGGGCGGGAGCGCGCAAACACCGCGTTCAGCGCGGCGACGTCATCAAGCCATGCGGGCTCGAGCACAGATAATGTCGCCAGCACCAGGCTGGCATTACGGTACTGGGCGGCTGACCAGAATTGCGGCGCTTTGAGTCCGGTGATGCGTCCAGCACTACCCTGCCACGACCAGTCACATGCGCCCGTCGTTGTCGGGCTGCTGCTGAGGCTGTACGCGAAATCACTGCCCGCAATCGCCAGCGGTGCGCCAATTTCTGCCGCGTGGTTCCGGATCGCTGCCGGCACTGGCTGATCGGCATAGAAAGCCTGGCGGCCCGATCGCATGATCCCGGCTTTCTCGGCGGCGATTTCCTCGACGGTTTCGCCCAGCCAGTCCTGGTGGTCGAGCGCAATCGTGGTAATCAGTGCCAGGTCCGCTGCCAGTACGTTGACCGCATCCAGGCGCCCGCCAAGCCCGACTTCAAGAATCCAGGTATCGCAGCGCGCCTGTACAAAACAGCTGAACGCCGCCAGCGTGCCGAATTCAAAGTAGGTCAGTGGCACATCAGCCCGCACGGCCTCGACCCGCTCGAAAGCGCGCACCAGTTCCGCATCGGCGACGGGCTGGCCGCAGATACGGATACGCTCGTTGTAGTGCACCAGATGTGGCGAGGTATAGAGGCCCGGGCGACGGTCGGCTGCCAGCAGCATGTCCTGCAACTGGGTGACGGTCGTGCCCTTGCCGTTTGTTCCGGCTACGGTCACGACACGGCCAGCCGGAGCCTGCAGTTTGAGCCGTCCCAGCACCACGCCGACGCGCTCAAGACCTAGCTCAACCGCGTGTGGACTCAGCGACTCCTGCCACCGGAGCCACTCCGCGAGGGTTCGTGCAGTCATCAGCCCTCAGGCCGGCTGATCGACAGCTGGCGGCGCCTGCTTGAGCAGCTTGGCCAGCAGCTGCGCGATTTCGTCACGCATCTGCCGGCGATCGACGATCATGTCCAGGGCGCCGTGATCGAGCAGAAACTCGCTGCGCTGGAAACCCTCCGGGAGCGTTTCGCGTACGGTCTGCTGAATCACGCGCGGCCCGGCAAAACCGATCAGGGCATTGGGCTCGCCAATATTGATATCGCCGAGCATGGCAAGGCTCGCCGAAACGCCGCCGGTGGTCGGATCGGTCAGCACAGAGATAAAGGGGACCCGTGCATCCGCAAGTGAGGCCAGCGCTCCGCTGGTTTTTGCCATCTGCAGCAAGGAGTAAAGGGCTTCCTGCATGCGTGCTCCGCCGCTGGCAGAAAAGCAGACCAGTGGCGTGCGGTGGTCCCGACCGTAGACGGCGGCCCGCATGAACTTCTCGCCGACCACCGAGCCCATCGATCCGCCCATGAAGCGAAACTCGAAAGCACAGGCGACGATGGGCTGCCCCTTGAGCAGGCCGGACATGGCGACCAGCGCATCGCGCTCGCCAGTGTCCTTCTGTGCCTGGACGATGCGCACCCGATAGGGCTTGGTGTCCTTGAAGCGCAGCGGATCCTGCGGAGTGAGCTTCTCGCCGATCTCCTTTCCGGACCCTGCGTCGAGGAAAAAGGCCAGCCTGTCGCGCGCAACCAGGCGCATGTGGTGGTTGCACTTGGGACAGACATGGAGATTGCGCTCGAGCTCGGCACGATAGAGCTGCGCGCTGCACTGGGGACACTTGATCCAGAGTCCCTCGGGCACTGAACGCGTACGCCGCTCGGTCTTGATGCGCGAGGGCAGGACTTTTTCATACCAGGTCATGGGCGAATCATAATCAAGTCCGGTGCATCGATCACGCCATTCATTCAGCAGACCAGACCGGCCCGGACGGCGGGGGCGGAAATCCAAAGGCATCCGGATAATGGACGGCGGCGAGAAAAAGACCCGATGAAGGCGCTGTAGGCGCAGCCACACGCCGGTCTTTCAGCGCCAGCAATTCGCTGGTCCAGCCCGCTTCCGCTTCACCACTGCCCACGCGCACCAGCGAACCGACGATATTGCGCACCATGTGATACAGAAAGCCGTTGGCGCGGACTTCTACGGTCAGGTAGTCACCGTGCCGGACGACGTTCAGGTGATCCACCCGGCGCACGGCGCTCTTTGACTGGCAGCCGGCTGCACGGAACGACGAGAAATCGTGCTCACCAAGCAGAAATTGACCTGCGACCTGCATCAGGCTGGCATCGAGCGGCGTGCGCACCTGCCAGGCACGGTGGCGATCAAGCGCAGAGCGTACGGGACGATTGAGAATCACGTAACAGTAGGTGCGCGCCAACGCCGAGTATCGCGCGTGAAAATCCGGCGACACCGCCCGGACCCACTGGATGGCGATATCTGCCGGCAGATTGCTGTTGATACCCCGCAGCCAGGCGTGATCGGAACGAGGTGCTACAGAGTCGAAATGCACCACCTGGCCGCAGGCATGCACACCGGTATCAGTGCGCCCGGCGGCGGCGGTGGTCAGGGTTTCGTTCGCGACGGTACTGATCGCAGCATTCAGCGTGGACTGAATGCTGCGGGCGTGGCTCTGGACCTGCCAGCCGAAAAACTCGCTGCCGTCGTATTCAACTCCGGCAGCAAAACGCTGGGCAATCACGGATACGCTGCGGCTCAGTCGGCCAGTTCGTCCAGGAGTTTGCGGGCTTCCTGCTGCTGGGCCGAATCGCCCTCCTCAAGGACTTCGTTGAGGATGCTGCGGGCGCCATCAGGATCACCCATATCGACATAGGCCCTGGCCAGATCGAGCTTGGTGCCGACCTCGGTCATGGTCGGCCCTTCCGGTCCGCGACCTTTACGAGGTGTGATCACCGAAGTCGGCTCGGAATCTTCAATCCGGTCACCGATATCGAAATCAACCTGGCTCAGCTCACCGGATTCCTCGCCAAAGGCCCGATCGGGGAGCCCACCGCGGGGCTGCTCGGCTGTATCGTCGATACTGGGCAACTGGTTGGTTGCGTCGCGACTCGCGGCGCTCTTCTCCATTGCCGTACCGATAGCCGGCAGATCGAGTGTGCCCTCGTCGAGTGACATGCTGCGCATCTCGGAGGTTGCATCCCCCTCCAGGCTCTGCAGGATGTCAGAAAGGTCTTCGTCGATCTCGCCATCAGCATCACCGATGTCGAATACTTCGTCCTCGCTGCTGGCATCAAGCTGCCCCTCGTCGACGCCGGCATACAAGCCGGTACCCAGGTCACCTGCAGCTTCGTCGAGGCCAGTGAGATCGATAGCCAGATCTTCAACATTGATTTCTTCGGTGTAGTCGTGGCCTTCCAGGTCGGCAAGAAGCCCGGTGCGCGAACCGGTTATCGCGGCACTCTCGATCGTCGGCGTCTCCATGGTGCCGCCCGCCGCTGGCGTCTCCAGCGTTGGCGTCTCTACAGTCGGCGCATCCGGACTGCGGAATTCCACAGTCGGGGTCTCCATGGTCGGCGTTTCCATGGTCGGCGACAGGTCGCCAAACGGCGCCTCAACCGTTGGCGATTCAACACCCTGAAGTCCCGGCGCAATCTCCGTCTTCATCAGACCGGTCGCATCGATCCCGATATCGTCGGTGCCGGCGATTTCACCGAAATCAAAATCCAGCAAATCGGCAGCCGGGCCCCGTCGCGCCCCGGTCAGATCCAGGTCCACGCTGTCACTGGCGTTGTCGTCCAGGCTAAAGTCCACGCTGTCGACGCTGTCACCATCCAGCGAGATATCCAGGCCTGCGGCACCGGCACCTGCTGCAAACAGTGCCTCTCCCGGACAGATCTGCTTGCCCATGATGAGGACTTTGTTCCAGTCCGGACTCTGGTCGCCACCGGTCTGGCGATGGAAAATCTGCGCTTCCTTGAGGAAGGCCGGCTTGTTTTCCCAGATGAAATAGACTTCAAGCAGCTTGAGGCGCAGGTCACGCCGGTCGGGATTGTCGCGCAATGCGCGTACCAGCAGCTCAGCCGCCTGGTCATACAGACCGTAGGCCATGTGGAACTCAGCTTCGGCGACGACGTCGGCCTGGTCGATCTCGACTGCGCCGTCAGTACTGATTGTGCGCTCAAACGCAGTTTCCGAATCGCCGCCAACTTTGCGGCCACCACGTCCCGGGGCTGACGCGACAGCAGTCTTCTGTGCGCTCATCTCTCCGGTCCGCTGCGCCTCGCTTTCCTCAACGATGAAGCTATCGCGCAGTGTCGGCTCGCCTTCCGCCGCACCGCCTACCGAACTGCCCTTGGGCAAGGTCGAGAATCTGCCGGTGCTGTCGTCATCAGCCTGCGCCATGCGGCGGCGACCAAAGACGACGAAGAGACCCGCCAGGACGACTGCTGCAGCCGCGATCAGGAAGTAGCTGTTGAAGATCAGGCCACCGAGCGAATCCAGCCAGGAACCCTCGCTGCGCTTCGGCTTGCGTTTGGCCGCAGCGCGTTTCACCGGGGCGGCCTTATCGGCCAGCGCGGCGGAATCCTCATCGGCAGCTACTTCATCGCCGGAGGCTTCATCGGCTTCGGGAGTCGCCTGGTCTTCAATCGGCAGCCGCGCGACGGGCGCTTCAATGGGTGCTTCAACCGGACGCTCAACCGTTGAACTCTGCCCGCCAACCTGGAGGCGGTCTTGCAATGCCTTGAGCTGACTGTCCTTCAGGTCCAGCAGGCGGCGACTCTCGGCGAGCTGCTGCTCGAGCGCCTTAACCTGGCTTGCATCTGCTTTGGCAGGCGCTTGCTGGGCAAGCGTGGAAGGTGTCGTCGCGACCGGCTTTTCTTCCGGCGGTACCAGCTGCAAACGGGCTGCAGCCGGAGCGCCTTCTGCGCCCGCACGCCAGGCTTCATTCTGGCGACGCACCTCGCTCATGGCCTCGCCGGCTGAAAGTGCAGCAAGCTCGGCACCAGCCGGTACCCGCAGGATCGCACCGCGCTTCAGCAGGTTGATATTGCCCGCGAATGCCTCCGGATTGGCACGGTAGAGCGCGACCATCATGGCATTCAGGGACACGCCGCTGTCAGTATTCAGGCGCTCCGAGATTGCCCAGAGCGTTTCGTTGGCACGCACCGGGCCGTAGCTGCTGCCATCGGTGCCGGCGACCAGGCGCTCATCTCCGCCCTGGCCGGCCTGTCCTGCTGCGGCTGCGGCCGCAGCCTCTGGCTGCGCCATTGGCCGTTCAATGCGTTTAACAGCTGGCGTGGGGCTGCTCGTAGCCGGCAAGGCTGCCGCTGGTTGCCCGGCACCCGCGCGGGCAAATGCAGGCGGGTCGAGCAGCATGGTGTATTCGCGCAACAGGTGGCCCTGGGGCCAGGTGATATCGAGCAGGAGGGAGACGAAAGGCTCACTGACTGGCAGACTTGAGGTGACCAGGATGCGGCTCATGCCGCCAGCGCGATCGACCGTAAAATTGAGGGTATTCAGAAACTGTGGGCGGTCCAGGCCAAAGCGCTGGAAGGTCTCTGCCGAAGCCAGGCGGACATCCAGGCGACTGAGGTCATCAGATGAATCGGTGGTAACCGGAATCTCTGCGACCAGTTCTTGATTCAAGGCGGACTTGAGACTGATCTCGCCGAGGCCAAGGGCCCCGACAGACAACGGTATCAGTCCCGCCAGCAGCCATCCTGCAGCGAGTGGAACTCGTGGCATCACTAATCCCCGTTTATGACCCAGCTCACCACCCCTGGTGACTGCGTCTCAAGGCGCACAGCGGTACGTCGTAACCCACTCCGAGAAGTGGCGGCAACTATAGCCCATATGACCGTATTACGTAAGGCAGATCATGGACGTATCACGCGTTTCGTGACGGCCGTCTAGGTCACCCGATGGACAGGCTCAGAGATATTCGCGGATCAGCACCTCGGCAATCTGCACGCTGTTCAGCGCAGCGCCCTTGCGGATATTGTCAGACACCACCCACAGATTGATGCCGCGCTCACAGGACAGGTCTTCACGGATCCGTCCAACGTACACCGGATCGTGGCCCGCACCCTCGGTGACTGCGGTCGGGTATCCGCCCAGCCGCGCCTCATCCACCACGCTGACGCCGGGCGCCTTTTCAAGCAGCGCACGAACTTCGCTCACGGAGATCTTGCGCCGGGTTTCGATGTGTACGGCTTCGGAATGGCCAAAGAACACCGGCACACGCACAGCCGTCGGGTTAATCTGGATCGAGTCGTCCTCAAGGATCTTGCGCGTCTCCCACACCATCTTCATCTCTTCTTTGGTGTAGCCGTTGTCCATGAACTCGTCGATATGCGGCACGACATTGAACGCGTTCTGCTTGGCGGCGCCCTGCGTTTCAACCGGCTGATGGTTCAGCTGCTGGGTGGTCTGTCGGGCCAGTGCTTCGACCGACCGCCGGCCGGCGCCCGACACCGACTGATAGGTGGCGACATTGATACGGGTAATGCCGACAGCATCGTGAATCGGCTTTAGCGCCACGACCATCTGGATCGTGGAGCAGTTCGGATTGGCAATGATATTGCGCTGCCGGTACTGCGGAATCGCCTGCGGATTCACCTCCGGGACGATCAGCGGAATGTCGGCGTCGCGGCGAAAGTACGAGGTGTTGTCGATGACCACGCAGCCAGCCGCCCCGGCACGCGGCGCGTGCTCGCCGGAAACGCTGCCGCCAGCCGAGAACAGACCGATATCAACGCCTGCGAAATCGAAACTCGCGAGATCCCTGACCGGCAGCTTGCGGCCGTCGAACTCGATGGTTTTGCCGACCGAACGGGCGCTAGCCAGCGGAATGAGCTCGCTGACCGGAAACTTGCGCTCGGCAAGAATCTGCAAAATGGTTTCACCGACCAGGCCGGTGGCGCCGGCGACGGCGACCCTGTAGGCATTCTTCTTTGACATGGACTGGAACTCTGCAGTGGATGTAGGGCGAAAAGCGCGCGAAGGATAGGCAATTAGAGGGCAAAAACAAGCCCCGCACTCATAACAGACAAGAGCACGGGCAAGCAGTTCAGCGCGTGGGCCGGCGCGCCTCGACAGCGGGCGTCAGCGGCTGCACATCAGCATTCTGACCGCGCTGCCGCAGGTAGTGATCCATGAGCACGATGGCAAGCATGGCCTCGGCGATCGGTACCGCGCGCAGCCCGACGCAGGGATCGTGCCGGCCGGTAGTGGCGATCTCGGCGGACTCGCCCTCCTCGTCTACTGTTGCGCCAGGCAGCCGGATGCTTGAGGTCGGCTTCAGCGCCATGCTGAAGAGTATGTCCTGACCGGTGGAAATGCCGCCGAGAATGCCGCCGGCTGCGTTGCTCCGAAAACCATCGGGCGCAATTTCATCGCGATGCTCGGTGCCTTTCTGCGCCACCACCGCGAAACCTGCACCCAGCTCTACCGCACGCACCGCATTGATGCTCATCAGTGCATGGGCGATGTCGGCTTCCAGCTTGTCGAACACCGGCTCACCGAGACCTGCCGGCACCCCGGACGCGAGCACGTTGACCCGCGCGCCGATCGAGTTGCCCTCCTTGCGGAGCGCATCCATATAGGCTTCGAGTTCGGCGATGCGGGACGGGTCAGCGCAGAAAAACGGATTGTCATCGGTGGTGGACAGATCGAGCGGATCGAGGACCAGCGGACCGAGCTGGCGAAGATAGCCGCAGATTTCCACGCCTAGACGCTCACGCAGATATTTTTTTGCGATGGCGCCGGCACCAACCCGCATCGCGGTTTCCCGCGCGGAGGAGCGTCCGCCACCGCGGTAGTCACGCAGGCCGTATTTTTGCTGGTAGGTGTAGTCGGCATGGCCCGGACGAAATCGGTCCTTGATGCCGGCATAGTCCTTTGACTTCTGGTCGACATTGTCGATCAACAGGCCAATCGGCGTGCCGGTGGTAAGCCCTTCGAAGACACCAGACAGGATGCGCACCGTATCCGGTTCACGACGGCCGGTCGTGTGGCGCGACTTGCCTGGGCGGCGGCGTTCGAGATCATGCTGGATATCGGCCTCGGCGAGCGGCATGCCCGGCGGACAGCCGTCGACGATGCAGCCGATCGCCGGCCCGTGACTCTCACCGAAGGTGGTCACAGAAAACAGTCTGCCTATGGTGTTGCCGGACATTCGTTTGCTCTCAGATCGACGGCGCTGATCAGGGCGATGCCGTCACCGCCGTTCTCAAACTCGGGCCAGATAAATGGCAGCGTCGCAAAACGTGCCTCCAGCAGGGCAGCTCCACCGCCAACCTCAAGGGCCAGCCAGCCGTCTGCCGTCAGGAATCGCGTCGCATGTTGCAGGATTCCGGCAGGCGTTGCCATCCCGCCCTCCGCGGACAGCAGCGCCAGCTCTGGCTCATGCCGGTACTCGTCCGGCAGGGAGGCAAGCTCTTCCGGCGAAACATAGGGCGGATTGCTGATGATCAGATCGAAAGTACCGCTGAGCCCGGCATACAGGTCAGCCTCAACCAGCTGTACCCGGTCTGCCACCTTGTGCCGGGCTACATTGTGGCGCGCAACGTCCAGCGCTGCGGCCGAGATGTCCGTGGCCACCACGCTGCTGTCCGGAAAGGCCAGCGCGCAGGCAATCGCCATACAGCCACTGCCCGTACCGATCTCGAGGATCCGGTGGACACCGGCCGGGTCCAGCCAGGGCTCAAAGCGCGCGGCGATCAGTTCGGCAAAGGGCGAACGCGGCACCAGCACACGCGCATCGACATGGAAAGGCAAGCCGGCAAACCACGCCTCGCCGGTCAGATAGGGCAGCGGCTGACGCGTGCTGATGCGCGCTTCGAGCATCGTAGCCACGCCTTGTTGTCCGGCTGCCGATACCGGCAGGCCATAGGCACGCAGCGCATCTGCATGGTCCAGCCCGAGCACGTGAAAAACCAGCGCCGCCGCCTCATCGCGCGCAGTGTCGGTGCCATGCCCAAAGCAAGCCGCACTGCGCTCAAGCGCCCGGGTACAGCGGGCGATCAGATCGGCAACGCTATCGCCTTTAGCCCTGTCGCCACCACTGTTCCTGTCCGCCATCACGCCCTGACCATCAGTGTCCGAATCTGCCGTATAGAATACGCTGGTGCCAGACAGGATCGGAACCGGGACCACCATGCTGCAGCCTCTGTCCGACCAGCTGTTCGTGCTGTTGCAACGTCTGTTGCCCGAGCAAATGCTTGGGCGCCTTGTCTACTGGCTGGCACGCCAGCGCACACCGTGGCTGCGCAGCCTGCTGATCCGCAGTTTCGTCCGTTTCTACAAGGTGGATCTCAGCGAAGTCGAACACCCGGAACCGGCAGCCTGGGAACATGCCAATGCTTTCTTCACCCGTGCATTGAAATCTGGCGCCCGTCCGGTAGCTGCCGGCGCTGGCACCGTCGTCAGCCCGGCCGATGGCACGATTGAGGAACTCGGTTATGCCACTGGCGATCACCTCATTCAGGCCAAACGCTTCAGCTACCGGCTGGCCGACTTCCTGGCTACTGATGACGCAGCTGTCACCGGTTTTCACGACGGCGCAACGCTGACGATCTATCTCGCCCCGCACAACTATCACCGGGTACATATGCCGCTGGCCGGCCAGATACGCGAAATGGTCTATGTACCGGGGCGGCGCTGGGCGGTGAACAAACGTACCGCCCGCACAGTGCCTGGTTTGTTCGCGGCCAACGAGCGGGTCATCCTGTGGTGTGAGAATCCGGCCGGTCGCTTTGCCGTCGTGCTGGTCGGCGCCATGAATGTCGCGAGCATTTCGCTGGTCTGGACGGGTGAGATCGCAGCGGGGAAGGAAGTGACGCGCATTCGTTATCCGGCGAATACGCCACACCTTGCGATTCCTGCTGGCGGCCTGCTCGGGCAGTTCAACCTCGGTTCGACTGTAGTCGTGGTCGCTGAACGCCAGCTCATCGAATGGGATGCGAACCGCACCGCCGGGACCAGCATCCGGATGGGCGAAGCGCTGGGCCGACTCCGGGCCGGCTGAGTCTCAGGCATGGCGTGGCAACCCTCGGCCAACTTCGAGACGCTGGCGCAGCGCGCCCGCCTGCTTGGCACCGCACGGGCTTTCTTCACGACGCGGGGTCTGCTCGAAGTTGAAACACCGGCACTCGTTGCGCATGCCGTCAGCGATCCGCATCTGTCCAACATTCCGGCCCGGCTCGCCGATGGCCGCAGGCTCTGGCTGCATACCTCGCCCGAATACCACATGAAGCGGCTGCTGGCCGCTGGCGCACCGGACATCTGGCAACTGGGCAAGGTTTTCCGTGATGGCGAGGCAGGTCGCAGCCACGAGCCCGAGTTCACGCTGATCGAGTGGTACCGGCACGATTACACGCTGCTGGCACTGGCCAGCGAGACTTGTGAGTTGATCGCAGCGCTGGCTGTCACTACAGGCAGAACGCTCGCGCCACCGGTTTCTATCAGCTATCGCGAACTGTTTATCACCGCTGTCGGCATCGATCCGCTGACTGCCGATGCAGCAACACTGCGCAACTGTGCGCATAAAACGCTGGGCAGCAACCTCAGCCCCGACCTGGAGACCGGTCTCGGTGGTGATATCGATGCCTGGCTGGATCTGCTGATGAGCCACGCCGTGAGTACGCATCTGGCCAGCACGGAAGTCGCGATAGTCAGTGGCTATCCGGCCAGCCAGGCTGCGCTGGCGCGGATCGATCCGGCCGATAAGCGGATCGCCGAGCGTTTCGAGGTGTTCTGTGCGGGGCTGGAAGTCGCCAACGGCTATCGGGAACTCTGCTCTGCGGAAGAGCAGGCGCAGCGCTTCGGCACCGATCGGGCAAGACGCG
>JBATNV010000021.1:0-2069 GCA_049290495.1 Gammaproteobacteria bacterium | reverse complement strand
TCGTGTTCCGCTACGGCGAACATTTTTACAACTTCGAAGGCCTGCGACGTTACAAGGCCAAGTTCTTGCCGGAATGGCGGCCAAAGTACCTGGCCTCGCCCGGCGGGCTTGCACTGCCTCGCGTGCTTATCGATGTGTCTTCGCTGATTTCCGGCGGCCTCAAGGGCCTTGTGGCGAAGTCCTCACGGTGAAGCCCAGCCTGAGAACTGCGCTGTTCCTGCTGTCGCTCTTGATGGCGCTGCCCGTTTTTCCGGCAGCGCCGGACAAGTTGCCTGTCAGCTATCAGTTTCAGACCGGCACTCTGGGGACGGTCGTTGTCTATGCGCCGGCCGGACCGCCGACCAGCATCGCCCTGCTCCTCTCGGGTGAGGAGGGGTGGAACCAGAGCATGGCGGAACTGGCACAGCAGTTGCAAAGCTGGGGCGCATTCGTCGGCGGCGTGGACAGTCGCGCCTACCTTGCGACATTGGGCGCCGCCGGCCATGACTGTGCCTACCCAGCCGCTGATTTTGAGCAACTGAGCCATGCCTTGCAGAAGTGGGCAGGGTTACCGGCCTACCGGGCGCCGATCCTCATCGGCTACGGCAGCGGTGCGACACTCGCTTATGCGCTGGCGGCGCAGGCGCCAGCCGGGACTTTCGCCGCTGCAGTCAGCCTGGGCTTTTGTCCGGAACTGCCGGTCGGCCGACCGTGGTGCAAGGGAGCCGGGCTGTCAGCTACACCCACTGCAAATCACGCTGGAGTGACAGTCCACCCGACACCGGAACTCAAGATACCCTGGGTGGTGTTGCAGGGCGAGCGCGATCAGCTTTGCAGTGCCGGGGCGACGCGTGCCTTTATCGCCGACATCCCATCAGCAAAGCTGGTCCCGCTGCCAAAGGTCGGCCATGACTATGCCGTGCGCGACGACTGGTTGCCGCAGTTCCGGGATGCCTTTCTGAAGCTGGTTACCGCATCGACAGAACGGCCGGTGAGCAGTGCCGAAGTGAGGGACCTGCCGCTGGTCGAAGTCCGCGCCATCAGCGGACACTCATCGCGTATGGCGATACTGCTGACCGGCGATGGCGGCTGGGCAGGGCTCGACCGCGAAGTCTCAGGCGGGCTGTCGGCTGCCGGCATTGATGTCGTGGCATTGAGTACCTTGCGCTATTTCTGGACGGAGCGGAAACCGGAAATCGCGGCCCGCGATCTCGAGCGGATCATGCGTCACTACCTGGCGACCTGGCACAAGGACCAGGTGCTGCTCATCGGCTACTCATTTGGCGCCAATGTCCTGCCATTTCTCGTCAACCGGCTGGCGCCGGACATGCGCAGCCGAGTGGCCACGCTAAGCCTGCTTGCGCCGGCCCTGGAGACTGGCTTTGAGATTCACGTTGCTGACTGGATTCCCGGCAGCACGTCGCACGGCCGCCCGCTAAAGCCCGAACTCGACCGACTCGGTGATATCCGTATCCTGTGCCTGTATGGAGATGGTGCACTGGCAAGCCCGTGCCCGGGTCTGCCTGCGATGGCCGGGAAAGCCGTGCAATTGCCCGGCGACCACCACTTCAACGACGACTATGCGACTCTGGTGCGGGAAATTCTGGCTTTTGCGGGGCGTTGACTATGGATCTGATGAAACCGCTGATTGCGCTGCTGGCGATCGTCAACCCGATCGGCGTCGTGCCGTTTTTTATTCACTTCACGGACAATCTGAACCGGGAACAGCGTACGCGCACCATGCAGGTCAGCGCCTTCACCGCATTCCTGGTCATCGCGCTCAGCGCGCTTGCCGGCCTGCGGATCATCAATTTTTTTGGTATCACGATTGGCTCCTTCCAGGTCGGTGGCGGATTGCTGCTGCTGATCAGTTCCCTGCAGATGCTGAATGCACAGCCCGCTGAAACCCGGCCCACCGACATGAGTGAGGGCGAAGAAAAACTCGACGCCGGCTCGAGCATCGCCGTGGTGCCGCTGACGATCCCGTTGCTTACCGGCCCGGCGACCATCTCGACGATGGTCATCTACGCCGAGCGCACGCAGCACTGGTGGGAACTGGCGATACTGGTCGGTTACGGCATGGTGGTCGG
>JBATNV010000020.1:0-23986 GCA_049290495.1 Gammaproteobacteria bacterium | reverse complement strand
GCACGCCCCTCGCGATGACTTCCCGTCCGCTGCCATCGGGATTCATGCGCAGGATCAGGCCAAACTCTTTTTCGTCACAGATGTTGCAGGGTGCACCGACCGGCATATAGAGCTTCCCATCCGGCCCAAAAGCCAGGTACCTCCAGGCATGCAGAGCATTTTTGTAGGGCAGGTCATCAACAAGGACTTCGGGTACGCGCGGCTCAGCGCTACGCTGCTCAGCCTTCGGGAAGCGCAGTATGCGCCGCGGCTCCGCGACATATAGCACTCCGTCACGGAAAGCCACCCCGTTCGGCACCTTCAAACCCTGAACGAATTTTGTAACCTGGGGATGATCACCCAGGGCATCGTGAATCGCGTAGACGGTTCCGTCTCCAAACTGCGTACCAACAAACAGGGTTCCTGCATCACCCAAGGCCATTGAGCGAGCCTTGGGCACATCAGCCACGAGGATTTCGGCCTTGAAGCCGGGCGGCACACGCAGAAATTCGACCGGAGCTCCGGCGTGCGTTTGAACACCAGGCAGGAACAGCGCCAGTACAGCGCAGCAGAACGACCGGTAACGGTTCATCACAACAACCCTCTGCAACAGCTGAGATGCGCGCTGGAACGGCTGTATCACTTTCCGATCAGGGCCAGCGACAGCGGACTGATAAAGGTGATTAACAGTACTGCGACCAGCAGTATCAGTACAAATGGAAAAGTCGCCGCGCAGACCCGCAGCACCGGCTGCTCAAACCGGTAGCTGGAGATATACAGGTTAAGGCCAATGGGCGGCAACAGATATCCGAGTTCCATCGTCGCAACAAAAATGATCCCCAGGTGAACCGGGTCGATCCCGTACTTCGCCGCCACCGGCAATATCAGCGGCACGACCAGAACCAGCGCCGAATAGATGTGCAGGATACAACCGATGATCATCAGGAAGCCGATCAGCAGGAACAGGAAACTCGTCTGACTGGATATATAGCTGGTGACCAGCGCAATCAGCTTCTGCGGTACCTGGGCGTCGATCATGTAGTTGGTGGATGCCAGGGAGATGCCGAGGATGAGCAGAATGCCACCGACCAGCACCATCGATTCACGCACGATGGCGGGCAGTTTGCGCAGCGGAATCTCGCGATAGACCAGCGTCTCGATAATCAGCACATAAACAACTGTGACCGCCGCAGCCTCCGAGACCGCAACCAGACCACTGTAGATCCCGCCCAGCACGACTACGGGCAGTGGCAATTCCCAGATGGATTCGCGCGCCGCCCGTCCAACCTCACGCCAGGAAAACTCTGATATCGGACGCCGGTTGGCGCGATTCATCCACAGGCAATAGAGTGCGAGCGCCAGCATCATCAGCACGCCGGGCAGAATGCCGGCAATAAACAGCTCGTCGATGGAGACCTCGGCGATGATCCCGTAGATGATCAGCGGCAGCGATGGCGCAAACAGCAAGCCGAGGCTGCCAGACGAGGTCACAAGTCCAAGCGTAAACCCCTCCTTGTAGCCGGACTGCACCAGGGCCGGATACAGCAGTGCACCGATGGCGATGATCGTTACGCCCGAGCCACCGGTAAATGCCGTAAACAGCGAGCAGGTCGCCACTGCAACCATCGCCAGGCCACCCGGCAACCAGCCAAGCAAAGCTGAACTCAGGCGTACAAGCCGGGCGGCTGCGCGGCTTTCGCTCAACAGGTAACCGGCAAAGGTAAACAACGGAATCGCCAGCAGAATAGGCGTTTCTGCGATACCAAATATCTCGATCGGCACGGCAGTCAGTGGTATGTCGCTGCGCGCAAAGCCGAGCAGCGCACTGGCGCCAATGATGGCAAACAGCGGCGCACCCATCAGTGCCAGCAGGATGAGCAGAAGCCCGGTCACTATCACGGTCGTACTCCGCCGCGCATCAGCGTACGCAGCTGAATGACGGCACAGACCAGGTACCGGTAGGTGATCAGCGCGAAACCGACCGGCAGTACCGCCTGAAACGGCCACACCGGCAGGTCACCAAAGATCTGGTCACCAAACTCACGTGATTCCGCCACAAACTCCCAGGAGTACCAGGCAAGTATTCCCGCCACGACGACGGTAAACAGGTCCACCACCAGTGCGGTCGCAGTGCGTCCAGCTCGAGACAGAAATCGAGACAGGAAATCGATGCGCAGATGCACGTTATCCCGGCTGGCAGCGACAGCACCGACGATCGCCGCCCACAGCACCATCAGCCGCAGGGCTTCATCAGCCCAGCTGATGCCGCTGCCGGCAAGATTACGCAATGCAACCTGATACGCGGCCAGCCCGATCATCGCGAACAGGATGACGGCAAGCAGGAGGTTTTCCAGCCCACGGCCGATACGCTCAGCCCGTTGCAGTATTCCGCCCGCTTCGCCGGACTGGTCCGGCGATTGTTGCGAAGCGGTCACTGGCCCGAACCAGCCGCCTTGCTGCCTGGCCGGGCTGCGCGATACTCCTGAACATAGCCGCGTGCTTCGCGCAGCAAATCAACTGAGATGCCGCCGCTGGCCGCCAGCTTGTCCATTGCGCGCGCTGTAGATTCACGCCATACCGGAACTTCTGCAGGGTCGAGCTTCAGAAACTGCATGCCATTGGCCCGCAACGCCTCCTCGGCCTTGCCATTATCGATACGGTTCTGGGCATCGAAATGTTCATAGAGCTTCGTAATCACGTCGCGCAGCACTGCCTGATCTGCGACGCTGACCTCCTTGAGCGCATCCTTGTCGATCGCAAGCAGGCCAATGGTGTAGCTGAGTGGCTGAGTCGTGATGTATTTCGTCTTGGTGTACCACTGCAGAACGACCGCACCAATCGGCGGCGTTGCGACGATATTCAGCAAGCCGGTCTGCAAACCCGTAAGCACATCAGTAATCGGCAGCGCCACCGGCGAGAGTTCCAGTGACTCCATCGCTGCATAGCTACTCGGATCACCTTCCGGAACCCAGATCTTCTGGCCGCGCAGGTCTGCTATGCCCTTTACCGGCTTGTTCGACATCAGATAGGCAAAACCACCGCCGGCAAACCCGAAAGACACAAAACCGGCTTTATCCAGTCCGTCAGTTAAGCGCTTGTCCAGACGCTTGCGAACGAAATCGACCTCGTCGATCGTGTCAAACAGCATCGGTGACCCGTAGATCACGATATCCGGATAGCGCTCCTGCAGGCTGTTGGAGGTAAAGACTCCGCCCTGCAGCTGGCCAATACGAATCTTGCGCAGGACCTTGCGGTCACTGCCCTGTATGCCACCACCATAGAATTTTAGATTCAGGCGACCAGCTGTCCGCTCCCGGATCTGCAGCCCCGCTGCACGTAGGTCCTTCATCCATGAAGAGCCCTCCGGTGCGATCGTCGCAATCTTCAGATCTGTGGCATGGGCGGCCAATGGCAGGCAAACGCCAGCCACAACGGTCAGCGCACAGGCCACCTGCAGGATTCGTTTCAACTGGGTAAGCATGAGAACCAGGTGCCTCTAGAAATAATCATCGGCTGAAGCCAGCAGCTCGGCAGCCTGCCGCTGGGCCAGTATATTGAAGAGTGTATAGCCAGGCTGACGGGGGTCGGCCTGGATTACTTCATTGAGAAGCTGATCATGCAGTTCGCGATCATAAACGAGCCGAGCATAGCCCTGTGCATAGGCCACCAGCAAACTGAGATCGTGGCGGTCAGTGAGCTCCAGTGCATGCTCAAAATAGATCTGTCCGCGCTCCGGCTGGCCACCGAGCGCCGCCGGCCGCAGCGTGTTCAATACACCCAGAAAAGTATTCACCTGCGCCGCATCACGATCAGGGCTGATCACCAGCAGCCGGTTCAGAACGCTTTCAATCCTCGGCAGTTCAGCCAGTGACTGCCAGTCTTCACCATGCGTTCTGATATAGGCCAGTGAACCGATTACATAGCTCAACAGCGCGGACGCATCGCCGGAATCGGCCTTGGCCAACTGCAGATCCAGATCGGCATAAGGGAGAGTGTCGATCCCGCAGCTTTGTCGCCTGTTAGCAGCGCACAGGGCGCGCACCCCATAGTCGCGGGAATGTGCGGCAAGAACTGCTGACCTGTCCGGATCGGTGACAAACACCACGGCATAGGCGGCATAGAGCCTTGCCGCCGCGCCGAGTACGTCGCCTGTCGCATCAGGCGATACGGCCAGCGAGTCCAGAACGAGAAGATAGGCAGGCAGGCTTTCGCGAACCAGTTCCGGGTCATCCTGATTCAGGATTGCCGTTGAAAGATTACTGGCAAAATTCGCTGCTGCCGAATTCGCCATGCTGGCGCAGCCCGGCAGCAGCGCAGCGCACAGCATTGCTGCGCCTGCCCCGCGTAGCGCTGACGCGACCCAGCGATATGGGTCGAGACCAGCGCGATACCGTGGCAGTCCGCGCACCAGCTAATCCCGGAGGATCAGACCTTTTCGCGAATACGCGCGGACTTGCCGCTGCGATCACGCAGATAGTAGAGCTTGGCCCGGCGCACCGCGCCACGACGCTTGACCGTGATCTCGGCTACCGTCGGGCTGTGCAGCGGGAAAACGCGCTCCACGCCTTCACCATGCGATACCTTCCGCACCGTAAATGACGAATTCAGACCGCGGTTCCGGCGGGCAATGACCACGCCTTCATAGGCCTGCAGGCGCTCGCGATTGCCTTCCTTGACCCGCACCTGTACCACGACGGTATCGCCGGGCACGAAGTCGGGAATTCCGGTCTTGAGGGCTTCGGATTCAAGTGTTTCGATGATGTTTCGCATGGTCGTGTCCAACTCTGTTCAAACGCCTGTTCAAACCCGTCTATACCGGCTGGGCTTCAGCCTGGTGTAGCGGGCGGTTATCGTCCTCATCCCCGAGTCGCCGTTCCTCGAGAAACTCGTCGAGCAGTCGGCGATCTTCGCTGCCCAGGCTTTCGCCCCGCAGCAAATCAGGCCTGCGCAGACTGGTCCTGCCCAGCGCCTGCTTTCTTCGCCACCGCCGGATCGCTTGGTGGTCTCCTGCGAGCAGAACACCCGGTACAGCCCGGCCATGCACTACTTCAGGCCGCGTGTAGTGTGGGTGGTCTAGCAGTCCCGTCGAGAACGAATCCTCAACTGCAGACTGATCATCACCCAAAACACCAGGCAGCAATCTCAACGTCGCATCGATTACGGCCATCGCAGCAAGTTCGCCGCCACTCAGCACGAAGTCGCCGAGCGACAACTCTTCATCGCAGGCCATTTCGATAAGCCGTTCGTCAAATCCCTCATAGCGACCCGCCACCAGGACCATCCCGGGCAGTGCAGCAAGTCGCTGTGCCACCGTCTGATCGAATACCTGCCCCTGGGGCGTCAGGAAAATTACCGGACTCCCGTCCGGAACCCTGGACCGTGCGGCTGCTATTGCAGTCGCATACGGCTCCACCCTCAGCAGCATACCGGGACCACCGCCATAGGGCCGGTCATCTACTGTACCGTGCGCGTCGGTCGCGTAACTGCGCGGATCCACAGTGTCCATCCGCACCAGCTTTCGCTGCACCGCCCGCCCGACAACGCCAAGCTCCGCAAAGGGCGCAAGCATCTCCGGAAACAGCGATACCACCGCGATATCCACGCTCAGCGCATCCTCGTGGCCAGCCCGGAACCCCGGCTAAAACTCCGGATCCCAGTCAACCGTAATCAGCCGTTGCTCCTGGTCCACACCGGTTACCACCCTGCCAAACAGGAAAGGCACCATATGTCGGCACTCGCCGATAACGACCATTACATCATTCGCGCCAGTCTCGAACAGGTGATCAACAACACCGAGACTCTCACCTGCCAGGGTCTGAACCTTCATTCCCTGCAGGTCTGTCCAGAAAAACTGCTGGCGGCCGGCTTTGCCGAATACGGCCCGCTCAACTTCTATTTCAGCACCGACCAGCGCTGCCGCTGTATCCCGATCCTGAACCCCGTCAATCAAGGCAACCACGCCGTCCCCGTGGGCACGTCCCGCAAGCACCTTGACCTGCCGGCTTTGGCCATCGAGAACCAGATGCCAAGGACTGTAACCGACGACGTTATCGCGCGGATCCGTATAGGAATAAATCTTTATCCAGCCACGAACCCCAAACAAACCAGCGATACGGCCTACCGCTACCCTTTGATCGCTCGCCACAGTCATTGGGTTGAGATACCCGACGCGAGTCTCAGCAAGTGCAGATCGCACGGCCCGGGGGCCGGAACGCTCAGGCGGCCTTGGCGACGTCAGCCTGACGCCGGAAGCCCTTCAACAGCGAGGCAACACGATCGGAAAGCTGCGCGCCGACACCAGTCCAGTAATCGACGCGTGCCAGATCAATGCGCAGCTTTTCTTCGTTGGCAGTCGCCAGGGGGCTAAAAAAACCAACTCGCTCGACATACCGGCCATCTCTGGCACGACGCGAGTCACACACTACGATATGGTAAAAAGGCCGCGCTTTGGCGCCTCCGCGGGAGAGACGGATAGTAACCATCGTTCTGCAAATTCCTGTTAAATCTGATTGCTGGGCACGTCTAAGCCGGGAATGTTACTTGAAAATTCCTTGATTAGCACCGTTCCTGAAGGTTTAACTAGCGTCCAAAGCGGGGCAGCCCCCGCATCATGCGCCGAAGACCACCCTGCCCCATCTTTTTCATCATTTTCTGCATCTGCGCATGCTGCTTGAGGAGCTGGTTAACCGCCTGCACCGGCAGGCCTGAACCCGCCGCTATGCGCTTTCGGCGCGAGCCATCGATAATCCCGGGCCGGCGGCGCTCGCGGGCCGTCATCGAGTTGATGATCGCGATCTGGCGGCGCAGCATACGCGGGTCCATCTGACCGGCAAGTTTTTCCGCCGACATGCCCGCCGGCAACGGCAGCTTGTCCAGCATGCTTTCGACGCCACCGAGGCCGCTGATCTGCTCAAGCTGGGCACGCAGATCATTGAAATCAAACTGCTTGCCGGTGGAAATCTTCTCGGCAAGTTGCGCTGCAGCCGCGTGATCCGCCTTACGCTGAACCTCTTCGACGAGACCAAGCACGTCACCCATACCAAGTATGCGCGAGGCCATCCGGTCGGGGTAAAAAGGCTCCAGCTCGGCAACTGCCTCGCCAGTACCGAGAAACTTGATCGGCACTCCGGTAACAGTTTTGACCGAAAGTGCAGCACCACCCCGCGCATCGCCATCCGTCTTGGTCAGGATCACACCGGTGAGCGGCAATACGGCAGCGAAGGCCTGCGCGGCATTCACCGCATCCTGGCCCGCCATGCTGTCGACGACGAAGAGGATCTCGATGGGATCGGTGCGCTGGCTCATCTCGCGCACCTCGTCCAGCAGCTCGTTGTCGAGGCGGCTGCGGCCGGCAGTATCCAGGATCAGGACGTCCAGCTGGGCCAACCGGGCAGCCTTGAGGGCCTGATCGGCAATGACAAGCGGGGTCTGGCCAGGCGTTGCAGCCAGGTACGGAACATCGATCGACGCGGCCAGTCGCTCCAGCTGCAGCATGGCCGCCGGTCGCTGCGTATCGGTGCTGGCCAGACCGGCCTGCTTGCCGAGCCGGTCACGTATATATAGCGCGAGCTTTGCCGCCGTCGTGGTTTTTCCCGCGCCCTGCAAGCCGGCAAGCAGGATGACGGCGGGCGGCTGATGACGCAGATTGAGCTCCGCAATACCCTCACCCAGGGTTGTAGTCAGCTGCTCGTGCAGAATCTTGATGAATGCCTGTCCAGGCGTGAGACTGCGCAGCACTTCCGCGCCGACAGCACGCTCACGCACGCCCGCAACAAAGTCGCGGATCACCGGCAGCGCGACATCCGCCTCGATCAGTGCACGCCGCACATCACGTACTGCGTCCTCGATATTTTCCTCGGTAAGCCGGCCGCGACCGCGCACCTGATCGAGAACGCCGCGTAACCGCTCGCTAAGACTGGCAAACATGCTGTAGCCCCGAAAAGTTGCTGAAATCCGCCGGGCGAGGCGCGATGGCCCAATTGTATGCAATTCGTGTCATTCGATGTGATGAACACCAATTCCTTGACAGGGTTGCAAGGCATTCGTCACCATGACCACTGATTTTCACCGCTAGAGGTCCACTTCATTGGGCGACGACCTGTCTGCCGGTACCCTCATCGCGCTTCTTGTCCTGTTACTCCTGATTTCAGCCTTCTTCTCGGGCTCTGAAACCGCACTCCTGACACTCAACCGTTACCGGCTGCGGCACAAGGCACGGCAGGGTCATCTCGGTGCCCAGCTGGCTGAACGCCTGCTGGCGCGTCCCGACCGCCTGATCTCACTGATACTCATCGGCAGTAATATCGCCAATACGCTTGCGACAGCGCTGGTGACCATGGCGGCGCTGCGCATCGGTGGACCCGGTGGCGTTGCTGTAGCCAGTATCGGCCTGGCCTTCGTCATCATGGTGTTCACCGACGTGATGCCCAAGACGCTGGGTGCGCTGCGATCCGAGGCATTTGGCCTGCCGGCCGCAATCGTCTACTTCGTGCTGCTCAAGGCTACTTTGCCGGTCGTCTGGTTCATCACTGCCATTTCCAACAACCTGTTAAAGCTGTTCGGCGTGCGCGCGGACCAGATCAATTCACATCACCTGACGCTGGAGGAACTGCGCACCATCGTTACCGATGCCGGCGCAAAACTGCCACGCCGGCGCCAACGCATGCTGATGTCTATCCTCGAACTGGAAGACATGACTGTCGATGAGATCATGATTCCGGACAACGAACTGGTGGGCATCGATCTGGACAGCGAATGGCACGATATTGCCACTACTATCACCACCAGCCGGCACAGTCGCCTGCCGGTATTTCAGGGCAGTATCGAGAATCTTGTCGGCATCCTCTACATACGCAAGCTGGTGCTGGCCAGCACGGGCACACTCGACAAGGCCACTATCGAATCGACGATGGATGAAGCATTCTTCATTCCAGAAGGCACTTCACTGCATGGCCTGCTGGGGCAGTTCCAGCGTAGCGGCCAGCGCACAGCCTTTGTCGTAGACGAGTACGGAGACATACAGGGACTGGTCACCATCGAAGACCTGCTCGAAGAAATTCTTGGCGAATTTTCCAGCGGTGGCGAAGAAACACCCGAAGAGGTGCGTCGCGAGGACAAGTCAGATTCGTGGCTGGTGAGTGCCAGCATTAATGTCCGGGCGCTGAACCGCATGATGCACTGGCATCTACCTACCGACGGCCCGACGACGTTGAACGGACTGATTCTCGAGCAGCTCGAAGCCTTTCCGGTCTGCGGTACAGCGCTGCAACTGAATGGCTATCCGGTCGAAATTACTGAAACCGGCGACAACGTCATACGCACCGTAAGGATTCGCCCGCCGCATCAGGGCGATAGTTCCGGCACCTGAGCAGAATGCTCAGCCGGCAGCGGCCTCCAGCGCCGGTAACGCCCGCATGACATCCTGCAGGCTGTCGACTGCAATGACATGCATGCCCGCTATTGCCTGTCGTGGCTGATTTGCCCTCGGTGCCAGCGCGCGATGAAAACCGACCTTGGCGGCCTCACGCAATCGCTCCTCACCGTACGCCACAGGACGCACTTCGCCAGCCAACCCGACCTCGCCAAACACGACCAGATCGCGCGGCAAGGGACGGTCGCGCACGCTCGAGATAGTCGCAAGCAAGGCCGCCAGGTCTGCTGCCGGCTCGGCGATGCGCACGCCACCGACGACATTGACGAACACATCACTGGCATGCGTGGAGATGCCCGCGTGTCGATGCATCACCGCCAGCAGCAGGGTCAGCCGGTTTGCTTCGAGTCCGATCGCAACGCGACGCGGTGGGCCACCGCCACCCTGGTCAGCCAAGGCCTGCACTTCGACGAGTAGCGGTCGGCTGCCCTGGTGCACTGCGGTGACCACGCTACCCGGTACCGGATCGGTACGCTGCGATACGAACAGGGCAGACGGGTTTTTTACCTCGCGTATCCCGCCTTCAGTCATGACGAATATCCCGAGCTCGTTGGCAGCACCAAAGCGGTTCTTCACAGCACGCAGGATGCGGAACCGGCTTGCGACCTCGCTCTCGAAGTAGAGAACGACATCGACCATGTGCTCCAGCAGCCGCGGTCCGGCAATCTGGCCATCCTTGGTCACGTGACCGACCAGAATCACGGTAATTCCGGTCTGTTTTGCCAACCTCACCAGCAGGCTCGCGCAAGTGCGCAACTGATTGGGCGAGCCGGGCGCTGATGGCAGCAGGTCAGTGACCATCGTCTGGATCGAATCGACGATCAGGCAGCCCGGACGGGTCTCCTCTACTGCTGCCAGGACATCTTCAACGCGCGTCGTCGCGATAGCGGTGACCTTGTCCAGCGGCAAGCCAAGACGATGGCCACGCAGACTGACCTGCTGCAGGGACTCTTCGCCACTGGCGTAGAGCGTGGATCCGCCGGATTCAAGTCGGGCAGCAGCCTGCAGCAGCAGTGTCGATTTGCCGATTCCGGGATCACCACCGATCAGGACCGCCGAGCCGGGCACCAGCCCCCCACCCAGCGCCCGATCGAGTTCGCTAAGCCCGGTATGGATTCTCGGCACAGTCTCACCGCCGACATCGGCCAGCCGTTGTACGCTGACTGCCGGCAAACTCACGATGGGCCGACCAGCCTCCACGATGCGTGGTTCAAGCGAATTCCAGGCAGCACAGGCCGGGCACTGCCCCTGCCACTTCGTGGTGCTCGCGCCACAGTCGCCACAGACATAGGCTTTCTGCGCTTTGGCCATTGGGACTTCCTGCTCCTGAAAGCTGGTAATTTCGCGATGTAACGCCGCTTCTGCCAGCCGAAACCCAAACCCAAGTCTCAACCTGCAAAACGTGATCCGCATACTATTTTGGAATGCATCCAGGCGACAGTCACGAATCCAGCTTTCGGCACCGGGTGGCGGGCGTATTGCTTTGTACGCTGCTGGCCCTGCTGTTCTGGGCTGGTGCCGACCGCCTGATAGGTATCGAACGCGGCTATTTCGATCTGTTCCAGGGTCTGACGGCCGGCCCGGCCGAGGCGCCAGTTCTCATCATCGATACCGGAAAGACCGACGCTAACCCATGGCTGACACCGCGATTCGACGAGCTGCTACTCCGCGCCAAGGCCGCCGGTGCCCGACTGATCCTGCCGGCATCACCACCACCCGCGATGATCGCAACACAGGATATCGCCCGCCTGCATGCACTGATTGCACTGGAAAAACGCACTGACTCACTGCAAAGCTCAGCACAGCCCGGGCTTCTTGAGCGACAGCTGCAGGAAGCCGAACAGCGGCTCAACCAGCAGCAGAAAAACGCGGCCGCGGTGGCAGCCGCCGGCAACGTGGTTCTGGGTCTTGACGCAACCGACCCGATACCTGGGCGAGAACCGGTTGAAGGCATCTGTGAAGCACGCGTTGCAGCTGGCAGCTCCCGGTATGGGGAGGCAGATGCCGGCGTCCGGCTGGCCGCAATTGTCCCGGGTGACCCTGCCCTGTGCGCGGCTGCGGCAGCCATAGGACATTTACGGACCTTCCCGGACCAGGATGGCGTACTGCGTCGTACACCCCACGATCTGGCAACCCGTCAGGGAATACTGCCATCAGCCAGCATGGCCGCGTTGACAGCCGGCGATTCCGCAGAACGGGTGCCGCATGAAAACGGACAGTGGATCCGCTTCTACAAGGGGCGAGAGTCGGCCGGCTTCCGCGTCATTTCCGCAGAGCAACTGCTTGCTGGCACTGAATCCGGCGCCATCAAGGATCAGATCGCAGTCGTGGGTACAGTGACGGGTGATATGGCCGCATCGATCACTGCGCAACTCGGACCCGCAGCGATTCTCGCCACTGACGTTGCCAATCTTGTGGATAGCCAGCACTTCAATCGACCTGGCTGGGCACCATGGGCAGAAGCAGCCCTCGCCCTGCTGCTGGGTGTCTGTGCCGGGCTCGCTGGCCGTCTCCCTCTCAGCCGTGCTGCCATGCTGGCCACCGCCGGCGCCGCATTATTGCTGCTTGCCGAGTTTGCCCTGCTGCTCACCGGAAACTGGTTGCAATTGGCAAGCCTTGCGCTGTTCTGCCTGACGGGCATGGCAATTCTGCAGGGACTGTCCCTGCTGCCAGGGCGACGCCTGGGACTTGTCGGCGCCCAGTCCGAAGAGGCGCCGGCAAACAGCGCTGGCCCGGGCGAGGAACTGGATCTGGCTTTCTCGGTACTCCGCCAGCAGCCCACGACGGACCGCACCAAAGAGAAGCTCTACGAACTGGCCATGGAGCATGGTCGCAAGCGCGACTACGCGCGGGCTGAGCGCGTGTTCCGTCATCTGGCCGCACGTGATGCGAAATATCGCGATGTCGCTGCAAAGCTCGAGAAACTTTCCGGTGCCCGCGGTGCACCAGTCGCAAAGAAAAGCGCCGCTCCGCTATCCGCCGAATCGATGCCAGCGCCAGCATCGACAGCATCGTCCTCCGGTATCCGCAGCCTGGGCCGCTACGAACTGGAGCGGGTAATTGGCCGTGGGGCGATGGCCACCGTGTACCTCGGGCGGGATCCCACCATCAACCGGCGCGTTGCCATCAAGACCCTGCCGCTCGCTGAAGAATTCGAAGAGAATGACCTCGCCAACGCGCGGGCTAATTTCAAGCGCGAAGCCGAATCAGCCGGGCGACTCAGCCACCCCCATATCATTTCGATCTATGACGCTGGTGAGGACAACCAGGTCGCATATCTCGCGATGGAATACATCGAAGGGCGCTCGTTGAGTCATTACGCACAGGTCGGTCGCCTGCTGCAGCCGAAAGTGGTCTTTGAATTGATGGCTCGCGCAGCAGAAGCCCTGCACTATGCTCATACCCAGAACGTCGTGCACAGGGACGTAAAGCCGGCGAATATTCTCTACAATCCCGCTACCGACACCATGAAGATCACCGACTTCGGTATCGCCAGACTGACCGACTCGAGCCGGACGCGGACGGGTATCATCCTCGGTACGCCTTCCTACATGTCTCCGGAACAGCTGTCAGCCAGCCAGGTGACAGGCCAGTCGGATCTGTATTCACTCGGGGTAACCATGTACCACCTGCTTACCGGAGCCCCGCCATTCCAGGCCGATTCGATCCCGCGCCTGATGGACAAGATCGTAAAGCAGCGGCATCGCCCGGTAGCAGACATCCGCGATGACATCCCGCCCTGCACGGACAGTATTCTCGACCAGGTGCTTGCCAAAGACCCGGCCGACCGCTTTCCCAGCGGTCGTGCCCTCGCCTACGCCCTGCGCGAATGCGCCAGCCGCCTGGCGGCAGATCACATATGAACCTGCGTCCGAAGTTCAACATGCTTCAGCTTTCGGATACCGGAAAGGTACGCGAGCACAATGAAGATGCCATCGGCAGCAACCGGGATATCGCCCTGCTGGTGCTGGCGGATGGCATGGGCGGATACAACGCAGGTGAGGTTGCCAGCGGCATCGCGGTACGCACGGTACTTGAACTCGTACCAGCAGCCTGCGAGCGGGAAACGCGCAATGCCACTGATCCGGAAACCGGCCTGATGCGCCAGACGATCATCCTGCGCGATGCCATCGCCAGGGCCAACAAGGTCATACACCAGACCGCCAAGATGCAGCCGCAATGTGAAGGCATGGGCACCACCATCGTCGCCTGCCTGTTCTACGACAACCGGATTTCAATTGCACACGTTGGCGATTCACGCCTGTACCGTTTTCGGCGGAACCGGTTTGAACAACTGACCATGGATCACTCGCTGCTGCAGGAACTGGTAGACCGTGGCTTCTATTCACAGGAAGAGGCTGCCCGGTCTACGAACCGCAACTATGTGACGCGGGCGCTGGGCGTGGAGCCAACGGTGCAGGTCGAACTCCAGGAGGCGGAAGTACAGCCTGAAGACATTTATCTGCTCTGCTCCGATGGCCTCCCCGACATGGTTGAAGACGAGGATATTCACTTAACGATCAGCACTTTTAATGCTAATCTTCAAATGGCAGGTCAACAGCTGATCCGGCTCAGCAATGACCACGGGGGGAAGGACAATGTCTCAGTCATACTGGCGCAGGTGGTCGAACCATTCCCGGCGCGGGTCAGCGTGCTTCAGCAGATTCGCAGCATCTTCAGTTAGGCTTGTCGTGGCTCCCGCTTTCGTGACACGGCTCACAGGACAACACTGATATGGCACGACTGATTCTGAGCCTGGATTCGCAAATCCTTGCCGAATACAACATGAGCAAGGAGCGCTATACCGTTGGTCGGCTGCAGGACAACGATATCCGCATCGATAATCCGACGGTCAGCGGCCACCACTCGCTGATCATCAACATCCTCAACGATTCCTTTCTTGAGGATCTCAACAGCACAAACGGCACCTACGTCAACGGTCGGCTGATCAAGAAGCACGCCCTGCAGAACGGCGATGTAGTCACCGTTGGCCGGCACCAGCTGCGCTTTGTTGACGGTGTTACGGATGATGACGCCGATGAATTCTCACGCACGATGGTTATCGAGCGGCAGATTGGCGGCGCAGAATCGCTGGCCAAGGCGGCTGCAGTATCAGCCCAGGCAAATGCAGCACCCTCCAGGTCCAACGGCGGAGCGGCCCGTCCGGCCGGCGCAGAACCGGCTTCGAAACCGGTTTCGGTGGGCAAGGTTCAGGTACTGAACGGATCCTTCGCAGGACGCGAGATTCCACTCAACAAGGCACTGACCACGCTCGGTCGCGCTGGCGTCCAGGTGGTGGCGATTACGCGCAGGGCAGACGGTTATCACATCGTCCAGGTGGAAAACACCGCGGACCGTGATCCGCCGAAACTGAATGGCCAGGCGCTTGGCGCCCAGGCCTGCAAACTCGCTGACAACGACGTCGTCGAGATTATCGGCATCAAGATGGGCTTCTTCCTCGGCTGAAGCAGGCTGCGTCTAGCCTGCTTCAAGGCGTACCGCGACACGCCTGTTGATGCCAGTCATCAGCGCCCAGGGAATCGTGTTGGCAGCTGCCGCAACCTCCTCGACGGTGGGGCCATCACCCCACAGGATCACCCGGTCACCAATCATCACACCCGGCACATCGCTGACATCGACGCTGATCATGTCCATTGATACCCGGCCGACCAGGGTGCCGAAGGTAGTTCCGATGCCCACAGGCGTGCCACTGCGGGCATGCCAGGGATAGCCGTCCGCATAACCGGCTGCCGCAAATCCAAGCACGCAGTCCCGTGGTGCCACCCAGTGCCCGCCGTAGCCAACGCGCTGCCCCTTGCGAACCAGCTTGACCGATATCAGTCGCGTTTCAAATGACATTGCCGGCTTGAGGCCCAGCTCCGCTGCTGATCGCGACGGGATCGGCGATGCGCCGAAGAGCATGAGGCCGGGCCTGACCCAGTTACGCCCGGTGTAAGAAAGTATTCCGGTGTTTCGCACCGCGTCGGGCCACTGCAGGATCGCTGCCGAATTGGCGATGCTCACATCACCCTGCCAGCCCTGCAGCAGCGTTCCAAAGCTCGCCAGTTGCTTAACCGTAGCAGCATCCTGCTGATCGTCGGCACAGGCCAGATGACTCATCAGCGTGATACCGCTGACAGCCGGACAGTGATTCAGGCGCATGATTGCGTCGGAGGCCGCAGAGACAGGCAGACCGAGTCGTGCCATTCCGGTATCGACCTTGAGCCAGCACCAGACTGGCGTAGCGTCGCCAGACTTCTCCAGCAGTACCAGATGCTCCGGCGCATGGACCACGATATCGATGGCGAGATTTGCTGCAGTATGCAACTCCTCAGCCGTCCCGCATCCACCCAGAATCACCAGACGCTTGCGGATACCCGCCTCGCGCAGCTGTACCGCTTCTTCGAGCCGGGCTACGGCGAATGCATCAGCAGAATCGAGAATGCGCGCAACCTGAACCAGGCCGTGCCCATAGGCATTCGCCTTGATGACGGCCAGTACGGGGCAGCCTGGGGCAGCCAGGCGGACTTGCTGAAGATTACTGCGCAGTGCGGTCGGACGAATCACTGCGACCGCGGCTGCGGTCACCGAAACCCCTCGACTTCGGGCGCGTAGTTTTCGAACTTGGTGAAGCGGCCGAGGAAAGTCAGCGGAAACTCGCCGATCGGTCCATTGCGCTGCTTGGCGATATGAATGTCAGCGATCCCCTTGCGCGGGCTGTCGGAGTTGTACACCTCATCCCGGTAGATAAAGAGGATCAGGTCTGCATCCTGCTCGATTGCGCCTGACTCGCGCAAATCAGACATCACCGGCTTCTTGTCAGTACGCGACTCGACGCTGCGGTTCAGCTGGGACAGAGCGATGATCGGCACATTCAGCTCTCGCGCCAGTGCTTTCAGCCCGCGGGATATCTCCGAGATCTCGGTGGCACGGTTCTCGGAGGCACCAGCGACACGCATCAACTGCAGATAGTCAACCACGATCAGGTCGAGTCCGCGCTCGCGCTGCAGACGTCGGGCTCGCGCCCTGACTTCAGTCGGCGTCATCGCCGGCGTGTCATCAATATAGATCGGCGCTTCCTGCATCAGCTGAATTGCGGCGTTGATACGCGGCCAGTCGTCATCGCTGAAGCGGCCATTACGCAGGTGCGACTGATCGACCCGCCCCAGAGAAGACACCATGCGGAAGGCGAGCTGCTCGACCGACATTTCCATACTGAACACAGCTGCCGATTTCCGCGCGCCAATCGCCGCATTCTCGGCAATGTTCAGCGCAAAGGATGTCTTGCCCATCGACGGGCGTCCAGCAATGATGATCAGGTCGCCGCCCTGGAGCCCGGCAGTAAATTCATCCAGCCTGCTAAAGCCGGTCGGCAGGCCAGTGATCGCGCCCGGCGACTGATGCAGCAAATCCAGGCGCTCAACCGTACCGGTCAGCACCTCACTGAGGCGCACGAAGCCCGAGCCGCGGCGCTGGCCGCGTTCAGCGATCTCAAAGACGCGACGTTCCGCTTCATCGACCAGCTCGGCGATCGGCCGGCCTTCGGGACGGTACGCGAGACCGGCGATGTCATTGCCGACCTCAATCAGGCGCCTGAGCAGCGCACGCTCATGAATGATCCGTGCGTAATTTCCGACATTGGCTGCGCTCGGCGTGTCGTTGACGAGTTCGCTGAGATAGGCGGTGCTGCCAGCATCGGTGAGCTCACCACGTGAGGCCAGATGAGCCGACAGGGTTACCGGATCCGCCGGCTGACCGCGCTCGGAAAGCTCCTGGACGGCGCTAAAGATCAGGCGGTGGTCCGCACGGAAGAAGTCGGCGGCAATGACCAGATCGGCAATCCGGTCCCAGCTGCTGTTGTCGAGCATGAGCCCGCCAAGCAGGGCCTGCTCGGCCTGAATGGAGCTTGGGGGTACCGGCAGTTCTGCCAGCGCCCCCGCATCACGTCGGGGACCAGAATTCGCCACGTCTGCCCCCTTCGCCGTTACTGACTCAACCTTGTGCCGCAGCTTCCTCCGCGACTACGCTGATGCGGATCACGGCATTTACATCGGAATGAAAATGTAGCTCTATCGAATGCTCGCCGAGCGTGCGAATTGGGCCATCTGGCAGCCGGACTTCGCTGCGCCTTACGACGACGCCAGCCGCAGTGCAGGCTTCGGCGATGTCTGCCGTGCCCAGTGAACCATACAGCTTGCCCTCGGTGCCGGCCTTGGCAGCCAGCTGGATTTCCAGCTTCGAGACGTTCGCTGCTCGGACATGGGCTGCAGCGAGTTCATCTTGCTGCTTGGCCTCCAGTTCGGCCCGACGCGCCTCAAAAACTGCGATATTGCCCGGTGTTGCCAGCGTCGCCTTGCCACGCGGGAGCAGAAAATTCCGTCCATATCCCGACCGGACCTTGACGCGATCACCGATCAATCCGAGATTCTCAACCTTCTCAAGCAGAATTACGTCCATTGCTATGCTCTCTATCCGTTACGCATGTCGCGCCGAGGGGCGCGTATTAAACCACATTCGTCCTGCTTCGGCGCAGACTGATCAGGTTATCGACTATCCCGACCGTCATCAGCCCGACGAGCAGCAAACCCGCCAGCGAAGGACTTAACATCAAGGGGCCGTATATAACGACCGACCAAAACCGCGGCCAGCGGTAGTGGTCAGCGATCCAGTGTAAAACTGCCAGTCCCTGCGCCACAAAACCCGTCGCCAATACCAGTAATACGCCGGTACCTGCATCTCGCAGTCCCGCGCCGACTGCTGCCAGCCCTGCCAGAACTGCCGCAGTCAGTACCCGGCCCAGCCGCAGTTGCAGCACCTGCCGCCGCCAGCCCGCACGATCTTCACTCGCCGCCAGCGACCCGCCGAGCAGCAGCGCGATCAGGACGCTCATCAGTATGCTGGCCCCGATCACGCCATACATAAGGGCCGCCAGGCGCCCCAGCCAGTCTGCCGGCAAGCCCTCGTTCTGGGGCAATCCAGCCGAGCGGATCAGTTGCTCGAGCACTGGCAACCAGTAGCTCCGCGCATCCGGCAAAAACAGGCTGATGGCAAATACCGCGACGACTGCCACGGCCACCAGCAGCTGTACTGCCAGGTCGAATGAACCGGTTCGGCCAAGCAAATGGCCGCCAAGCAATGCCCCGGCCCACATCGTCAGCGCACCGACCACGGCCGAATCCCAGGGACCACCGCTCAGGGCGAGTAGCGCAATGAGAATGCCGACACCTGCCAGGCAGTCGGTGACGGCTACCCGCCAGCCGAGCGTGGCCGCAGTCATGGCCACGACTGCCCCGCTGAAGAGATTGACCAAGGGCAGCAGCAGGGTGCCCGCGATCAGGAAGATACGCGACCGCCGGTTGCTGCTTAACCAGTTAGCCAGACGACCCATCACCGGATGCGGCGCTGCTACTGACGTGCAGTAGCAGCGCCACAGACCAGTTTCAGTGCTTGTCTGTGTATGGCAGCAAGGCCAGGAACCGGGCCCGCTTCACAGCGGCAGCCAGCTGGCGCTGATAGCGCGACTTTGTGCCGGTAATGCGACTCGGGACGATTTTCCCGGTCTCGGTGACATAGGCGCGCAGGGTTTCGAGATCCTTGTAGTCGATCTCCTTGACGCCCTCAGCGGTGAACTTGCAGAACTTGCGACGCCGGAAATATTTGCTCATTTAACTGTCCTCAATTCGAACCAGATACCCGATGGCACTCAGGCTGCATCTGCAGCCGGGTCCCCGTCCGTATCATCGCCATCATCGGCGTTGCCGGCGGGTACGCGCGCATCTGTGTCATCGCTACGATCACCACCCGAGCGGCCAGGTTCGTCCGCGGCTTTTGCGAGGGGCGAGGCGTCGGTAACGGCTTCATCACGCTGCATAACCAGGTGTCGCAGTACGGCATCGCTGAAACGGAAAGCACCAACGAGCTCAGCCAGGGTTTCCTGGCCGCACTCGATGTTCATGAGCAGGTAATGGGCTTTGTGGACTTTGTGGATCGGGTGCGCCAGCTGCCGCCGGCCCCAGTCTTCAACGCGATGGATGTTGCCGCTACCGGCAGCGATCATTGTGCGGTAGCGCTCGACCATCGCGGCAACCTGCTCGCTCTGGTCAGGATGAACGAGCACGACTATTTCGTAGTGACGCATGTTATCTCCTTGTGGATTACAGCCACCCATCCATGTGGTGTGGCAAGGACCGGTCAGTGCAGCTGGCCGAACACCGTGGTGCGGCAGCCGTTATCCGGGTGGCGCATCCTACCGGAGCACACCGGGTCCCGGCAACCGCGCCGCGCGCTGACGGACGCATTCGTAGAGGAATATGCCCGCCGCCACCGCCACATTGAGGCTACTGACGGTGCCCTGCATCGGCAGGCTGACCAGGTAATCGCAGGTCTCGCGGGTCAGGCGACGCATGCCTTCGCCCTCCCCGCCCAGCACCAGCGCCGTGCCGGTCGTACTGAGGTCCAGGCCGTACAGTGACTCGCCGGCCCCGGCATCAGCACCCACGATCCACACGCCCTGCTCCTTGATGCTTTCCAGAAAACGAACCAGATTGCCGACCTGTGCAATTGCCTGGCTCTCGGCAGCACCTGCCGCCACCTTGCTGACCACCGGGGTCAGGTCAACATTCCGGTTGCGTGCGACCACCACAAGGTTGGCACCGGCACCGTCTGCAACCCGCAGGCAGGCACCAAAGTTGCGCGGATCCTGGACACCATCCAGCACCAGCACGAGCGGCCGCTCGATCGCAGCCAGCAGATCGCGGGCCGCCGATTCGGATAACGGACCGGCTTCGGTAGCGCTCGCCGCAACACCCTGGTGCTTGACAGTACCCGTCAGGCGCTCCAGTTCTTCCGCAGACACCGGCAACACTCGGCGTGCCCTGGGCAGAACCTCGTCCAGGCGCGCCTGGCGCTCGGCACCCAGGCCAGCCTGCAGATAAACGCATTCCACCGTATCCGGACGAGTCAGCAATACCTGCCGGACCGCGTGAATGCCATAAAGAATCCGCTGCGTCATAGCTCAGCAATCCGCCCGTGACCGGCCTGCAGGCATGTCAGCGACGCCGCCGGTTGGGCGGCTTGGCCTTGCCTGGCGCGACCTTGCGCGGCGCTGCCTGCTGAACTGCAGCCGGTTGCGATTCAAGCGCCAGATCGATCTTCGCCTCCTCAGGGTCGACGCGCGCCACCCGCACACGCAGTTCCTCACCGAGCAGAAACAGACGTCCGGTTCTTTCACCTTTCAGTCCCAGTCCGCCGGGTTCCAGGTGGTAGTAATCATTGGGCAGATTCGAAACGTGGATCAGTCCGTCAACGAACAGTTCGCGCAGCATCACGAACAGGCCGAAGTGAGTGACGCCGGTGACGACGCCATCGAGGACTTCACCGACCCGGTGCTGCATGAACAGGCATTTGCAGCGCGCATCCACATAGCGTGTCGCCTCGTCCGCACGCCGCTCCTGCATCGAAGTGTTCTTGCCCAACTGCTCCATCGCCGGTCCGTCATAACTGAATGCACCCGGCTTGCCGCCATCGATCAGATGACCGATCGCTCGATGCACGAGCAGGTCCGGGTAGCGACGAATCGGCGAAGTGAAATGGGCATAGGCAGTCAAGGCGAGACCAAAATGCCCGTTGTTCACGGGCTGATAGACGGCCTGCGTCATGCTGCGCAACACTGCGGTGGCGAGCATTGCGAAATCCGGGCGGTCACGGAGCGCCTGCAGACCCCGATTGATTTCGCGCGGTCTGGTCCGGGCGGTATCAGGCATCGGTACGCCGAGACTCTGGAACAGCAACCGCAAGTCTTCGAGTTTTTCGCCTTCCGGGCCATTATGGACACGGTACAGCGTCGCGATCCGGTGACGGCTGAGGTAGCGCGCCGCTTCGACGTTGGCTGCGATCATGCATTCTTCGATCAAGCGATGCGCATCGTTACGCAGTCGCGAAGCCACACCGCAAATTGCGCCCGATTCATCCAGCTCAATCCTGACTTCAGGCAGATCCAGATCCAGTGCACCGCGCCGGGTTCGCGCACTGGCGAGCGCCGTGTAGACGCCGTACAGATTCTCGATCACCGGCCCCAGCCGCCGGATGTGCGCATATCCGGCAGGATCCGCGCCCCGATGCATTGCATCGACCTGGTTGTAGGTCAGCCTCGCATGTGAATACATGACGGCCCGGTAAAACTTTGCCCCGGTCACATCACCACGCGTATCAATCTGCATTTCGCAGACCATGCACAGGCGATCCACCTGCGGCTTCAGGGAGCACAGTTCGTTGGACAGCGCCTCCGGCAACATGGGCACGACCCGATCCGGAAAATACACGGAGGTACCGCGACGGCGCGCTTCAGTATCGATCGCATCAGACTTCTGGATATAGTGCGACACATCAGCGATCGCGACGATCAGTCGCCAACCGTCGCCCGCCGGCTCCGCGTATACGGCATCGTCAAAGTCGCGGGCATCCTCACCATCGATGGTTACCAGCGGCAGCTTGCGCAGGTCGGACCGCCCAACACTCTCGTCCTGGCCGACTTCGGTACTGAAATTCCCGGAAGCCGTTATAACGGCGGCGGGCCATACCGAAGGCACATTGAACATCTCGATCGCCGCTTCGGTCAGTACGCGCGGCTCGCTTGGCTCACCCAGGACACGGACGATCTTGCCTTGTGCCTCGCGGCCCGGTGCCGGATATTCCATGATCTCCAGCTTGACGATCTGGCCGGGCTGCGCGCCGGATCGATAGCGGTCAGGAACGATGAAGTGATGCGCCGAACGGCCCGAGCCCACTACCCAGCCGATTCCGTGCTCACGCTGATAGCGGCCAACCACGCTTTGGCTGGCGCGCGCGAGAATCTCGACCACCGTTCCGCTGCAGCGACCACTGCGACCATGCGAGCTGACCCGGACAGCGACCCGGTCGCCATCGAGCAGCGAGCGCATTTCGGCCTCGGACAGGTAAACATCCACCGATCCGGTGTCCGGGATGAGAAAGCCGAAACCATCACGATGTGCGCTGACTGTGCCAGCCACCAGGTCAAGCTTTTCGCTCAGGCAATACTCGCCAGCACGGTTAACGTGCACCTGACCGCCCGACTTCAGCTCATCAAGCCGCTGCCGGAGGCTCTGCAACTCGCGCTTGCCGGGCTTGCCCAGTGCAGCGGCCAGCGCGTCAAGCGTCATCGGCACGCCTGTCTGGCGCAGGAGCGCGAGCAGTTCGTTTGGCCCCGGCACCGGATGACGGTAGGGACGGCCAGGCACAGCTGGCTTTGTCACCGGGGAACCCTTGTTACGTTTTTTCTTCACCTGAACGCGCCGGAACCAGTCATGTAAGTTTGACAAGCATACAGCCTGCCTTTAAATTGCCGCACTCTTTCAGCCTGCCCACCGAAGCCGAGGTGGCGGAATTGGTAGACGCGCTGGCTTCAGGTGCCAGTGAGGGAAACCTCGTGAAGGTTCAAGTCCTTTCCTCGGCACCAGCTGCAAAGCTTCCCCCTGCCAGTTTCGATACCTATCTGGCAGGGGTACGGGCAAGTTCATCAAAATCTGTAGCGAGGCCCGCCAGACGGCCATCCAGATGCTTGCGCTGTTTGGGGCTGCCGGACGACAGGATCTCTGCGACCATCGCAAAAATGATTTCCCGGTTGGCTGCGACGCGCTGGCGATATTCCGGACTGTCAAACTGATTGGGATCGAGCAGCAGTGCCGTCAGTTGCGCCTCGAAACCCGGATTGTCAGACCGGTTCTCCAGCAGTGCACGGAATGCGGCCTGCCAGGCCACACGCCGCTCGAGCCACTGTTCGGTGAGATCATGCAGGTCTGCAGTATACGATCTGACCAGCGCTTCCTGATCCCGGCTCAGCGAACCGCTAAACCAGCGAAATGCACGGATGATGCTGCGATCCTGCTTCTTGCGACGCGCCTCGGGACCTTGCCCCAGGTATTCTTCTCTCAGCTCTGCGTTTTGTTCTTCAACTTCGGTAAAAAACCCGCTGAGCTGCTCGTCGCCAAGCGTCAGCAGAAGCGGGCCGATATCTGGCGACATATGCCTGAGGCTCTGGTCCCAGAGCACCAGGGTGATTTCGTATTGTTGTGCGATGAATGCTGCACTCACCGGACCGCCGAGTCCTGCGCGCAGTGCACGTATATGTTCAGCGTATAGAGGCAGCTGGGTGGCCCTGTGCCAGGCCAGATTGCGCCCGATGATCTCGCCGGCCAGCCGCTCCTGACTCGCATTCAGATCAAAGTAGCTATTGATATACCAGCGCGTGAGCCAGTCGAGCTGGCCATAGGCGATGCGCGCTACGCAGCCACTCAGTACCAGGCTGGCAAGCAGCGCAAGCGAGATGACCCGCCACCGGGGCCGCCCTCGTACCGCAATCAGAAATGCCGGGAGGCTGATGCGGGAAGTCGGCATTCTCCTCAGAAACCGTCAATCAAAAGGGTGGCGCAAAATGATGTTGTGATCACGGTCAGCGCCTGTAGAAACCATATCGACCGGGATGCCTACAATGGATTCAAGGTGCCGCAGATAGTTTTGTGCTGCTGCAGGCAATTGATCAAGACTCCGGGCGCCGAGCGT
>JBATNV010000019.1:0-5392 GCA_049290495.1 Gammaproteobacteria bacterium | reverse complement strand
GGGCTTCAGCCAGCGCCACCTGGTCATCATCGGCGTAAATATCAGCGCGGCACTCCTGCTGCTGGTGCTGATCGCGGGCAATCTCGTACAACTCATACGCGACTACCGGCGGCGTGCGCCGGGTTCGCGACTGCGGCTGCGACTGGTCACGATGTTCGTGGGGCTCACGGTTGCGCCGCTGCTGATCGTTTACCTGTTTGCACTGAACTCCATCAACAGTGGCATCGACAACTGGTTTGACACCGATCTCAGCACAGAACTCTCCGCGGCGCTGAAACTCAGCCGTGAAACGCTGGACACCCAGGCCACCTCGCGACTGTTGCAGACCGGTGCGCTGGCGGCAGCGCTCGGCAATCTGGAGGGTGAGCCCCTGCAGCGCGCACTGGGCGTACTGCGCACGGATGCCGGCGCTACAGAGCTGACCGTATTCGACGGGCAGCTTCAGGTCGCCGGCTCAAGCATGCAGGGTGCGCGACTGCCGCCGCGACTGGGCGAGGATGTACTTGCCGAACTGCGCCGGACGCGGACTTTCGTCACGCTCGAACCGGAAGCCAGCGACCGTTACCAGATCCGTGCTGCTGCCACCATTCCCGGCGACCAGGATGCACTCGCGCCGCGTTACCTGCAGGCGATATTTCCCATCGGCGAGCGCCAGGGGCGGCTGACCGATGCGGTTGAAGACACCTACACGCGCTACGCCGAACTGGCCTATCTGCGTGCCCCGCTTAAATACAGCCTTGCGCTGACGCTGTCGCTGGTCCTGCTCCTGTCACTGCTGGCCGCAGCGGCCGGTGCCTTTTATCTTTCACGCCGTCTTTCGGCACCGATCGAAGCCCTTGCCATCGGTACAGAGGCCGTCGCCAAAGGCAACTTCGACACGCATTTGCCGCGCGCGGCAGCCGATGAGATCGGCTTTCTGATCGAGTCCTTCAACGACATGATTGAGCGCCTCAAGCGTGCACGCGAGGAAGGAAGCAAAAGCAGGCAGCAGCTGGAGAGCGAGCGGGCCAGCCTCGCCACCATTCTTGGCAGTCTTTCGACCGGGGTCATCGTCGTCAGCCCGGACGGCACGATGCGTATCGTCAATGATGCTGCTGGCAAGGTACTGGGCTTCGACCTGGAGACCCTGACCGGAATGCGGTGGAAGGATATGGGCAACAGCAACGCTATCGTTGCGCAGTTCGTCGAGGCACTGGATCCCCATTTGCAGAACGCACCGGCCGGTTGGCGAGGCCAGGTCGTACTGCGCGCCGACAGCAGCCGGCGGATTCTCAACTGCGCGAGCTCACCGTTGCCGGGCGATACGGAAACCGGTGGTGGTGCGATTGTCGTATTCGACGATGTCACCGAACTGCTGCTGGCGCAGCGGGATGCAGCCTGGGGCGAGGTTGCGCGGCGCCTGGCACATGAAATCAAGAATCCGCTGACACCCATACGTCTGGCGGCCGAGCGGATCAGGCGCTGGTATCTGCCCGGCATGAACGACGAAGACGGAAAGGTACTCGACCGCTCGACCCATACGATCGTGCAGCAGGTCGAGGCAATGCGCGATATGGTAAATGCTTTCAGCGAATACGCGCGTGCACCGGCGATCCGTATCGGCCGGGTCGATCTGGCCAGGCTGATCAGCGAGGTTGCGTGGCTTTACCGGGCCCAGGAAGGACAGCCAACCGTGCAACTGAAACTCGACGAAGACATCGAGATAGAAGCCGACGCAGTGCGCGTGCGCCAATTGCTGCATAACCTGATAAGGAATGCCCAGGAGGCACTGGAAGGACAGGCCGATGGGTATATCGAAATCGCTGCTGGCTTCATGCCCGATACAGAGCGCACTATGGCCGAGATAACCGTCACCGACAACGGACCGGGAATCGTCGCCGAATTCCTGCCGCGACTCTTCGAGCCCTATGTAACGAACAAGAACAAGGGCACCGGCCTCGGGCTTGCGATCGTCAGGAAGCTGGTTGAAGAACACGGTGGTACGGTTTCGGCAGAGAACATTACGCCACATGGTGCACGGCTGATCGTGCGACTACCGGTCCGGGCCCGGAGCACCGAACTGGCGACTGAAAGCCGTTCCCTGTGGTCGGATGAGAAACCCGAACTGGCGGCACCAACGCGGAGCGAAGCATGAGCCCGGCACATATACTGGTCGTCGATGATGAGGCCGATATCCGCAGCACCATCAGCGACATTCTTGCCGACGAGGGCTACGCCGTCAGCGTTGCCGGAGATGCAGCCGGAGCACGCAAGGAAGTGCAGCGTTCGGTGCCCGACCTGATCCTGCTCGATGTGTGGATGCCGGATATCGACGGCATCACGTTGCTGCGCGAGTGGACCGAGGCCGGCACGCCTGGCTGCCCGGTGGTAATCCTGTCGGGTCATGGCACGGTCGAAACCGCCGTGGAAGCCACGCGTCTCGGTGCCGTGGATTTTGTCGAAAAACCGCTGTCGCTTGCCAAGCTCCTCCGGACTGTAAGGACAGCGCTGGATACATCGACCCGGACGCAGCAAACCGGGCCACGACGAGGCCTGCGACCGGTATCGCCTGCACCAACCGGACGCAGCGAAGCGATGCGCTTGCTGCGCGATCAGGCCGCTGCGGTCGCTGCGCGCCAGGAAGCTGTGCTGATTGTCGGTGAGCCGGGCAGCGGACGCAGCGTCCTTGCACGGTATATACACGGCCTTTCAGTCGGACCAGACAGTGCCTTCGTCACGCTGGTCGGCGGCTCGGTGCCCGAGGAGAATGCTGCACAGATCCTTTTTGGAATCGACAGCACAGGGCACGGTGAGGCCGGGATCCTTGAGCGGGCCGCCGGCGGCACTCTCTATCTGCGCAATCTCGATGAACTCTGCCCGGCAGCGCAACGACTACTGGCAGGAGCACTCGAACAGGGCAGTTTCGTACGCGTCGGACATGCTGAAACCGTAGCGCTTGAAGTCCGCATCATCGCCTCCCTGTCAGCGGCGCGCGCCGACAAGGTACGTCCTGACCTGCTGGCAAGGCTCGCCGTACTGGAGCTGCGAACGCCTGCGCTCCGCGAGCGGCGCGAGGATGTTTCAGATCTCCTGCGCGAATGTGCCGAACATCTCGTCGAGCAGGAAGGCCTGCCGTTCCGTCGCTTCGGACTGGCGGCACAGAACCGGCTGCGCAACTATCCCTGGCCGGGCAACGTATGCGAACTCGCTACCCTCGTGCGCCGTCTGCTGGTTGCGGGTGGCGCTGAAGAGATCGGTCTGGCTGAGCTAGAACAGCAGCTCGCACCGCCGCAAGCAGGTGTTGCGCCGCTCGTACAGCAGGATCTCCTCGGCCTGCCACTGCGCGAAGCGCGTGAGCAGTTTGAGCGCAGCTATCTTAGCCAGCAGCTTGCACTCTGCGGCGGTCGCGTCGGACAGCTTGCCAAGCGGGTAGGTATGGAGCGCACGCATCTTTATCGCAAGCTGCGTTCGCTCGGCATCGACTTCAGACAGGTCGCAGAGGACGAGTAGGAGCGCCTTCAGGCGCGATCTTTCTCCCGCGCAGGATAAAGGAATCGCGGCTGAAGCCGCTCCTACAGGTATTTCCGCAGAGTCCCCGGCAATCGCGCGACATCCACCGCGCCGAGCCCCGGCGGCTTCGGTTGCGAATTCCAGGTTTGCCAGAACACCGGCGTGCATCCGGCAAGGCGCCCGCTGCGCGCGTCGGCAATCAGGCAGGCCAGCGCTTTGGCGGTGTAGGTCGTTTCAACTTTCAGGTCGGCAAGATCCCGGGCGAGCTGCATCGCCTCCAGTCCTTCCCGCGTCGCCTCCGCATAGCCGGTACCGAAAAAAGCGCTGCGGAATTCGAGACGCGACAGCAGATCGGGACAAGACGGCACGCTCGCGTCGCGCTGCTGCATCTCTTGATGGGCAGCTTTGCAGAGTGCGCCAACCGCTGGTGCCGTGACGCGCTCCTGCGGCAGGATCGGCACACCGACCACCGTGGCATCGCTGTCCGCCAGATACAGTCCGAGCAGGAGCCCGGCGACACTCCCCATCGTGCCGCAGGCCAGATAGATGCGCGCCGGCTCCTCCAGCCCGAGGTCTGCCAGCTGCGCGGCGATCTCGAAGCCGGCCGCTACGAAGCCGAGCGTACCGAGCGGCGAAGAGCCGCCCCAGGGAATTTCATAAACGCGCTCTGCACCGCCCGGATGCTGCGCGCGGATGGTTGCCGCAGTTGCCAGCATCTGCGGATAGCTTGCGGCAGGTGTCAGCTGTGTGCCGAGCTGCAGATGCCAGCGCAGCGTGTCGGCAACCCAGGGCGTCTGCACCTGGTCCGAGATCACCGCATGGCAGTCGAGTCCAAGCTGCCGCGCATAGATCGCAGTCGCCAGCGCATGGTTGGAACCAGCCGCACCGAAGGTCAGAACCGCATCGCAACCACGCGCCAGCGCATCGCCAAGCAGGTACTCAAGCTTGCGCACCTTGTTGCCGCCATAGGGGCGGCCACTCAGGTCATCGCGTTTGACGAGCAACGACGGTATGCCGAGCGCAGCACCGAAGCGTGGTGCGGCCTCAAGCGCCGTGGGCAGGTCCGCCAGTGCTTGCCACGGCAGCCGCGCCGCGAGCTGCGGGAAGCGGCGGTCAAAAGGACGCGTCATGCGCTGGCCTGCTGCAGCTGCGCGTTATTCCACAACGGGAATCACCATGAAGTCGATACGATTCTGACGCAGCCGGGCTCTCAAGCGGTTGAGCTGATTGAGGTCATCGATAGGCCCGATACGGACGCGGTGAAAGGTCCGGCCATCGTCGGCCTGTGCGCTCTGGATCTCGGCAACGATACCGAGCAAAGCCAGCCGCGCCTTGACCTTGTCGGCTTCAGCAAAGGCCGGAAAGGCACCCGCTTGCACGACATAGGTACCTGGCATCACCACCGGCGGCAAGCTGATGCCGGCCGCAGGCGACTTGCCGTCCTCGGCAATCGGCACCTCTGCCTGCGGCAGCGTGTCGTAGAACTCGAAGCGACCAAGCGCTTCGGCGGGTTTTGCAGACTCTGCCGGGGCAGACTTGGTCGAGGACTTCTTGAGGTCCTTCGCGGGCTGTCCGGCTACAGGCTCGCGCTGCGTCGCGTAGTACCAGGCGCCGCCGCCGAGTACCACGAGCAGCACCACAGCCAGCCACAGACTGGAGAGCGGCCTGCTCGCTGAACGCCGTTTCCTCGTTTTACGCTTGCTTGCCATACCGTCCCCTACATCTGGTCCAGAGCCCGGATACCGAGCAGCTGCAGGCCGCTGCGCAGTATGGTCTGGGTCGCCTTGACCAGCGTGAGCCGCGCGCGGCTCCGTACCGGCTCGGCCACGTCGAGCACCACATGCTTGTTGTAGAAGGTATTGAACACACTGGCGAGTTCGTAGAGATAGTGGGCGACCTCGAA
>JBATNV010000018.1:0-1967 GCA_049290495.1 Gammaproteobacteria bacterium | reverse complement strand
CCGGCGGGCGGCGGATCGCCCAGTTCATCGGTCGTCGTCGCATAGCGGTTGTTCTGCAGGTAAAAACGCTCTTGAGCAGACGACAGCCGCAGCAGAGCGGCGGTGGCATCGACACGATTGGCACGACGCACGTATTGCCGGTAACCACCAACGCTCGCGCCGGCCAGAATCGCCATGATCACCATGACGATCATCAGTTCGATGAGTGTAAAACCGGCGCGTCCTGCAGTTGCACCGCGCATCGCCTACTGGCTCTCGTCCTGGAACCAGTAGGTACGCCGGATGGGCGGGCGACTGAGCCCAAGATCATCGCCGTTCAGGCACTCAGGTCCAACGCAGATGCTGGTCTTGCGTTTATCGCTGCGAATGCGGTTGATCGTTGTTACAGGAATGCCTGAGCGCAGCTCGCGGAAGCGGTCGCTGACCGTGAGTGGTCCGTCCACCTCCGACTCGTTAAAGTTGGTTCGTGGCCGGCCATCAAAAGTACTGATGGCATACAGACGGTTGATGCCCACACCGGCCGAACATTCAGTAGCCGTTTCACCCGGTGTGAAGCTGGTGAAGAATATGGTGTTTTCGAGTGTCAGGGATTCACCCAGGACCTTTTCGCCAGCGCCCTGGTTGAGTTGCAGGCGCCAGCCGGCGATGCTGAAAGGCAGGACAGGCGAGGGGTCGTCGCTAATGTCAGCGAGCTGATTGAGGGAGACAGGCGTGGCCGGATAGTCGGCGCTTTTGATCACTCCGTAAGCGCTGAAATCGCGTATCGAGAAGAACTGCTCGCTGATCGTTGTGTCGAGCGGATGACCGCGATATCCGGAACCGATATTAATCAGGATCACCAGCTTCCGGTCGATGGTTGCAGGTACGACATCCGGCGCGGCATAGAAGCGGCGCAGATCAGCAGCGCCTGCATCCGGAGCCGCCGCAGCTCCACCGAGTGATGCGAGCACACCACCCTCGACCAGATTCGCCGGCTGCTGTCCGTTGACGATGTCGAAGCGCCAGAGTCGCCCGCCCATGTCGCCGACATACATCCGGTCAGCGAGCCCGTCGCCATTGAGATCAAGCGGGCGTACCGGTGCCGGTATGGAGTGCTGCATATTTTCGAGTTTCAGGCGGTGGTCGCTGACCGCATCCGGGTGGCCGGCGCTCCAGATGTATTCGCCGCTCAGCAGTTCGACCATATAGATCGCATTGCCAGCCGTATCGGTCCTGTAATTACGGTTGTCCTGGCCGGGGTCATAGCCACCGCCGAATACCACGACGTTGGTGACTGCATCACCGATGCGTACTTTGGCGGCGGTGGGTGTTGACCACGTTTGGCCAAGATCGGCGAAGCCTGACGTGCTGCTGCTGATTTGCCATAACAGGCGCGGTGCATCTCGCGATGTCACGTCGACAGCAAAGACACCGTCACCGCCGCGCCCCATGCCGAACAGCAGGATGGCGCGCTCGTCACTGTTCAGGCCCGGCTGGCCATCGTCGTTTAGAATGACCAGACTGATCTCGCCATCCAGGCCATAGTGCTTGTTCGCGGCGACCTCGTTCAAATATAGCGGATAAAGCTCACCCAGCAGCCGGGCTGGCAGGAAGGCCCAGAGCTCCTCGCCCGTCTGGCTGTCGAAGGCGTGCAGGAAGCCGTCATTGGTGGGCAGGAATACGCTACCGACCGGTTCCTCGGCGGTACCGCTGTAGAGCAGGGTAACGGGCTGCACATGCAGCGCATCGCCCATGTCGCGACGAGTTTCAGCCAGGTTGCCGTCCTGATCCTGGTCGCGGGCGTCGCGGCCGAGCGTCCATTCGATGAGGTTGCGCTGCTCGCCGGCGGGAACGCTGGCCAGTGCAGCGAGGAGCGCAATGTTGTCTACCCTGATCCGGTTGCTGGTATCGCTGAGATTGTTGCCGGTGAGATTTGTGAACAGCCGGCGCTGGCTGCTGTCTGGCAGCTGGCTCGCCGCGCCACCGTC
>JBATNV010000017.1:0-2104 GCA_049290495.1 Gammaproteobacteria bacterium | reverse complement strand
GAGCACTGGATCCGGCGCAAGGCTGCAATCTGTCCTTCCGGAGTGGTGAGGTCCAGCGGCGCGGCGCTTGCCGCAAAACCCAAAAAGGCGGCAACCAGAATTAAAAGCCGGGGCATGGTGATTCTCCTGTTAGCGAGCCTGTGACTTTAGCGCCAGACCACGCAAACGCCAACCTCATCCACACAGCCCGCACATGTATCGAACACCACACAACAGCGTGCTATGCTCCAGACACTTCGCCTTGCACTGCCCGGACAATTTCCTTTGCACACAGGGAGCCTGTCATGCCTGCAGTAACGCAACTCGTCGCCCGCTCTTCTGCTGCCATTCTCCTGAGTCTCCCGTTCGCCTGGCCCGTACTGGCCGCCGACCAGCCCATCGAAGAAATCGTCGTGACCGCACAAAAGCGTGCGCAGAGCATCGAGGACGTGCCGATCGCCATCTCGGCCTACTCGGCAGCAACGCTACAGAGCGCTGGTATCGAAGACATCCGCGACCTCACCATCCTCGCACCCAGCCTCATCCTTACCAGTACACAGTCAGAGACCGCCGGCACGACCGCGCGTATCCGCGGTGTCGGCACCACGGGTGACAACCTCGGCCTCGAATCATCAGTCGCCGTGTTCATCGACGGCGTCTATCGCAACAGGAACAACGTGGCACTGACCGATCTCGGCGATGTAGAACGCATCGAAGTACTGCGCGGACCACAGGGCACACTGTTTGGCAAAAATGCCACAGCCGGCCTCATCAGCGTCGTCACCAAGGGCCCGGACACTGCGGAATTCAGCGCCTATACCGATTTGAGTGTTGGCAACTACGACTACTGGCGGCTGAGCGGTGGCATCACCGGCCCGGTTGCCGGTGACAAGCTTGCACTGCGACTTGATGCGAGCGTCACACAGCGCGATGGCTTCATCGACGAACTGTCGACCGGCACCGACTACAACGATCGTGACCGCTACCTGCTGCGCGGCCAGCTGTCCAGCCAGATCAGCGACGACCTGGAGCTGCGCGTGATCGCCGATTACTCGAAGCGCGAGGAATCCTGCTGTGCCGCTGTCACTTACGAGGCCGGCCCGACCAGCGCCGTGATCGGTGCGCTTGGCGGCACGGTCATCAACCCGGCCCGCCCCTACGATCGCAACATGTATGCCAATACCGATCGCGGCTACGACCAGGACACCGATGAGTGGGGAATATCCGCCGAACTGAACTGGGACATGGACGGCGCGACGCTCACCTCGATCACGGCCTGGCGCGACTGGGATGCAGACCGTTCTCAGGACATCGACTATACGGACGCCGATATCCTCCATCGGGATCCTGGTACCTACGGCAACAGGTTCAAGACCCTGACCCAGGAACTGCGGCTGGCGGGTACACGCGGGCAGGTGGACTGGCTGTTAGGCCTGTATTACATCGATGAACAACTTGATGTGCGCGATGCGGTGCGCACCGGTGCCGACTATGAGCCCTTTGTGAACGGTCTGCTTCAGGCTGGCGGTTCACCCACCCCGTACACCCTGACAGCATTTACCGGTCTCGCGCCCGGTACGGTATTTAGCGATGGCGATGGGGCGATCAGCGACGAGTTCGGCCAGGACACCACGGGCTGGGCAGTATTTACCCACAACATCTGGCACCTCAGCGATGCATCGCGGATCACTCTCGGCCTGCGCTACACCGCTGAAGACAAGGACCTGAGTGCGGCGATCACCTCGGACAACGTGGCCTGCGGCCTGATCCTGGCGAACACAAATCCGGCTTATGCGGCACTCAAACCAGCCACTACAGCGCTGGGCTGCCTGCCACTGATCAGCCCGCTCGTCGATGGCAACTATCGGGGCTCGCACGAGGACGATGAGGTCACAGGTACGCTGGGCTACGCCTACGATTTTTCATCAGGCTGGCTCGGCTATGCCTCATACGGACGAGGCTACAAGGCCGGCGGCTTCAACCTGGACCGGGGTGGACTCAATCCGTTTGCACCGAATGTCAGCCAGCTGGAGTTCGACCCGGAGACAGTCGACGCCTGGGAGATCGGCGCCAAGGGCGTAGTCCTCGATACAGTACAGCTCAACGTCGCTGTCTTCTGGAACGA
>JBATNV010000016.1:0-2249 GCA_049290495.1 Gammaproteobacteria bacterium | reverse complement strand
GTACTGGCCGGTGCGCAGCGAATCGTTGAGCGTGGTAGCCGTCGTCGTCGTGAATACCAGCGGATTCGCCGGCGAGCTGACCATAACTGATTCAGCTATCGGTACGCCGTGATCGGTATTGAAAGTCCGGATCGTGGTCCTGGCGCGAAGCAGCTGCCCGAGAGTTCCACCGTCAGGGTCGGTATCGTAATCCTCGCGGGTCTCCCGGTTCATGAGAACGAGGTGGTAATCGACAGCCGGATCGCTGGCCGCTGCAGTACGCGTGTTCACTGCCCATCCCGGGTCGACGACACTGATCTTGCGCCCATCGCCGCGCATGGTCGTCACCAGTTCTGGCGAACCGATGTACGGGAAGTCCTGCCGGTAAAGCGTTTCCGTGTACACGGATACACCATGTACCGCGGCATAGCGAGAATCAGTGGCGCGCACCTTTTCAAAGCCCAGAAAGCCCCTGCCCAGACGGCTCATCCTGCCGCCCGTATACGCATAACTCATCGTGTAGCCGGCGCCGATTCCGTCGTTGGCCATGTACTTGCTGACAACATGCAATGCGCCGCCGCGCATCAGGTATTGACCCGAGCCATCGCTGCCACCGTGGCTATAGCCGGCAAAGTTCGCCAGCGGCGTGTATTCCGGTTGCCAGGTATTGCCCAGTCCATCGGCGACTGAAACCAGCAGCTCCGATCGTGGGCCCGCTCTCTTGCGCGCATGCCAGTGACCATTCGCCTCGTTGAATACCAGATCCGCCTGTCCATCAGCGTCGGAATCGACGAGCGAAAGACGGATTGGAGTTGAGGGGCTGCTAATGCCAGAAGTGAAATCTACATAGCGGCTCGTATCGATGTTACTGAGCAGCGGTGCCGTGATTCCGCCATTGGCCAGATGCGCACGCCAGGTCGTGCCATTCAGCTGACAAATCAGATCTTCACGACCGTCACCGTCGAGATCGGCAGTGCGTATTTCCGTGCCGGCTGTCGAAGAGACATTGACCGTCTCCGGCGCAGACCATGCGTTGCCCTTGCTGAGTCGGACCTGCCAGCGCTGCAAGACATCATGGCACGCCACGTCTGTAAGGCCATCGCCGTTCATATCGAGAGTGAAACACCCGCTGTTGTTCGACAGAGGCAGCTGAAACGCCGGGCCCATAGACTGAAAATCAGTGCCGGTAGCAAGGTATACCTGTACGGTACCGACGATATATGCGCTGAGCGCTTTGCGGGTGACCAGCAAATCACTTCTGCCGTCGCCATCGAAATCGACGCTTGCGTCAATTGCGTCCGTATCCAGCGGGGCCAGTCCCGAACCGGAAGACTGGTTGACACTGGTAGCACGCTCGGGCGCGAAGCCGGATCCGGTATTGGGCAAATAATTGAGCGCGTTGTCCTTGAAGTAGCCGAGTTCATTGAGGCCATCGCCGTCGATGTCCAGCACCAGCAGCGTGGGAGCAATGGCAGTCGATAAACCGGTGTTCATGCCTGCGGCGAAACCGGCGCCGGTCGAGCGATAGACAAACCAGTATGGTGAGCCCGGCGGGCCGGCGGTGATCAGGTCGCGCCGGCCATCGCCGTCGTATTCCAGAATATAGGCGGGGCCATTGGCCGGTACATTGCTTGTAATCGGCGGACCGACATAGGGGTTGTTAGCCGTTATCGTCGCAAGGCGCACACGCCATACGCGGCTGCCCCCAACCACGACCGGGACATGAAGATCCATATCACCATCGCCGTCGTGGTCGGCAAACAGTACTTCGCTGGCCAGTGCATCGGTTGCGCCTGATGCGTCTGGCTGGAAGCTCATCGGCGTGTTCTGCCAGCCCAGCACGGTATCCGGCAAACATTCCGTCGGACCGCACTGGCGAACACTGGTTGCCCGGCTGCGCTCGCTGCCGTTCGGCGCGGCATAGCTGAGTGACCAGCTGTGCACGAGCGTGAAACCAGAACCGCCATCAAACTCGTAACGAATCGCCTGCAGCCTTGCCGAGTGCTGCCAGCGCGAGCCCCAGGTATAGCCCGCTCGCTGCTGCATGGCAGGACGCGACTCATACACAAACACCAGACGAAACCGCGCACCGGCACCGCTTGAGTCTGCGGTCCAGCGGATTTCGGTGGGCAGCACTTCACCGGTCGCCTGATCGTCGTTCCAGGTGTAGAGCATCTGGTTGCCAAACTTGTCCGTGACCTGGTTGATGGTCCACTCGCGGACTTCACTGCCCGCACCCACCGCTTCGATTCGCGAATCCGCATCGTTGC
>JBATNV010000015.1:0-4229 GCA_049290495.1 Gammaproteobacteria bacterium | reverse complement strand
CCTGCTGGCGGGATAGCTGCGTGGTCGCCAGCATTTGCTTGCCGGCCTGGAATCGCGCTGCCAGCCGGATATGGCTGGGGCAGGCGTAATCACAGGCGCCGCACTCAATGCATTCGCTGACGCCCAGCGTTTCCAGTCGTGCGGTATTTTCATCGCGTACAGCCTTCAGCAGTTCCTGCGGCATCAGTGCGGCCGGACAGGCCTCAACGCAGAGTCCGCAGCGTATGCAGGGCAGCTCGGCAGATGCCTCGCCGAGTTCGCCCATCGTCGCCGCAATCACGCAGTTGGTGGCAGCGCTGATCGGCAGGCTATCGTCGGACAGGGCGATGCCCATCATTGGGCCACCCATGACCAGTCGCTCCGGTGTACCTGCATAGCCACCAGCCAGCTCGACGAGATCACCGATGGACGTACCGATTCGTGCCTCGATGTTGCAGGGCCTGGCGATACTGCCTCCCGTGATGGTCACGATGCGCGAAATCAGCGGTCGTCCAGCCAGAAAAAAGTCGGCGACCGCGGCTGCCGTGCCCACGTTCTGGCAAATCACGCCGATGTCCGCTGGCAATCCGCCGGCCGGCACCTCACGGCCGAACACCAGTTCGATAAGCTGCCGTTCTCCGCCCGCAGGGTACTTGGCGGTCACCGTTGATATGACGATGTGCGGATCAGCTGCGGCGTCGCGTGCCTCGAGCAGTGCCATGCCGGCTTCGGGCATATCGGTCTTGATGGCGATCACGCAGAGCTCAGCGCCGAGCGCCGCACGCAGGATACGGCCACCGGCGACGATGCGTTCGGCGCGTTCCCGCAGCAGCATGTCGTCACAGCTGATATAGGCTTCGCACTCGGCTCCATTGAGCAGCAGCAGTGGTGCCTCGCCAGCTGAGTCGAGCTTTTCGACAGTCGGAAACAGTGCGCCGCCGAGACCGACAATTCCGGCAGCGGCGATCTGCTGGCGGATTGCTTCGCGTGACAGCAAGCTGGCGTCAGGCTGCACAGCATATCCGTCCCAGACTGCATCGCGATCGCCGCGCTCGATGACGATGCACGGTACGGGGCTGCGGCTGCCGGCTATCGGATAAAGGCCGATATCCAAGACCCGACCGGCGATGCTGGCATGGATGTACGGGTGGCCTGCGGTCGTCAGTGCGGCGATGGGTTCTCCACAGCGCACGCTCTGGCCGGGAACGACGAGCGGTTGCGCGCTGACGCCTGTTCTGCTGGCGAGTGAGATTGTCACCCGTGCGGGCGGCGGCGCAGGCAGGATCGGTACCTGTGTAGCCAGCGCTTTCCGACGTGGTGTGCGCACGCCCCAGGCGGGGCGACGTGGTTGCGGATCCCAGGTGGCCAAAGCACTCATCCCGGTGAATCCAGCCGGATGCAATCGACCGGACAGACCGGTAAGCAGAGCTCGCAGCCCGTACAGTCTGCGGCGATCACCGTGTGGCTGAACTGTGCCGCGCCGATGATTGCATCCACCGGGCACACTTCTGTACAGCGCGCGCAGCCGATACACGCAGGCTCGTCGATGACGGCAAGGCCGGCAACTGACAACGGTGGCATGTGTGGTGGGCTGCGGCCGCCGAGCAAGCTTGCAAGCGCACGCGCCGTAGGCTCGCCGCCGGGCGGACACTGATCGACGCCGGCAGCGCCCTGCAGCAGCGCTTCAGCATAGGGTCGGCATCCCGGATAGCCGCACTGGCCACACTGGGTTTGCGGCAGCAGGGCATTGATGCGCTCGATTTCAGAGGCATCATCGGCTTGCAGACCCGCAGCCGCGCGCGCCAGCAGTGCGCCGATGACCGTGGCGAGCGCGATGAGCAGGCCAGCCCCGAGTACCATCGCCGGTCAGACGCGGATCAGTCCGCTGAAACCGAGAAATGCCAGCGACATCATGCCTGCCGTCACCAGTGCGATGGCCGAACCTCGAAAGGCCTGGGGTACTTCGGCGCTTTCCAGGCGCTCCCGCAGGCTGGCAAACAGCAGCATGACCAGGGCAAAGCCGAGGCCCGCGCCCAGGCCCATCGCCAGCGCCTCAGCCAGGCTTTTAGCGGTACCCGCATTCAACAGGGCAACGCCAAGCACGGCGCAGTTGGTGGTGATCAGTGGCAGGTACATGCCGAGCAGACGGTGCAGCAGCGCGTGGCGGCGGCGGATGAGCAGTTCGGCCAGCTGTACGGTACCGGCGATGAGCAGGATGAAGCTGATAATGCGCAGGTAGCCGAGATCAAGCGGTACCAGCACCCAGTGGTCGAGCAGATAGCTGAGGCCGGCGGTGATGGTCAGTACGGCACCGGTTGCGAGTGACATGCCTGCGGCGCTGTCTAGCCTGGACCCGACGCCGAGCAGCGGGCAGAGGCCGAGAAAACGGACCAGTACGAAATTGTTGACGGTCGCGGCGCCGACTGCGATGAGCAGCAGCTCGACCATCAGCTCACGCGCATGCCAGCAGCTGCGCCGCTGTCGGGGCCAACCAGGAACAGTCCGCTATCACCGCTCGCTGCGAGCACCATGCCCTCGGAAATACCGAAGCGCATCTTCCGTGGTTTCAGGTTCGCGACCAGGATCAGCTGTTTGCCGACGAGGTCCGCAGGTGCATAGGCGGATTTGATACCTGACAGTACCGTACGCTGTTCGTTGCCGATATCGAGCGTGAGCCGCACCAGCTTGTCGGCGCCCTCGACGGATTCAGCGGCGAGTACCGTCGCTATCCGCAGGTCCACCTTCTGAAAGTCGGCGAGATCGATTTCGCCCGACGAATCAGCAGGGGGTTTATCGGGCGCGCTCACTGGGGCAACTGCAGCGGCTTTGCTTGTGGAACTGTCCATGGAGCTTTTTACCATACGTGAGATCGCATCCGGGTCAACCCGGACGAGCAGGGCTTCATAAGTGGCGATGCGCGTGCCGAGCAGCGGCTGAACGCGCGTCGCCCAGTTCAGCGAGCCGCAGTTCAGAAATGCCTCGACGCGTGCCGCCACGCGTGGCAGTACCGGCTTCAGGTAAACCGTCAGCAGGCGAAACAGGTTGAGGCCTTGCGTGCATACGGCCTGCACGCGCAGCAGGCTGGCCGGATCTTTAGCCAATACCCACGGTTTGCAGTCGTCGATGTAGCGGTTGGCTTCGTCCGCCAGCGCCATCGTTTCGCGCATGGCCCGGCCGAATTCCCGGCCCTCGAAGGCAGCGCCGATACTGTTGCCGGCGTCGATGAAGCGCTGCTGCAGTTCAGGTGCATCCAGTGTGCTGGCAAGCTGGCCATCGAAGCGCTGGCTGATGAAACCGGCGCAGCGACTGGCCAGGTTGACGTACTTGCCCACCAGGTCGGCATTGACCCGTGCAACGAAATCCTCAAGGTTGAGGTCGATGTCATCGAGCCCGGCGCTGAGCTTGTAGGCGTAGTAGTAGCGCAGGTACTCGGGATCCAGATGCTCCAGGTAGGTGGCAGCGGCGATGAAGGTGCCGCGCGACTTCGACATCTTCTGGCCGTTCACGGTCAGGAATCCATGTACGTGCACTGCCGTGGGTCGGCGAAAGCCCGCGCCCTCGAGCAGTGCCGGCCAGAACAGCGTGTGGAAATACAGGATGTCCTTGCCGATGAAGTGGTAGAGCTCCGCGCTGCTGTCGGGATCCCAGTAATCGCTGAATGACAGGCCGCGCGCGCGGCCGGCCGGACTGGCGGCCAGGTTGCGGAAGCTCGCCATGTAACCAACCGGCGCATCGACCCAGACGTAGAAGTACTTGTCCTCAGTGCCGGGGATGCGAAAGCCGAAGTAGGGCGCATCGCGCGAGATGTCCCAGTCTTTCAGACCGGCATCGAACCATTCCTTGAGCTTGCGGGCCACGTTCTCGTGCACATGCCCGGCGGCATGCCATTCGCGCAGGCTCTGTTCGAAGACGCCCAGCCGGAAGAAAAAGTGTTCGGAGTCTTTCTGTACCGGTGCCGAACCGGAGACCACCGAACGGGGATTCTTCAGCTCGGACGGCGAATACGTTGCGCCGCAGCTCTCGCAGCTGTCGCCGTACTGGTCGGCTGCGCCGCACACGGGGCACTCACCGCGCACGAAGCGGTCCGGCAGGAACATCTGCGCTTCGGCGTCATAGGCCTGCTGGATGGTGCGCCGGTCGATCAGGTCGCGCTTTACAAGGCGGCTGTAGAAGAGTTCGACGAGTTCGCGGTTCTCTTCGGAATGGGTCGTGTAGTAGTTGTCGAAACCGACATAAAAACCGGCGAAGTC
>JBATNV010000014.1:0-5199 GCA_049290495.1 Gammaproteobacteria bacterium | reverse complement strand
CCACTCCGCATGTGGCGTGAAGGCTGGTGTATCGAGCGCGTCGCCCGTATCGGCGAGCGCACCGTCGAGCTGATCCTGCGCGGTCCTGTCAGTACCGCGCTGCGTTTTCGGGCCGGCCAGTTCATCTGGTTGAGCATTGCGCCTAACCGCCCGCCATTTCACGACCATCCTTTCTCTATCGCATCTGCGCCTGCAGAACTGCCACTGCTGCGCCTGGTTGTGGGCGAGGTCGGCGACTGTACGCGAAACTTTGTAGAGCTTGCGCCCGGTACCCGCGTGGCCATCGACGGACCCCACGGCAGATTTGTTCTGCCACCCGGCGATGGTCCGGTAGTGCTGGTCGCAGGTGGCGTGGGCATTGCGCCGATACTCGGTATCCTGGCTGATGCCGCGCTCAGGAAGGACCGGCGACCGTACCGGCTACTGTACGGGGTGCGCAACCAGCACGCTGTGGTCGATGTGGAGCGACTCGAAGCCCTGCAGGCGCAGCTCGATCTGTCAATCACGTTCCTGATGGACGAAGGGCCGCTTGGTGCCGCAGGCAAGCAGGGTCCGGTAAATGCGTCGCATATCCGGGACGTTCTCGGCGGCATTGAACTGCACACGGCAGTTGCCATGCTCTGCGGCCCCGGACGCATGATGGAAATAGCGGCCGATGCCTTGCTGGCCGCTGGCCTTCGTGAGGATGACATTTACTACGAACGCTTGGACTTTGGTGCAGGCAAGGGACAGATCGATCGCCGCCGTCGCCGTCAGGCGCTGTCGGTGTTTGTGGCGCTGGCTGTGCTGATGGGCTTATTCAGCCTGCGGGGATGAGGGCGCACTCGCTGTCATGTTGACATCCAGCGGTGCGACGGCGACCAGTTCGATGGTCTGCGAGCCAAGACGAATCTGGCCCCTGGTCTGGTCGATGGCGTCTAGCAGTTTCACAGTAATCTGGTCTTTGGTCAGGCGGCGCTTCTTGTAGTCCACGACATAGCGCAGTGTGTATTCAACCCAGTTGTCGTTAGCCACCATGGTCACCATCGGGTCGACGCGGGCGTCTTCGACCAGGTAGCGATGGGTCATCTGTGTCCAGACTTCTTTCGAAGCGGTAGCAAACTCACCGGTGACTTCGGTGAGTACCTCGCTAAACAGTTTCCTGGCCAGATCATGGTTGCTGCCGTAGCGTACCGGGATCACCAGTTCATCCCAGAGAAAGGGAAAGTCGGCTGAGTAGTTGTATACCGGTTCCTTGAAGATGAAGCTGTTCGCCACACGCACGATCCGCCCGTTATAGACATCACCTTTGACCCAGCCCCCGCACTCCATCAGTGTCGTGCGCAGTACGCCGATGTCGATAACGTCACCCATGATGCCGCCGAGCTGGACGCGGTCACCGACCTGGTAGAAGCGGCCAAAAGACACGGCAACCCAGCCGGCAATACTGGCAATTACCTCCTGCAGGGCAAAGGCGATGCCGGCGCCGGCTACGCCGAAGGCGATGGTCAGGCTGGAAAGCTTGTCGCTGAATACCAGTGACAGCAAAAAGATGGCCAGCACATAGCCGAGCGCCGTCGCCGCCTTGCGCATGTGGTAACGCCGGCCGCTGTCGCTGATGTAGCGCACCAGCATCCGGTGCAGGATCTGCACCGCTACCACTACCGCCAGAAGCACCAGCAAGCTGGTCGCGATCCGCGCCATCACCGGGTCCTGCATCCAGAGCTGTATCTTCTCGATCATGGCGTGCGCCAGTCCCTGATATGTATATCGCGCTGTGGGAAGGGGAAGGTAATGCCTTCACGTGCGAAGCTGCGGTATATCTCGCAATTCAGTTCGTGCAGCACGAGACCGCGCAAAACCGGTTCCGCGATCCAGACCAGCAGTTCGAACTCGATTTTGGAATCGCTAAAGGTCCGCAGCCGTACCCGCGGCTCCGGATCGCGGCATACATTGGGATGCTCTGAGGAGATCTTCATCAGGCAGGCAATGACCTGATCGATGTCTGAGCCATAGGCAACGCCTATCGGTACGCGCAGTCGGTACTTGAGGTATGGTCCGCCCGATTCGTTGATGATCTTGGCGCGCCCCATGACGCCGTTGGGAATGCTGATTTCCTCGTCATCGCGGGTCAGAAGGCGCGTGCTGCGCAAGCCGATATGTGTGACCCGCCCGCGTTCTCCGGTGTCAATCACGATGTAGTCGTCAATCCGGTATGGCTGATCGATGAGAATCGCGACACCGGCCAACAGGTTGCCGAGCGTATCCTGGGCGGCGAAGGAAAGCGCCAGGCCGGCGATACCGGCTGAAGCGACGAGGCCCGTGACGTTGACGCCCCATGCCAGCAGGATGAGATACATGCCGACCAGCGCTGCCATGATGCGCAGGAGCATGTTGAATAGCGGTACGGTGGCCGGCCGTGCCCATGGCGGCGGCGACGGCCGAAGACTGGTGGTCTCCACAACCAGGCGTCCGGCCCGGATCGTGGCACTGATCCACGCCAGAATCAGCAGGCTCATGATGAAGGCGGTCGTCAACCGCATCAGCAGCGGTGTCATCGGCAGCACTTCCAGCGCCACCAGCAAACCCAGCAGGACGATGGTACGGAACAGTGTCGTGTGACCGATGCCGCCGAGGCGGCCGCCACTGTCCCAGCGGATCAGCAACCGATCCAGTGCGGCGCCAATCAGCCAGTCCACGAGCTTGCCGAGCACCAGAAACAGCAGGACGATGACGATGGCCTGCAGAAAGGGATTGGGGCCGATGAATTCAACCCAGCGGAATATTGACCCCAACCATTTTTCGATCATGGCACTCCTTTTCCGGGGCTGCCGAATTAAGCGCTTCATCCTAGCATGCCGGCTTGCGAGGGCCGGCTTCGGTCTGCGGCCCCTGCACAAGGCTGGGCACATCAAGGTTGCCTCAGTTACTCTCACTCTCCAGTCAGCCAGCTGCGAGCATCCGGTGATGCCTGAGCCTGCCAGCACGACCCGCGCCTCCATGCACTGTGAGCGCTCCGGTTCAGGCGCGCTTTGCATTCGCCTCGGCGGCGATTGGCTCATCACGGCCAACCTGCCTGCGACTGCTTCCATGCTGGCTGAGCTGGCTGAGACCGAGGCACCGGCGCGTATCGAGTTCGATGCCCAAGCGCTGGGCCGCTGGGATACCGGACTCATGATTTTCCTGAGCGCTATCCGACGGGCTGCGGAGAGCCGCAACCTCGCGCTCGATACCACCGCGCTGCCCGAAGGTGCGCAGAAGTTGCTGGATCTCGCCTTTGCTGTCCCGGAGCGGGCCGGTGCGCGCCGTTTGCAAAATGCAGACAACCTGGTCGTGCGCGTGGGCAAGGCCACGCTTGAAACACTGGATCACGCCCGGGATCTGGTGGCTTTTCTCGGCGAGCTGACGCAGTCCTTCGGCCGGTTGCTGCGTGGACGGGCGATGTTCGACCGGGCTGACCTGATGACTTTCTTTCACCAGGCGGGCGCCCAGGCGCTCGGCATCGTCGCCCTGATCAGCTTTCTGATCGGCGTGATTTTTGCTTTCGTGGGCGCCTACCAGATGGAACAGTTTGGCGCCGGCATCTATGTGGCCAACCTGGTGGCGGTGGCGATGGTGCGGGAGATGTCGGCCATCATGACCGGCATTGTCATGGCGGGCCGCACCGGCGCGGCGTTCGCAGCCCAGCTCGGCACCATGAAAGTGAATGAGGAGACCGATGCCTTGCGTACGCTGGGTCTCAACCCCATGGATTTCCTGGTATTGCCGAGAGCCATCGCCCTGATCGTCATGATGCCGCTGCTTACCCTCTACGCCAGCTTGCTGGGTATTGCGGGTGGCATGGTGGCCGCACTCGCCATGCTGGATGTCAGCTTTATTCAATACCTGCAGCAGACCGTTGATGCGGTAAAACTGCACGACCTGTTCGGTGGTTTGTTCAAGTCCCTGGTGTACGGCGTCGTGGTCACGGTGGCCGGCTGCCAGCAGGGTATGGCCTGCGGCAACAGCGCACAGGCGGTGGGCGAATCGACCACCGGGGCCGTGGTGATGGGTATTCTGCTCATCGTCATCAGCGCCTCGGTGCTTACCGTGATCTATACGGCTTTGCATATCTGATGAGCGAGTCTGCAGAAAGCCAGGTACATATCGCCGTGCGGGACATGACCATGGCCTACGGTGATTTCGTGATTCAGAAGGATCTGAATTTCGAGGTTCGTCGCGGCGATATCTTCGTGATCATGGGTGGCAGTGGTTGCGGAAAGAGCACGCTGCTGCGGCACCTGATTGGCCTGAAACCGCCAGCCCAGGGCGATGTGTTTTACGACGGAACCAGTTTCTGGCAGGGCAGTGATGCCGACCGTGATGCCATGAAGCGCAGCTTCGGTGTGCTGTTCCAGTCCGGGGCGCTGTGGAGTTCCATGACGCTTGCCGAGAACATAGGCCTGCCGCTGCGGCAGTACACCCGGCTCAGTGAGGCAGAGATTCGCGAGGTCGCGGCCTGGAAGCTGGCGCTGGTCGGCCTCACCGGTTTTGAAGACTACTATCCAAACGAAATCTCCGGTGGCATGAAAAAGCGCGTTGGACTCGCGCGGGCCATGGCCATGGATCCCGACATCCTGTTTTTTGATGAGCCCTCGGCAGGTCTTGATCCGATCAGCGCCAAGTTGCTCGATGACCTGATCCTTGAACTGCGCGATACTTTGCAAACGACCATCGTCATGGTGACGCATGAACTGGCGAGCATCATGGCCATCGGCACCAACTCGGTATTCCTCGATCCGGAAACGAAGACCCAGCTGGCAACCGGTAATCCCCGCGAACTGCGTGACCATTGCACCGACGACCGGGTGCGTGAATTCCTCTGGCGTGGCGTTGAACCCTCATCGGCGGCGGGCGCATGAGTAACAAGGCTAACCCGGCGATCATCGGCAGCTTCGTGCTGGGTGCCATTGCGTTGCTGATCGTTGCTGTCCTGGTCTTCGGCGGTGGCGAGCTGTTCTCCTCCAAGCGCTATCTCATGACCTACTTCGACGGCTCGGTAAAGGGGCTGCGCGTGGGTTCCAACGTGTTGTTTCGTGGTGTGCGGGTTGGCTATGTCACGAATATCGAGGCCGTGACAGACCCCAACGTAGACCGTTTCGGTATCCCCGTGACTTTCCAGATCCTGCCCGACTCGTTCAAGGTCATGTCGCCTGAAGGCGAGCTGGTCAGCTTCGCCCG
>JBATNV010000013.1:0-2001 GCA_049290495.1 Gammaproteobacteria bacterium | reverse complement strand
GGCTGCACATCATTCGATTTCGGCCGCAGCAGCGTGGATGCTGGCACCTACCGCTTCAAGAGCCAGTGGGGCGCACAGCCGGTGCAGCTGCACTGGCATAGCTGGTCGCAAGCGGGTGGTGATGCTGTCGCGGATCAAAAGGACGGGCGCTCCCGACTTGAGCTGGCAGTCAGGCTCTGGAGCCGGATGCCGTTGCCGGTCGCCAACTGGCTTGGGCCCATTATCAGCCCGAACCTGCCCTGGTAGCCGTGATGCCTGCAACTCGTATCAAGAAGCTCCTGCGTCGCACACTAGGTCTGGCAGCACCGCTGGTGTGGCGAACCCGGCCGCGACCATCGCTGACGATCCTGACCTACCATCGCATCCTGCCGGCTGATCATCGCGCACGGCTGACTGAGCAGCCTGGCATGTATGTCAGCCCGGAGACGCTCGCCATGCACCTGCAGGTGCTGAAGCAGCATTTCACCGTCATTGACCTCGGTAACTGGCTCGACTTGCGCGAGGCAGGTGATGAGCTGCCGGATCGCGCCTGCTGCATTACTTTCGATGATGGCTGGCGGGATAACTATACGTACGGGCTGCCGGTGCTTGTCGCTGCGCGGGTGCCGGCGACAGTTTTTCTGGTTACAGACTTCATCGGTAGCAGCTACCGGTTCTGGCCAAACCGGCTTGCGCAACTGCTGGGCAGGCTGGGTACGCGCGATATGGACGTGCTGCCTGGCGAATTTTCAGCGCTGCTCGCCGGCGCTGGCTTTGTACCGGCCGGCTCGCCGGATATTGCGCAAATCGATCGTGTTATCAATGCCGGGAAGCGCCTGTCTGATGCAGCCATGATCAGTCTGCTTGATGCAGCGGAGGGCCTTGTCCCGGTGGCAGCTGAGGCGGCAACCCGCGATTTGCTTGATGAGACCGAGATCCTTGCGATGCGGGACTCCGGGCTGCTGCGATTCGGTTCGCACAGCCGGCGCCATACGCGGCTACTGCCAGAACTGGCACCGGTCCAGCTGGAAGACGAGTTGCGGGCATCGCGCGACCGCCTCGAGCAGATGATCGGGCGACCGGTAGATATTTTCTGCTACCCGAATGGTGACTGTTCGCCTGCGGCGCTCGCACTGGCGCATACCGTCTATCGCGCTGCAGTGACGACGGTTCCAGGCTGGAATCAGCCGCAAAGCGATCTTCATCTGCTGAAGCGCCTGTCGGTACACGAGGATATTGCGGCCGACAAGGCGAGCTTTATGGCGCGTGTTGCCGGCTTGCGTTAGCGGCGTTCTGGCCTCTGGCCCAATAGCTCGCGATACAGCGCGAGATGGGCGGCGGCACAGGTTTCTATCTGGTATTCAGGTGGCAGCAGGTTCTGACGTTCTGCTGGTGTCGGTTGGTCGGGCGGCGCGGTTGCGATGATCGCGCTGGCGAACCCGGCAGGGGCCTGACGCGGTACCAGCTGTCCCTGCGCTGCTGAACCGAGTAGCGGCACCAGGCCACCTACCGCGTGAGCGACAACAGGTACACCAAGCGCAAGCGCTTCAAGCGCAACCATCGGTGTGCCTTCATGGTCGGACGTCAGTACCAGTGCGCCCATGCTGCTCAACAAGGGCAGGACATTGGGCAGGAAGCCGGTAAATATGCAGTCGTTGCCCAATTGCAGGGCCTGCGCCTGCGCTTCAAGTTGCGCGCGTAACGGACCATCGCCAACGACATAGAAGATATAGCGTTGCGGATGTGCATCGAGCACGAGCCTTGCGGTCGCCAGGAATATATCGACGCGTTTGACCGGCACGAGTCGTCCGGAAAAGCAGATACCGATGCGGTCTCGAACAGCAAGCTGGCAAGGTTGTGCCGCCGCTAGCTGGATTGCCTTCTGGTCGACTCCATTGACGATAGTGCGGATCGACATGCCGGGCAGACTAGTGCTGAGTTCTGCTGCCAGCGGTACAGAAACCGCGATCGCACAGCGCTGCAAACTGGCGATAAAACGGTCGAGTTTCTGTCTGCTGACAT
>JBATNV010000012.1:0-14024 GCA_049290495.1 Gammaproteobacteria bacterium | reverse complement strand
AGCGCTGGTGGTACCAGCAGCGTCTGGACCTGGACCGCTGACTGACGAACCGCGGCTTTCAGCCGCTCGTAACTGATCCGCTCGTGTGCCGCATGCGCGTCCACAATCACGAGCCCTTCGGCATTCTGCGCGAGGATGTACACGCCATGCAGCTGCGCCAGGGCGTAGCCCAGTGGCGCCGACTGGTCTGCACCTGTACCTGGTCTGGCCAGTTGCGCGTATGTCGCCAGTTGCTCGCGCACGATGCCGGATGGCACCGGCATGACAAAGGCCAACGGATTCTGCCTGACCAATACTGCTGATTCCGCATGCGCACCCGGAACGTATGCCCCGACAATTGCAGTTGCAGCTGCCGACGCAGGTTCAGCAATTGCCGTTTCAACAGTCCGCCGCACGAAATCGCGCACGGGCCCTGGCTCGCGAAAGCGCACCTCCTGCTTGGCCGGGTGGGCATTGACGTCGACCCAGGCTGGATCCATGTCCAGATAAAGCACGAAGGCAGGCCACCGGTCGCGATACAGCACGTCGCGATAACCGGCACGCACCGCGCCCGCCAGCAGCTTGTCGCGAATCGCTCGCCCGTTGAGAAACATGTACTGCAGATCCGGCTGGCTGCGTGCGTGGACCGGACGCACCAGCCAACCACGCAGCAACATCCCGCCCGATTCGCGCTGGACATAAATCGCATTGTCCGTGAACTCGCGACCACAAATCCGGCTGACCCGATCGACCAGTTCAGCGGGCGTGACAGCAGCGGGTAGATCCAGGATCTGACGCTGGTTATGGGTCACCCGCAAGGCGAGTGCACTGCGCGACAGGGCAATTCTCTCAATCACCTCGCGCACACGGCCAAATTCCGTACGCTCGCTGCGCAGGAAACGCCGGCGTGCCGGCGTGTTGAAAAACAGGTCGCGTACCTCGACTGTGGTTCCGGGCGGATGCGGCGCAGGACTCACGCTGCCACCCTCAATACCCTCGACCATAAAGCCGGAATCTGCCGCCCGCTCCCGGGAGGTGATACGCAGACGCGAAACAGAAGCGATACTGGGCAGTGCCTCGCCACGAAAGCCCAGGGTTGCCACCTGCTCGAGTTCTTCGAGCGAGCTGATCTTGCTGGTCGCATGCCGGGCCAGTGCCAACGCCAGCTCATCCCGCGGGATGCCGGCACCGTCATCGCGAACCCGGCACAGCTTTACCCCCGCTTCCTCGAGCTCAACTTCGATGCGCGAAGCACCGGCATCAAGACAGTTCTCGAGCAGCTCCTTGATCACTGAAGCGGGACGTTCGACAACCTCACCAGCTGCAATCTGGTTGACCAGGTGAGTGGACAGTTCGCGAATCGGCATGTCCGGATTGTTTCAAATACCGCGGGCATTGCAAACCACGGCATGCTGCTGTGGCTGGAGCAGCAGTACAGGGAGCGTCAGGTGCTCTCGACAGGGATCCGCAGCTTCTGGCCCAGACGTACGGTATCGGACCGAAGTCCGTTGGCAGACCGGATCCGCTGCATGCTGGTGTTGTAGCGGTCTGCAATTGCCGACAGGGTATCGCCACGCCCGATCACATGTTGAATGTCGCGGGGCACTTTTCCGGGCCGGGGCGTCGCCGCCATCACGCCGGTGGCCGGATTGGCATCGAAGTAGCGACGGACGCCGCCGAGTACCGCACGAGCAAGCTTTTCCTGATGCTGCACAGAACCCAGATTGCGCTCATCCTCGGCGTTGGAGATATAGGCTGTTTCGATCAGCACCGAGGGCACATCGGGCGATTTCAGCACCATGAACGGCGCGTGCTGCACCGTATTCCGGTGCAGAGGCCCAAGCCCGGCCATCTCCCCAAGAATGGCCCCGCCGATACTGATACTCGAACTGATGGACGCGTTCTGCGAGAGGTCCATGAGCACCGAGGCCAGAACGGGATCCTTGTCACCCAGTTCGACACCACCGATGAGCGCGGCGTTTTCTCGTGCGGCCAAGCGGCGCGAGGCCTCATCGCTCGCCGCCTTTCCGGACAGCACATAGACGGTGGACCCACGGGCGCTCCGGTTCATGGCCGCATCAGCATGAATCGAAATAAACAGGTCGGCACTGACTGATCGTGCCCGTTCCATGCGCTCACGCAAGCCCAGAAAGCGATCGTCGTTTCGTGTCAGCACGGCACGCATGCCCGGCTCGTTGTTGATCAGGCGCACCAACTGCTGACTGATCGCCAGCGTGACGTCCTTCTCACGCAGACCGCGTGCACCATGCGCGCCCGGGTCGTGTCCGCCATGGCCGGCATCCACGACCACGACGATATCGCGCACCGGACGGGATGGTGGCTTCTCTGCCGCAGCCCGTGGTGCTGCCGGCGCGGCGACAGGCGCCGCCACCGGCACTGCTGTCGGCGCCTGCTCCGGCGATGCTTTCAGCCCAGGCTGTGGCTCGGTTGACGAAACGGCAACGGGTAATGGCGATGACTCGGTCGAGGCCGCACCCTGGGCCATCGCCAGCGGTTGCAGTTCGATTGTCAGCCGCGCAGCCGAACCATCACTGGTGATGGTGCTCTGTGGGCGCATGGCGGCTGTCAGGTCAAAAACGATACGCAGATCGCCGTCACGATGCGCAGCACGGATATCACGTACAGCGCCCGTCGCATCCGGCAGTGGCAAGGCGGTACGGCCCAGAGCCGCAGCCGAAATATCCAGGACGACCCGGTTGGGTCCGGTTAGCGTAAACATCTTGAAATCGGCGGACCGCGACAGCCGGAGCTCTATACGCGTGGCAGCGCCCTGCTCCGCAATCTGGACCGCTTGCAGCTGCGCGCGCTCCGCAGCGTTCACTGCTGACACGGAAATCAGCAGGATCGCAACGATGCAAACAAGGCAGTTAAGCCCGCTGCGCTTCACGTCCCGCCTCCCGCATGCCAAAACCACGTGGCCGATTATACGTAATCAGTCCCGCATGGGGAATAATAATCCTTTCTAAATATGGGGATAGCTGCGGTATATCAATGAAAAAATGAAGATGCCGGCTGCATCACTTGTGGCGGCTGGCATCAGCTCGTGAGGCTGAGCAGTGCAAGCAGGCGCGCGCCCTGGGCTGTCAGCGCCTCAAAAACCGCCCGACGACCCATACCTTCAATTGAAAGGCAGAGCCTGAGATCAGCGGATGGCAGCCGGCCCCGCCCTTTTTCAGGCCACTCGACCAGCAAGAGGCAACCAGCCGCAAACTGGTCGGCAATATCCAGGTAATCGAGTTCAGCCGGATCCTTGAGGCGATACAGATCGGCATGCAGGAGCTGGAAACCACCCGCGGTATAGGGCTCGACCAGCGTATAGGTGGGGCTGGGCACTCGCCCCTGATAGCCGAGGCCGGCCAGGAGGGCACGCGCAAAGGCAGTTTTGCCGGCACCGAGTTCGCCGTCCAGATAGATGCAAAATTGCGCTGGATGCTGCGCGGCCAGGGCCTGTGCCACCGCATGGCCCAGGCGCTCTGTCGCAGCAGGGTCAGCCAGATTCAGTGCGCGGGATTCAGCCATGTCCGGAACTGCGCAAACAGGTCGCTGGCAAGCAATCCGCGCTCGCCGGTCAGCGCCGCCGCATCGCCGGCAGCAGCATGGACAAACGCTGCACCTGCAGCCGTGTGCAGATCCGTGGTCCGGGTCTGCGCCGCCAGACCGGCGACCAGGCCGGTCAATACATCACCCATGCCGGCGGTTGCCATGCCCGGATTGCCCCGATCGATCAGCACGGGAACGCTACCCTCGCGTCCAATCAGCGTACCGCGACCCTTGAGGATCACCGTACCGCCGTATAGTCGGCACAACTCCTTCAGTGCGCCGAACCGGTCAGCCTGCACCTGCGCACCGGTTGTACCGAGTAGCCGCCCGGCTTCACCCGGATGCGGCGTGAGGATCCAGTTCTCCCGACGCAGCTTGCGATCTGCAAGCAGATTGAGGGCATCAGCATCCAGCACCAGCGGCAGACTGCTGCCAGCGACCGCATCGAAGAGTTCCTGCGCCCACGGATCTCGACCAAGGCCCGGTCCGCAAGCCACGATCGTCGCCCGCTTCAACAGCGGCGCAAGATCCCTGGCTGAACCTACGCCAGACGACATCAGCTCCGGCCGGGTCAATGGCATCCACAGCGCGTGCTCTGGCCGCGTCGCCACCGTGACCAGCCCCGCCCCGGCACGCAAGGCGGCTTCGCCGGCGAGACGCACGGCACCACTCATGCCGCGGTTGCCGCCGACGATCAGTACGTGGCCGAAACTGCCCTTGTGCGCATCGGCCGGCCGTGGCGGCAGCAGGTGCAACAGTTCGTCCCTGCGGTAGAGATTGAATAGCGGCGCAGCTTCGAGTTGCTGCACAGCTGTGGCAGGGATATCGAGTGCGGCAAACTCGATCTCACCGCAGTACTCCGGCCCCGAGGCCAGATACAAACCCGCTTTGAGACCGACAAAGGTCACGGTCAGATCGGCCCACATTGCTGCACCGAGGATCTCGCCGCTGAGACTGTCCAGGCCACTCGGTACATCGAGCGCCATCACCGGTCGTGCCTCGGCATTCACTGCTTCGATCGCCGCCAGGTACTCTCCGGTGACTGGCCGCTGCAGCCCGGTGCCGAGCAGCGCATCGATGACCAGGTCGGTACCGTCGATCAGCGCCGCCGAGAAAGCTTGCGTCGTACCGCCGGCATTCATGTAGTCGCGCCAGGCCGTGGCAGCCTCGCCCTGCAGACAAGACGGATCAGAGAGCACGGCCACAGTGACATCCAGCCCTGCAGCCTGCGCCAGCCTGGCGACGACAAAACCGTCGCCAGCGTTGTTGCCGGCACCGCAGATCAGCAGCCAGCGGCTGGCATCCGGCCAGCGCTGACGGGCAATGCTGAACGCGGCCTGCCCCGCCCGGCTCATCAGTTCATAGCCGGGAATCCCGCAGTTCCCGATCGCCACGCGATCGAGTTCACGGACCTGTGCCGGCGTCCACACGCTACGTGTCATATCAGTCATGGCGATGATTATACTGTTCCTCTGGATTCACCGGCCCTGCCTGCCACACCGTGTCAAATTTCTTGCCCGACTCTCCCGAACTCGCCCGGCACATCAAAAGCTGGGGACTCGCGCTCGGTTTTCAGCAGATCGGTATCGCGGCTATCGACCTCAGCGCGGCCGAAGCCCGGCTTGACGCGTGGCTGGCCGCCGGCTTCCACGGCGAACTGGACTACATGGCAAAACACGGCAGCAAACGCAGCCGTCCCGCCGAGCTGTGGCCAGGCACACGCCGGGTCATTTCCGCGCGCATGGACTACCTCAGCGCCGATATCGACACGGCCGCCCGCACCCTTGCTGATCCGGAGCGTGGCTACATCGCGCGTTATGCATTGGGACGCGACTATCACAAGACACTGCGCCAGCGACTGCAGAAGCTGGCCGACCGGATCACGGCCGAAGTGCAGCCGCACAGCTATCGCGTATTCACCGACAGCGCACCAGTGATGGAAAAGCCACTGGCCGAAGCGGCCGGGCTCGGCTGGATTGGCAAACACACCAACCTGATAAACCGCAGCGCCGGCTCGTGTTTCCTGCTCGGTGAGATCTACACCGACTTGCCGCTCGCTATTGATACGCCGGCCAGCAATCACTGTGGCAGCTGCCAGGCTTGCCTCGATATCTGCCCGACGCAGGCGATCATCGCGCCCTATACGCTGGATGCGCGCCGCTGCATCAGTTACTTCACGATCGAAACACGCGGTCCGATCCCGACGGAGCTGAGAGCTGCAATGGGCAACCGGATCTTCGGCTGCGATGACTGTCAGCTGGTCTGTCCCTGGAACAAGTTTGCGCGGCCAGGTACGGAAAGTGATTTTGCCGTCCGGCATGGACTGGACAGCGCCGGCCTCATCGAGCTTTTCAGCTGGTCTGAAGCTGAATGGAGCAGCCGCACCGAAGGCAGCGCGCTGCGACGAACCGGATATGCAGGCTGGTTGCGTAATATCGCTGTGGCGCTCGGCAATGCGCCGACTTCAGCCGCAGTTCTGGCTGCACTGCAGGCGCGGCGCGACCACCCGCTCGAACTGGTAGGCGAGCATGTGGCCTGGGCGCTTACGCGGCACACCGCGCCGCAATAGCGAACTCACTCAGATCTCGACCAGCTGGTTATCGATCAGACGCGCACGACCGAGATGTGCGGCAACCAGGACTACGAGGCGACGGTCGATGCGCTGCGGAGGACCGAGATCATCGGCATTGCGGATGGCAAAATAGTCGGGCCGGAAACCTGCCGCCACGAGCGTGGCAAAACCGTGTGCCTCAAGCGCTGCATAGTCACGCGTGCCAGCGTGCAACCGCTCGCCACACGCGTTGACGGCACGGTAGAGATTCGGCGCAATCCCGCGTTCTGCAGCGCTGAGATACTGGTTGCGCGAACTGAGCGCCAGTCCGTCCGCTTCACGCAGGGTCGGCCCGACGATGATCTCGACCGGGAAATGCAGCTCGATCTGCATGCGACGAATGATGGTGAGCTGCTGATAGTCTTTCTGGCCGAATACTGCATAGTCCGGTTGCACGATATTGAACAGGCGACTGACCACCGAGGTCACGCCGTCAAAATGACCGGGCCGGAACTCGCCGCAGAGAATGCCTGACAGTCCAGGTACGGACACGACTGTTGTAGCCTCTTCACCCCGTGGATACATCACCTCGACGGCAGGCGCAAACAACAGGTCAGCACCGGCGCGCATCAGACGGCGGCGATCGTGATCAAGGGTGCGCGGATAGGACTGGTAGTCCTCCCCTGGTCCGAACTGGATCGGGTTTACGAAAACACTGACGACAACCCTGTCGGCGTATTTGCGTGCCAGCTCCAGGAGACTGATGTGCCCCTCATGCAGGTTGCCAAGGGTGGGAACGATCGCCACTGTTTCACCCGCGTGCTGCCAGGCACGCAGCGTCTCACGCAGGACCGGAATCTTCCGAATCGTTTGCACAGGCTTAAGTTCCGCTGCTGAGGGCAAACTCAGGAAAAGCAGTGCTCGGGTGCCGGATAGCTCCGATCCTTGACAGCCAGCACATAGGCCTGCAAGGCCTCAAGAGGCGAGGCGTTACCGGTCATGAAATTCCGCACAAAGCGCGGCAGGCGGCCCTGGGTAATGCCGAGCATGTCGTAAAGCACCAGGATCTGCCCGTTAACATCCGGGCCCGCACCGATACCGATCACCGGCACTGACACCGCATGGCGCACCGCCTGACCCAGTTCATTGGGCACGCACTCGAGCAGCAGAATGTCGGCACCGGCCTGCTCAAGCGCAACTGCATCCTCGAGCATTTGCTCGGCCTGGGCCTGGCCGCGACCCTGTACCTTGAAGCCGCCAATCTTGTGTACTGACTGGGGACGAAGCCCCAGATGCGCACAGACCGGAATATCGTGCTGGGTGAGATGTTCGACGATACCCACCTGACTGGCGCCACCTTCGAGCTTCACCATCATCGCCGCCCCTTCCTGCATGAGCCGCACCGCGTTGTCGAGCGCCTGTACCGGCGTCGTGTAGCTCATGAACGGCATATCTGCCATCAGGAATGCACGGCTGAGTCCACGCCGTACCGCACGCGAGTGATAGATGATGTCCTGTACGGTTACCGGAACCGTCGTGTCATGCCCCTGGATCACCATGCCCAGCGAATCGCCGACCAGCACAATGTCCGTACCGGCGCGGTCAACCAGGTGGGCGAAGCTGGCGTCGTAAGCCGTCAGACAGGCGATGGGCTCACCGCGGTCTTTCATCGCCCGCAATGACGAAACATTGACCGGCGCCTCAGCCATGTCGCGCTGTTGTAACTGCTTGTACATCTGTACTCCAGGAAGCGCACTCAGGCGAGCGCAGAAACCACCGGGTTGAAAAAATGCCGGCCGCTGCGGATGCGTTCTATCTGCGTCAGCAGCATCTCGAAGTGTTCGTCATTATGTACCGGGTCGATTACAGCCGCATTCACTATCAGCAGCGGCGCAGCAGCGTAATCATGGAAGAACCGCGCGTAACCCTCAGCGAGACGCTCCAGATAGCGCCGGCCAATGCGCCGCTCTGCATCGATGCCCCGGCGCGAAATCCTGAACAGCAGTGTATCCACAGGTGCCTGCAGATAGACAACCAGATCCGGAACCGGCGGCGAGAAGGCCAGGGACTCGGCCACCTTGTCATACAGGGACAGCTCGTTCTGCCCGAGGTTGATCTCGGCAAACAGGCGGTCCTTGTCCATCAGATAATCCGAGATCCTGGTTTCAGCAAAAATATCCGCCTGGCGCAGCTGTTCAATCTGCTGTACGCGCTGAAAAAGAAAGAACAGTTGCGTCGGCAAGGCCGCCCGGTCCGGCTCACGATAAAAACGCTCCAGAAAGGGATTGGTCTCTGGCTCTTCCAGCAGCAGCTCACCGTTCATGGCGGCCGCAAGCCGTCGCGCAAGACTCGTCTTGCCAACACCGATGGGACCTTCAATCGCTATGTAACGGGAATTGGCCATGCAGGCTGACTATTATTGTTATGGTTGGCAGAAGGCACACGCTGGCAGTATCAGTCAAATCACCCGACCAGCTCCAGTGCTGAACGGTCGGTGGCAGCAGCCAGTTCAGCCACCGTACCCAAGCCCGGTATGTGCAGACCTGGCGCGACTTCCAGCAGCGGCCACAATACAAAATTTCGCGCCGCAATGCCCGGGTGAGGAATCTCTATCCATTCAGATTTCAGCTTCAGCCCGCCATAAACAAGCAGATCAAGATCCAGCGTACGCGCCGCCCAGCGCTGGCTCTCCGTTCGGTCACGGCCGTGCGCACGCTCGATGGCATGCAGCGTATCCAGCAACACCTGTGGCTCAAGGCGGGTCAGTAACCCAGCCACCGCATTCATATAGTCAGGCTGCAACAAGCCGCCAAGCGGTGGACTGCGATACAGGCGGGAACGCGCCACCAGCCGACTGGATGGCAGTTCCGCAAGTTCAGCGAAGGCTCGTGTGAGCTGCGCCACCGGATCATCGAGATTGCTCCCGAGTCCTATATAAGCGGGCAGCCAGATTTCTGCAGGCACTGCAGATCGCCTTCAGGAAGCTGATGCGGCCGGTCGCCGACGACGACGACGCGATCCCTGCCGCTGCTGTTGCTGCCCGCCGAATTCCTTTTGCTGCTCCTCAGGCGACAGGGTCTGGATCTTGGTCCACCAGTCCACCAACTCCGGCGTGACCTCACCAAGTTCAAGGCGCAGCAACAGCAGGTCGTAGGCAGCCCGGAAGCGCCGGTGCTCGAGCAGCACGCCGGTACGCCGGCCCTGTTGTCGCATGAAACGCGGCTGGAGCTGCAGCATCTCGCGCATCGGCACTGAAAAGCGTCTGGGCAGACTGACCCGCGAAATCTGCTCATCGGTCACTTGCATACCGGCATCGATCAAAGCCTGGTTTTCAGACATGTCGCCAGACTTGCGCAACGCGGCAGCGCGCTCCTGAACGGGGCCCCAGAGAAATACGCCGAACAGGAACATTGGTGTCACGGGCAAGCCCTCGACAATCCGGCGATCCGTATTCACCAGCGCGCACTCGATGAAACGCTGACGTTTGCCCTCAGCGCCGTCGGCTGCCAGCCAGCGCGCTGTGGCAGGGAAAAGATGCGCAAACAGCCCATGCGTACACAGTCGCCGATAACCCTCCAGCGCATGGCCGGTCGCAAAGACCTTGAGGAACTCATCAAAGAGACGCGCCGAGGGCATGTTGTCCAGCAAGGGTGCCAGCTGCGCGATCGGCGCCGCCGTATCGGGATGAATTTCGAGGTTCAGCTTGGCTGCCAGACGTACCGCACGGATCATGCGCACCGGATCTTCGCGATAGCGGGTGACCGGATCACCAATCAGCCGGATACGGCCCTCGGCGATATCCTGCATGCCGTTGACGTAGTCCCAGATCGAAAAATCAGCGATGTTGTAGTAGAGCGCGTTGACGGTGAAATCGCGTCGCCAGGCATCTTCTTCGATCGAACCGTAGGAGTTGTCCTTGAGGATGCGGCCGGTCACATCGAGGATCTGCCGGTCTTCGCTCTCCTCGTCCTCGCTGCCGATACCGCGGAAGGTGGCCACCTCGATGATCTCGTCGCGAAAGCGCACATGCACCAGGCGGAAGCGGCGTCCGATGATGCGGCTGTTGCCGAAAACCGTATGCACCTGTTCAGGGCTCGCATCGGTTGCGATATCGAAGTCCTTGGGCTGCCGGTTCAGCAGCAGGTCACGTACCCCGCCCCCGACGATGAAGGCCTGAAAGCCGGCCTCCTTCAGGCGATACAGCACTTTCAGTGCAGCCCGCGAGATATTTGCCCTCGAAATATTGTGTTCCGGGCGCGGGATGATGCGTGGCGCATCCACGGGGAGACTGGCCTGATTCAAAAAAACTCCGACTTGAGACTGCGGGCGGGCTGCCTATAATAGCAGCCCCGCTTCGGCCGCGTAGCCGACATAGCTCCCTTCGTCTAGCGGTTAGGACGCGGCCCTCTCAAGGCTGAAACACGAGTTCGATTCTCGTAGGGAGCGCCAACATTCTTCGCCGGTACCTCAGCACGGTGTCAGAGGCAAACAACGGAATCGGCTCTGGTGGCCCAGCGGCCCTGGCCGGCGTCTGGCGTCGTCTCGCCGCAAGCTTTTACGACCTGCTGCTGCTGGCGGCGGTCTGGATGCTGACTACCCTGATCGTGCTCATGTTGCGTGGCGGGCAGGCTGTCAGTCCCGGCGCCCTGCCCTACCAGCTGCTGCTGTTCATCGTGGCCGCCGCCTTCTATGTCAGCTGCTGGATGCGCGGCGGGCAGACACTCGGCATGCGCGCGTGGCGGATCCGGCTGGAAAAACGTTCGGGTGAAGCTGTCGATATGCGCACCGGCTTGCTGCGCTTCGCAACTGGCTTGCTGACGGTCGCTTCCTGCGGCGTGGGGCTCGTGTGGCTGTGGATCGATCGCGACGCGTTGACCTGGCATGATCGCCTGGCCGGCACGCGTGTAGTCGTGCTGCCGGCGAAGCCGGCTTGAAGGGTCGCCGCTTCAGCGCGACCGCTTGACCATCCAGAAAGCTGCCACAGCCAGCAGTGCGGTCGGCAGCCACGCGATCAGCACAGGATCCAGCTCCCAGACAGCACCACCATCTGCCAGAGTTCGACTGACCAGAAACCAGGCAAGACCGATGCCGATACCGACAACCATGCGCGCGCCGGTACCGGTACCGCGCAACGAGCCAAGCACAAAGGGCACGGCGAGTACGCACATGAACGGCACCGCAACCATCGATGCAAAGCGGCTCCAGAACGAGACTTCATAGTTGCGCGTCGCCAGCCCATTGCGTTTCAGATACTGGATGTAGCGCCACAGCGCATTGCTGGTCATCGAATCGGTGCGCACTACAGTCAGATCCAGCAGGTCCGGATTCAGGCCGCTGAGGGCCAGCGACTGCCCCGCACTCGTGGTCTCGACCGCTGTGGGTGTGAAAACACTCTCCACATAATTGTCGAGCAACCATTGATTGCCAGCCGCCTGACGCAACACCTCGGCCCGGCCAGCAGCGGCCAGCGCATTTGCCGACGCAAGCCGGAACACATAAACGCCACCGGCCGGATGCTCGTCTGTAGGCGGCTGTACATTGAGCAGCATGTTGCCATCCCGGATCCAGGTGCTTTCACCGGTGCTGGCGCCTGCCTGGCCAAACTTCACAACTGCGCGATACTGGCGGGCAAAGCGTTCGAGCGGCGGCGCCACGAACTCGCCAACCAATCCACCAATGACGGCAAATACGACACCCGTGACCAGCACCGCCCTGGCGATCCTGGTCGGCGACATGCCAGCGGCACGCAGCACGATGAGTTCGGAGCGGCTGGCGAGCATGCCGAGTCCGAGCAGGCTGCCTAGCAGCGCGCCGATCGGCAGCAACTGAAAAAGCACTGCCGGCAGTTGCATCAGCACCCAGCCGATGGCATTCACGAGCCCGTAGCCGCCGACGCCTATATCGTCGAGCTGACCTACCAGCTCGATGAAACCACCCAGGCTCAGGAGAACGGCAAGGACCATCGCCGTTGTGCCGAGGATGGTGATGAACAGGTACCGGCCGACGATGTTCAAGGCCGCTCTCCTCCAAGCTGCCAGCGACGTTGCAACTTCCGGAATAGACCGCGCTGTACGAGCAGCATCAGCCCCGCTACGAGCAGAAACAGGCCGTGTACCCACCACAGGCCACTGAATTCCGGCAACCGCTCGCGTTCCAGCCAGGCTTGCCCGGCCGCAAGCAGATTGGCGTAGATGACGTAGACCAGAATAGCCGCAGCCAAGCCACTGAAGCGGCCCCGACGTGGCTCTGTTTTCGCAAGAGGCACCGCAATCACGGTCAGCACCAGCAAGGTCAGCGCTGGCGCAAGCCGCCAGTGCAGCTCAGCCCGGTCGACGGGATCGCTGGACTCGAGAAGTGCTGAAGTCGTCCGCTGATTGGCTTTGAGCGCAGTGTTCCGTGCTACGGGTACAGCAAAGGGAATACCGTGTTCAACGAATTCCACGATCCGGAATTTTGCTCCACCGGGCTCACCCTCGTAACGACGGCCGCGCGCAAAGACCACCTCACGGAAATTACCGTTATCAGTGACAACCTGCCAGGCCTCATCAGCCAGGATGACTTCCACCCGCTCGCCGACCCGCCGCTGTACGAACACATTGTGCAGATGCTGATCACCAGTCAGTGACTCCGCATACATCACCGCACCGCTGCTGCCGAAGCTGATGAATCGCCCCGGCTCCAGCAAGCCAAGGCTCGCATCACGTCGGGCGACTTCGGACAGCGTCTTCACCTCACGCACCGCTGCCGGCGACGCCACCAGCGACAACCAGGCGACGCCGACCGCCAGCAGCAGACCGAGCATCAGCAGTGGTCGGTACAACTGCGCGGGACCGATACCGCAGGCCATCATCGCGGACATCTCGCTGTCGTGATACAGCCGTGCGAGCGACAGCATGATGGCCAGAAAAAAACTCAGCGGTACAAGAATGGTGAGGTACTGGACGATCGTCAGCCCCATGACGCGGACGATAGCATCACGCGGTATCTGGCTGGCGGCGGCATCGCCGAGTACCGCGGCGAACTGGTTGGTAACCAGAATCAGCAGTAACACCAGGGTCACCGCCAGCCATGTCTGCCCGACCTCACGCAGCAGATAACGATTCAGCAGGCTGGACCTGGCCCAGGGTGTCTTAGCCACGCTCATATCGATTCAAGTACACTACGATGCAATCCGGACGGTGGAAAAGCCCTGCGATCAAACTACCTTGTGGTAGCGGCTGCCGGGAGTCAAGCACACCCGTTGTCGTCGGTCAGCCTGCAGCTGACAGCGATGGCAGTCCGGGGTATCACCAGCGTCTGCCGGCACACAGAGGACAGCATGAAATTTACAGTCAATACGCCTGGCGCCCCCCGGCAACGCACCGCCTGCGCCATCGTGGCCATCTACGCGGACGGCGTTCTTTCAGACACCGCGAAGACACTCGACAAGGCCAGCGGCGGCCTGCTCAGCAGCGTGACCGGCAACCGCGATATCCGCGGCAATACCGGCGAGACGCTGTTGCTGACCCACACCGGCAAGCTGCCCTGCAAACGCATCCTGCTCGTCGGCCTTGGTGCAGCCGGGAAGCTCGACCAGCGCGGCTTTCGCAAGGCCACACGCGCTGCATTTTCCGCGCTGGGCAAGGGTGGATACGCTGATGCCATCAGCTTCCTCGGTCTCGAAACAGTCAGCGATGCTGATGCCTACCGAAAAGCCCGCATTGCGGTGGAAACCTGGTACGAAACGAGCTACCGCTTCACGACGATGAAGTCGGCACCCGCGCCCGAAACCAGCCGGCTGAAGTCGATCGGCCTCGCCTGCGAGACCAGCGACAAGAGCAAGGTTCGCCTGGGCATGAAGCACGCGACAGCGATCGCCGGTGGCGTCACCCTCGCCCGGGATCTCGGCAACCTGCCGCCCAATGTGTGTACGCCAGACTACCTGGTGAAGCGC
>JBATNV010000011.1:0-5887 GCA_049290495.1 Gammaproteobacteria bacterium | reverse complement strand
TGGCGCTCAGTTCATCGCCGGCCTGTTGCTGGTCACTGTTGATCACGACGTAGTCAAACTCCTGCCAGTGCGCCATATCGTCGAAGGCCTGGCTGAGGCGCTGCCGGATCACCTCTTCGGAGTCGGTCGCGCGGCTGCGCAAGCGGCGTTCGAGTTCGGTCGCGCTGGGCGGCATGATGAAGATCGAACAGCAGTGCGGCGCGTTCTGCCGGATCTGTCGTGCGCCCTGCCAGTCGATCTCGAGCAGCACGTTTTGGCCTCTGGCGAGTACCGCGTTGACCTGCGTGCGGCTGGTTCCATACAGGTTGCCGAACACGCGGGCATGTTCGAGGAACTCACCGGCGGCGACCATTGCCTCGAAACGTGTCTCATCCACGAAGAAATAGTCACGTTCCGGGACTTCGCCTGGCCGTGGTTTGCGTGTGGTGAAAGATACTGAGACGCAGAGATCCGGATCGCGCGCCATCAATGCTTTTACGAGCGTTGTCTTCCCAGCGCCTGACGGCGCTGAAAGCACAAACAGCGTGCCGGTCTTCGGCTTGCTGCTTTCCGTTGACGGCAAATCCCGCACAGACATCAGTCTTACTCGACGTTCTGAACCTGTTCGCGAATCTGCTCGATGAGCACCTTGATGTCTACGGCCTGTCGTGTGGTCTCGGCATCGGCGGATTTGGAGCCCAGCGTATTGGCTTCGCGATTGAATTCCTGCACCAGGAAATCAAGCCGGCGCCCCACCGGGATGCCGGAACGCAGATTGCCGCGGAACTCAGCGATGTGGGCAGTGAGCCGATCCAGCTCTTCGCTTACATCGAGTTTCTGTGCGAGCAGCGCGATCTCCTGCTCCAGGCGTTCGGAGTCGGCGGGGATGCCCAGTGCTGCTATCCGCTCGGCCAGCTTTTCGCGGATACGCGCCAGCACGGTAGGCAGGCGGCTGATAACCGCGGCCACACCGGCCTCGATTTCCGTCAGTCGCCTCTCGAACATCTCTTCGATGCGCGCGCCTTCACGGCTACGGGCGTCATCAAGGTCGGCCAGCGCGGCGTCAAAGCCGGCAACGGCCAGCGGCAACAAGGCTGACAGATCCTGCTCCTCCTGCTCGAGCACACCCGGCCAGCGCAGCAGCTCCAGCGGGTTCAGCGCAGCTGTGTTCCTGATCTCATCGGCCAGGGTCCGTGCGTGGCCGATGATCTGGCGGGCCAGTACCAGGTTTAGCTGACTGCCGGCCGGTTGCCCCTGGGGATTGCGCAAATTGAGGCTGGCCTCGATGCGACCGCGTCCGAGGCGTGCCGCTGCCAGCTGCCGCACTTCATTCTCGATGGGCCGGAACAGTTCCGGCAGCCTGAGCTGAACCTCGAGGTAGCGGTTGTTGACCGAGCGCAGTTCCCAGATCAGCACACCCTGCGGCGTAGCTGTCTCGGCCTGTGCGAAACCCGTCATGCTGCGGATCAAGTGCTGTACTCCCGCTGAAAGTGCCTGAGGCAGTATCCGGGCCCGTCTTGGGGTTGTGGACCTGCCTCTGCTTTATGGCAAAGATTGTGTGCATCGCTGTGGGGCGGCGCTTAGACTGGCGTGCGCCGCGGTACATTGTAGTTCCGCATCCGCGCTTTTTTATACACACATGGGCTAATTCGGGTGAGGTCGCCTTGCGAGTCGAGTATGCAGATCTGAGCCTGATCGGTGATCGGGAAGAAAACCAGGACCGGGTCCTGGTGGTTGCGGGAGAGAAGTCGGTATTGCTCATCGCCATAGACGGTATGGGTGGCCACTCCGACGGTGCCGGCGCCGCACGACTTGCGGTTGAGACCATCAGGGATGCCTTTGGCCGCATCGCGCATCCGGTCTTTGATCCGATCGGCTTTCTGCATCTGGCTATCGGTCGGGCGCATGCCAATCTTGTGCTCCTTGGCGCAAGCCTGCCTATGGAGGCGCGTCCGCGTGCCACCTGCGCCCTTTGCCTCGTGCAGGATGGTGCCGCATTTTTTGCCCACGTTGGTGACAGTCGCATTTATCACCTCCGCGAGGGCAAGGTTCGCGAGCGTACCCGCGATCACAGTCATGTGGAGCTTCTGCTCCAGGACGGCGTAATCACCGAGGCTGATATCGCCGCACACCCGATGCGCAACTATGTCGAGTGCTGCCTGGGTGGCGATACCTGGCTGCCCGGCATGACGATCACGCGTCAGAAGCCCCTTGATCGTGGCGATATTTTGCTCGCGTGTTCTGATGGGCTGTGGTCGGGGCTCGGCGATGAGCGCCTGGGTAGCCTGGGCATGGATGGTGAGGCGCTTGCTGCCGGGTTGCGCCGTATCGGCGAGCAGTCAGTGCGTATCAGTAGCCCGCACAGTGACAATACTTCCGCAGTAGCCCTGCGCGTTCTGGAATGACACATTGCGCCGGCAAGCGGCGCGCGAGGACCGGATCAGATGCCTGAGACTGATATTTCCCCGCGGCCGAGCGGCCGCCGGACTGCTGAAATGCGCGCCGTTGGCTTTACAACCAACTTTACACGTCACGCCGAGGGTTCAGTGCTGGCCTGCTTCGGCGAAACCCGCGTGCTCTGTACCGCCAGCGTCGAATCCGGTGTGCCGGCTTTTCTGCGCAATTCGGGTCGGGGCTGGATCACAGCCGAATACGGCATGCTGCCGCGCTCGACACACAGCCGGATGCGTCGTGAATCGGCGCAGGGCAAGCAGAGCGGCAGAACCCTGGAGATCCAGCGGCTTATCGGTCGCTCGCTGCGTGCGGCTGCAAATCTCGAAGCACTCGGTGAGCGGACCATCACACTCGATTGCGATGTCTTGCAGGCCGATGGCGGTACGCGAACCGCGGCCATCTCGGGCAGTTATGTGGCACTCATGCTTGCGATTGAGTCGCTGCTGCGCAGTCGCGCTATTGCAACCAGTCCGCTGCACGGACAGATCGCTGCTGTGTCGGTCGGAATCTTCCGCGGCCAGCCGGTGCTGGATCTCGACTACGCCGAAGACTCTGCTGCTGAAACCGACATGAACGTCGTGATGAACGAAGGTGGAAGTTTCATCGAGGTACAGGGCACCGCCGAGGGCCATGCCTTTCGCCGCGATGAACTCAACACGCTGCTCGATCTTGCAGCGACGGGCATCGGCGAGATCATGGCGGCGCAGACGGCAGCGATTGATGGCTGGCGCGTCGAGCAGAAGTCCGCCAGCCGGGCCCGAACTGGCTGAGTTCTGCCAAAGTCCGGCGGATGATTCATGGTGACGCCCCGCAAGCTGGTGCTGGCCAGTGGCAATCCCGGCAAGATCCGCGAGTTCCAGCAATTGCTCGGTTCCGGTTGGCAGTTGATCGCACAATCCTCGCTCGGTGTTATTCCGGTCGCAGAGACGGGCACTACCTTCCGCGAGAACGCCGTTTTGAAGGCGCGGCACGCCGCTGCCGCTACCGGATTGCCAGCCCTCGCCGATGATTCAGGCCTCGAAGTTGATGCCCTGAACAAGGCGCCCGGCATCCGTTCCGCGCGCTATGCCGGTATCGATGCCAGCGATGCAGCCAACAATGAATTGCTGCTGGAAGAACTGGCCAGCGTACCCGCCGCGCGGCGCACGGCACGCTATCGCTGCTGCCTGGTTTTCGTGCGCAACGCCGGCGATGAGTCGCCCTTGATTGCCGAGGACACCTGGGAGGGGCGGATCGCCGACAGCTGCCGAGGTACCGAGGGCTTTGGCTACGATCCCCTGTTTATCGATCTCGACAGCGGGCAGCACATTGCCAGCATGGATCCGGCGCAAAAGAACCAGCGCAGCCATCGTCAGGCAGCGCTACGCCGTCTGCTTCTGCTTCTCTCCGATCTGGACTGAGACTGTGTCGCAGCAGCTCTTATGCACAAGGCAGGTGGTGAGGCCGAATATCATGGGGATACAGCCGTGCTGTTCACCCCACTGTCTATAAACTAGCTATAAGCTATTGTTCTATATAATTTTATGGTTTTGGCTATTTCTTCAGCAAAGCAACAGCTTCCCTTTCGGCGTATCAATCGCAGCCGCATGAAGGCAATGCTTCCACAGAGTTATCCACAGCTTTTGTGGATAACATTCCGGCTTGCCATGTCGAAGGCTAATCGCTATCCTTCGGCGCCCTTTGGCCGTACCGGCCTTCGGGTGAATCCCTACCAGCGGTGCCAGCGATCATGAAAGCCGACATACATCCTGCCTACGCCGAAATCAAAGTAACCTGCAGCTGCGGTAACGAATTCCTTACCCGGTCCACGCTCGGACACGATCTGGGTGTCGAGGTTTGTTCGGCCTGTCATCCCTTTTATACCGGCAAGCAGAAAATGCTGGATACCGCCGGACGGGTCGACAAATTCCGCCGCAAATACGCTCGCAGCTGATATCAGCCGCGCCGTTTTTCTAAGCACGCTCAAACGCCGACATCCCACGATGGCCTGCACCGATTCGTGCATGGTCCGTTCTCGTTCCCTATAATGTGGTGCTGTTTGGTCCAGCTGTCTGTCAAGACGGCACGGTGGCCAAACCTCGTCGCGGCAATACAAACCTGGGAGCCGGATAGATCAAATGAGCGACGCTAACCAGAACGGACGAAGCTATATCGTCAGGGAGACCAGCTCGGGCAAGGAGTTTGAACTCGCATCCCGTTCCGGAACCACCGGTCCGGATGTAGTCGATATCCGCAGCCTTTTCACTGCCCAGGGCCTGTTTACCTACGATCCCGGTTACGGCTCAACCGCCAGCTGCGAAAGCAAGATCACCTATATCGACGGCGACCAAGGGATCCTGATGTACCGGGGATACCCGGTCGAGCAGCTTGCCGGCAAGAGTTCTTTCATCGAAGTAGCCTGGTTGCTCCTGTATGGCGACCTGCCATCACAGACCGAGCTGGTTGAATTCGACCGTTCAATCCGTACCCATACGATGCTGAACGAGACCATCCTGCGGCTCTTCAACGGTTTTCACTACGACGCGCATCCGATGGCCATGGTCACGGGTGTGGTCGGCTCGATGTCGGCCTTCTATCACGACACCACAGATATCCATAATCCGCGCCACCGCGACATCTTTGCGCACCGGATCATCGCCAAGCTGCCGACGATTGCGGCAGCCGCCTACAAGCACTCCCTGGGTCAGCCCTTTACCTACCCGCGCAACGACCTGAACTATTGCTCGAACTTGCTGCATATGTTCTTTGCGGTGCCTGCCGAGGACTATCACATCGACCCGGTTGCAGCGGAAGCCCTCGATCTGCTGTTCATCCTGCACGCTGACCATGAGCAGAACTGCAGTACTTCAACGGTGCGCATGGCGGGCAGTTCCGGCGCCAACCCCTACTCTGCGATCGCTGCGGGCATTTCGGCACTGTGGGGCCCCGCTCACGGCGGTGCCAACGAAGCCGTGCTCAAGATGCTTGAAGAGATCGGTACCGTCGCCAATATTCCGAAGTACCTGGCCAGGGCGAAGGACAAGGACGATCCCTTCCGCCTGATGGGCTTCGGTCATCGCGTCTACAAGAACCATGACCCGCGGGCGACGATCATCCGTGAGACCTGCCACAAGGTGCTGGCGCGCCTGGGCCGGAACCAGCCGCTCTTTGACCTGGCCCTGCAGCTGGAAGAGATCGCGCTTAAGGATCCCTACTTCATCGAGAAGAAGCTCTACCCGAACGTCGACTTCTACTCCGGTGTCATCTATCGGGCGCTGGGCATTCCCAAGTCCATGTTCACCGTGATGTTTGCTATCGCGAGAACGGTGGGCTGGGTGGCGCACTGGCGGGAAATGATCACCGATCCGGAAGGGCGCATTGGCCGGCCGCGTCAGCTCTACACCGGCCCGACGCGTCGCGACTACCTGGATATCAGAAAGCGCTGAGTAGCGCTGTTCAGGCTGAAGTCGACGAG
>JBATNV010000010.1:0-2859 GCA_049290495.1 Gammaproteobacteria bacterium | reverse complement strand
ACGTCAAGCTGGCTGAAGTTGAGACCCTCGCGTCCGGAAACATAGACACCGTCCACAAAGATTGCCGTCGCGTTGACGCCGAAAATGTCCTGGGGCACAACCCCGCGGATAACCGGAACCGGCAGGTTTTCACCGAAAGCATTGAAAAACGACAGGCCAGGCGTGAGGTTAGCCACATCCGACAGGTTACTAATTCCTGCAGACTCGATCATACCCGCATCGAATGCGGTGATCGAAAGCGGGACTTCCTTCAGCTTCTCTTCGATTCGTCGCGAGGTGACGACGATTTCCTCGACTTGCTGGGCGGAACTGCTGACAGGCATGGCTAGCCCGGTGCCGAGCATGACCGCGAGTGCAAGCGCCAGAGCTGTTGTGCGCTGATCGCAATTCAGATTATTCGTCATAGTTAAAGGTCCCACCCCACCCGCAAAATCAATAAGAAGGTGCCCACGACCGGAGCCGTGGGCACCTGGACTCAATGCGACAACGGTTTTTTTCGACGCAGCCACACGAGCCCGGTCAGAAACGACAGGCTCCACAGGTCGAGCGCGCCGCCGCCACCCGGCAGGTAAGCTCCGCCGCCACTGCCACTGCCACCTGCGGCATTGACCGTGATGTTGATCGTGGCCGTATCGGCATCGCCATCACCATCGGTGAGGGTCAGAACGCAGCTGTCAGCGCCCGTGTAACCGGCCACCGGGGTATAGACCACAGTACCGGCAGTAGTAGCTGGCGAGAGTACGCAGCTGCCATGTGCACCGTTAGTGGTCACCGCCAGCGTGTGCTGGGCAGGCGAACCATTGCCGGCAGTGATGGTCGGAGCAAAGGCTGCAGATGCGGTATCCACGGTCGTGGTGATTGCACCGTCTGCGATGACCGGATTCACGTCAGCGATGGTCACCGTGACGGTACCCGTATCGGTTTCATCGCTGGCGGCACCGTCTGCGTCGGTGACCGTATAGATATAGGTGTCGCTACCGACGAAGAAAGCTGCATCAGTGATGGTATAGGTGATGACGTTACCGACAACGCTGGTCGTACCCTTGCTGCCAGCACCAGCCGTCGTTACACCCGCATTACCAAGGCTGCCACCTGCACCGGGTGAGGTGAAAGTTGCAGTCCGGCCAGCTGGCGCGTTGCCGACGGTGCTGATGGCAGAAGCGTTGCCGTCATTGGCGACTGGCACCGAGTTCGTCACCGTGACCAGGATGTTGGCGGTGTCATTCGGCTGTACGCCATTGCCGATGGTGTAGGCGCAGCTGTCGTTAAGTGTCATTGCGCTGCCTGAGGCCGGATTGTTGGCTGGCGGCGTGTAGGTTATCAGCACGTCCTGCTTCGTGCCGCCATTACCAGAGGTCACCGCAAGGGTGCCGGAACCTGATGTACAGGCCCCCGGAGTGATGGTGACCGTATCAGGCGTATAACCGGCATCGTTTCTGGCCGGATAAACGGTCTGCGCTACGCCGCGCGTGGTAGCAGCCGAGTCATCGTTGGCACCGAAGGTGAGGATATTGACGGTGACCGTTGCCGTATCAGTGTTGGTGCCGTCCGTCATGGAGTAGACGAAGGTATCGGTACCTGTCGCGCCGACGTTGGAGGTGTAAGTAACCGTCTGGCCAGCAGCCGGCCCGGCCGCACTGACGGTGGGAATTGGGCCCTTGGTCGGGTTGGTGGTGATCGTCACCGTGACCGGATTCGTAAAGTTCACATCGTTGGCGCCGACGACAATCGGCGTGGCCGTGGCTTCCAGCACATCCACCGGGCCGTCATCCACTGCATCAGCAACCGGCGCATCAGCCTGGAAGGTCATGTAGTGAGTGCCGGCAAGCGCGATATCGGTGCCGTTCGACAGGATCAGCTGACCGCCAGTAGCCGTCTCATCTTTGACGACCGTCCAAAGATCGTAGGCGCCGTCTATCGGATTGCAACCTCCGCCAGCGACACGCGACACCAGACCGCGCGGATTACCGGTGTCCTCGTCATCACCGCCAATGGTGCGCTGGACACAGGTGGCATCGCCGCCAACGTTGTAGAGGGCAGAGCTGTCGTTGACGAAATTGACGCCAGTTCCTGTATTCAGACAGCCATTGGCACCGACGTTGCCCAGGAAGTTGCCTTCAATACAGACGTAGCTCGTTGCTGTCGTTGTCGACGTTAAGGTGTTGATAACGAGATTAACGGTCTTGTCGCTGATTACCGCATTGCCATTCGCATTGCTGGACAGGTGCGAGGTGCTCTGGAACATGCCAGTGGCGGTAAGCGTCGTGCCATTCCAGGCCCAGGTGGCCGTAGAACCGGTCTGATTGGCCAGAGTCCATGGATTGGTCGTACTGATGCAGGGATTAGTGGCACCGAGTGGCGCACACGTCGCCCATTTCTGCGTACTCAGCGTGCCGCTGCTGCTGCGGGTGTTGTCCGCGACCAAGGTCAATCCCACTGCGCCCGCCATATTCGAAACGAAGAGCAGCACCAATAACGATATTGTATTTCTCACAAAACTATCCTCAATTCTGGTTGGGCGGGAGTGCGGCAATGACTGTCAGCGTCACTGTTTCGAGCCGCCGAAGTAGTATTGAACGCCGAGGTTAACGGAGTACAGGTCGCCGGCCTTGGCATCGAACCAGTCGACGTCTGCCCGAAGTCCCCAATGCTCGGTGAACTCGATTACCGCTCCGGCTCCGGCGACCAGGCCGCTCTCGGAAGCGCTGGAAATATTGCTGCCGTTCAGGTCCAGATCATCATCAAAGTCGTAGAAACCGGCCTTGAGATATAGCTGCACCTCGTCAGAAGGCGAAGGCACGTAAAGGAGACCCTGTGCAGAAAACCCGCTAAACGAAAGGTTAAGCTTGCCGGGGAGTG
>JBATNV010000009.1:0-3055 GCA_049290495.1 Gammaproteobacteria bacterium | reverse complement strand
GCACTCCCTGGATTGATCACGCCATGCGCGTTCCGTTCACAAAAATGCACGGGCTCGGGAACGACTTCGTCCTGGTTCGCGGCGATGGGCTCGCGCTGCCCTCCGCCGATCGTATCCGCGCGCTCGCCGACCGGCGGCGCGGTATCGGCTTCGACCAGTTGCTGTGGCTCGAAGCGCCACGACAGGCCGGCGATGACGTGTACTACCGGATCTTTAATACCGATGGCAGTGAAGCCGAACAGTGTGGCAATGGTGCACGTTGCATAGCCAGGCTGATCGGCGGCCAAAGTCACCGCGAGCTGCATCTCGGTCATGCCACCGGCAGCGTGCTTGCGCGCATCGCTGCAGATGGGCGCATCACCGTCGAGATGGCGGTGCCTGAGTTCCGCCCCGAACTCATCCCCTTTGTGGCCGACTCGCAAAAGAACGCTTATGCGATCGAGGTCGCTGGCGAAATCGTACAGATCGGTGTGGTCTCGATGGGCAACCCGCATGCCGTGATGCGCGTCGACGATGTGGCGACCGCACGCGTTGCACAACTCGGTACGCTGCTCGGGCAGCATGTGCGTTTTCCCAACCGTGCTAACATCGGTTTCATGCAGGTGATGGCCGCAAATCGCATCCGCCTACGGGTGTTCGAGCGCGGTGTCGGCGAGACAGAAGCCTGCGGCACGGGTGCCTGTGCAGCAGTCGTTACCGGGCGAACGTGGAGTCTGCTGGATCCCGAAGTTAGTGTTGAGCTGCCCGGCGGGACGCTGCAGATCCGGTGGGATGGGCCAGGTCAGCCCGTATGGATGACCGGCGACGCGGTGAAGGTTTTCGAGGGATCGGCAGAGCTATGAGCACACTCACGCAACAGCATACTGCGGCCGCCGAAATCACCGAAGAATCCATCGCCGACTATCTGCAGGCGAATCCTGAATTCTTTGAACGACACAGTTCCCTGCTGAACAGTCTGCGCCTGCCGCACAACGCTGGCGGCATGGCAGTTTCACTGGTCGAGCGGCAGATCCTGGTCCTGCGCCAGAAGAACCTGAAACTCGAACACAAGCTCAAGGAGCTTGTGGATATCGCCCGCAGCAACGATACGCTGGCCGCCCGCATACACACGCTGGCGATGCTGATGCTCGCAGCACGCGACCAGGCCGGCGTGATACAGGTGCTCGAGGAGCAGCTGCGGGTGTCATTCAATGCCGACCGCGCCATTCTTGTCGTCTTCGACGCGCCAGCGGATGCGGCCGCCGCCGGTCGCTTTCTGCGCGTCGTTGGTCGAGATGACGCCCAGCTTGCGCCGTTCAGGACCTTCCTGCAGTCAAATGCGCCGCGCTGCGGGCAGATCCGCGATGCACAACGGGATTTCCTGTTTGGCCCCGACAACATCGAGATCGGTTCAGCTGCACTGCTGCCGCTTGGTGCGCACGCGGAGATGGGCTTCCTGGCAATTGGCAGCCGCGATGCCCGGCACTTTCATCCAGGCATGAGCATCGATTTCCTGACCCGCCTCGGCGAACTGGTGAGCTGCGCTCTGCGGATACGCTGAGCCGCGATGGAGCCCGCCGCTTATGGATCCGGCGCAGTGGCAGACGGTTGAACGCTACCTTGAGCATCTGAAGCTCGAACGGCGACTGTCCGACCACACAGCCCGCAGTTATCGTCGCGATCTGGCCTGCCTGGCAGACTTCTGCGACAAGCATGCGATCAGCAGCTTCACGGAGCTGAAGTCACACCAGTTGCGGCGGTTCGCTGCCCTGAGTCATGCCGGCGGACTTGCGCCGCGCAGCATCCAGCGTCGCCTGTCGGGCGTGCGCAGCTTCATGAAGTATCTGATTCGCGAAGGCGTCATGAAGAGCAACCCGGGGGCTGACGTGGCAGCGCCGCAGGTCGGACGCCGGCTGCCCGGCACCCTCGATGCCGATCAGATGGCAAGACTGCTGCAGATTGAAGGCAGCGAACCCGACACAGTGCGGGACAGGGCGATGCTGGAGCTTTTCTATTCTTCCGGACTGCGGCTTGCCGAACTGACCGGGCTGGATCTCGGCGCTGTCGATCTGGCCGACGGCACCGTGCGCGTCACCGGCAAAGGTAACAAGACACGCGTCGTGCCAGTCGGGCGCTTTGCGCGCGAGTCCGTGACTGCCTGGCTCGCGATTCGCAGCGAATTTGCAGGTGCTGGCGAGATGGCCTTGTTTGTCAGCAATCGCGGCACGCGCATCAGTCCGCGCACCGTTCAGAATCGCGTGCGTTACTGGGCACAGCGGGCCGGACTCTCCCATCGCGTCTATCCGCACCTGTTTCGCCACAGCTTTGCGACACATTTGCTGGAGTCCAGCAGCGATCTGCGCAGCGTGCAGGAAATGCTCGGTCACGCCGATATCAGCACTACGCAGATCTACACCCATCTGAACTTCCAGTACCTGGCCCAGGTGTACGACAAGGCGCATCCGCGCGCCCGGCTGAAGAAAGCCTAGCGACGGATATCGATGACGGGCGTTGACTGTCAACCATCGGCGCTGTCAACCGTTGTGACATCAAGAGCACCACTTTTCAGACCAAGGAGTCCAATGATGTATCTGCGCCCAGCTTTTTTAGTGATTGCAGCCACTGCCAGCGTGATGCTCGGTGCCACGGCTTTGCAAGCTGATGAGACAGGCACCCCGCCCAGGCCAGGGCGAGAGTACTGCAAGGAAAACCCCGGCAAGTGCGAAGAGGCCAAAGCACAGAGGAAGGAGTTCTGCACAGCTAACCCGGAAAAGTGCAAGGAACAGCGCGAGCAGATGAAGGCCCGCCGCGCGGAGATGCAGGAGAGGTGCAAGGCCGACCCGCAAAAATGCGAACAGATGAAGCAGGAAATGCGTCAGCGCCGCGATGAGATGAAGGTCAAGTGCAAGGCTGACCCCACCAAGTGCGACGAAATGAAGCAGGAAATGCGTGAGAAGTACAAAGGCATGCATGGCTCCGACCAAGGCAAGTCCGACCAAGGTACGTCCGGTCAGGGCCAGCCGGACAAGGCGAACTAAGGGACTTCCGGTGGGCGCTCCCTTTCTCTGGGAGCGCC
>JBATNV010000008.1:0-2044 GCA_049290495.1 Gammaproteobacteria bacterium | reverse complement strand
CTGCAGTTGCTGGAGCGCGAGATCGCACCGGGCCAGAAGCGCAAGTTCCGCTACCAGCACACGCAGACTTTTGAAGGATCCTTTCTCGATACGCCGGTGTTTGTCGCCCGCGGCTCAAAACCTGGTCCCACCTTGTGCCTTACAGCGCTGATCCATGGTGATGAGCGCAACGGTTTTGAAATCGTCCGCGAGAGCTTCGCGCGCATTGATCCAGCCCGGCTGTCCGGTACGCTGATTGCCGTACCGGCGGCCAACGTGAGTGGCTTCCGTACCGGCAGCCGCTACATGCCCGATCGCCGCGACCTGAACCGTGCGTTCCCAGGGAAAGCCGGCAGCGACAACACCGCGCTGATCGCCGGTATCCTGTTCAGCGCGCTCAGCGAACACTGCGATGCGCTCATCGATCTGCATACCGGTTCCTTCGATCGCGCCAACCTGCCGCAGGTGCGTGTGGATCTCGCCAACCCGCAGGCGCTCGAACTGGCGCGGCGCTTTGGCGCGACAGTCGTACTGGGTGGCGAAGGTCCGAAGGGCAGCCTGCGGCGGGAAATGATGGACGCGGGTATTCCCGCGATCATCTACGAGGCCGGATTGCCGTTGCGTTTTGAGCCCCTCGAGATCGAGCATGGCGTGCAGGGCGTTCGCAACGTGATGATCGGGTTGGGCATGAGTAGCGGTCAGGCGTCTGTGCCGACACCTGACGAGCGTATTTTCAGCAAGGCGCACTGGGTACGCGTGCCGGTCGGTAACGGCGGGGTGTTCTATCCGGTACGAAAGCTCGGTGACAGTGTGCGCAAGGGTGATTTCATCGCACGCATCTTTGATCCCTTCACCGATGAGCGTTTTGATCTGCCCTCACCGCGAGACGGGCAGATCATCGGCATGGCGGTTCCACAGATCGTGTTCTCTGGCTATGCGCTGGTGCATATCGCATCGAAGCCAGCCAACACAGATGTTGCGCGCATGGCTCCGTGAGCAACGAAATCAGTGCCGCAGGGCCGGCACCACCCGTTCGCCGAGAATCCTGATCGTTTCAGCCGGGTTCGCATAGATACGCAGCGCAATCTCGGTCAGGCCGGCAGCCTGAAACTGGCGCAGGCGATCGATTTCCTGATCCAGATCCCTGAGCGCACAGGCTGAGGTGCAGCGCTGCGTGAGCTTGTGGAGGATCGAGTCCGGCACGCCTTCGATGACGTCGCTTTTCTTGTTGTAGGCGCGGATGAAGTTGTTGATGTTCCGGTTGACGATGGCCGCCTCGTCCGGCGCCAGCACTTCGTTGATGTGTGGTGGATAGAGCGTGCCGCGTACGGTGAGCCAGGTGCGTGCTTCGCGCTCAGCCTCTTCCTGGCTTTCCTTCACATGCCAGGCCCAGAAGTTGTTCATCTGAAAAGTGCGGGTGTCGCGGCCCGCCTCGATCAGGGAGGCATCGATGATCGCCCGTGCCTTGCGTACCTGCTCGACGACAAAATCGCTGACCATGATGCCGTCGGCATAGCGTGCCGCAGCACGCAGCATCTGCGGGCCGTTCGCGCCTACATAGATGGCAGGCGGCGGACTGTGCACCCAGGCCGGGTTGTACCACTTGATCGCGTAGATCTCGCCCTGGTACCTGACCGGCTTGCCGGTGGCGGCCGCCTTGAGGATCTCGACGCACTCCCGCACGGCACGCACCACCCGCACCCGTTTTGCACCCATGGCCGTAGCGGTACCGCCGCCAGCGCCCACTACGATCTGCGCGCGCCCTTTCGCCACCTCGTTGAGTGTCAGCAGCGAGCTGGCCATCTTCAGTGGATGCAGTTCGAAGGGGCTGACGGCGATAGGGCCGAGGCGAATGCGCTCCGTCTGCATCGCCAGCGGCACAAAGTTGATGAAGGGATCGCGGGCATCGTTCATGTTCGATACCCAGACGCCGCCGAGGCCCTGCTCCTCGGCCAGGCGGCCGAGCTTCAGTACGGTTTCCGGCGGATTGTTGGCCTCAAGAATGACGTCGACGCGCATGGCGTATCAGGACCAGGCTCTATTGGCCGTCGAAATCCCATGGACC
>JBATNV010000007.1:0-33911 GCA_049290495.1 Gammaproteobacteria bacterium | reverse complement strand
GGCTATAGCCGTATTCCGGTCATCTCGTGGTTTGAATCGCAGGCCAACGAGTCCCTGATGCACGCGCGTCAGGTCGGCGAAATGATCACGCATTTTGGCGGTGAGCCCTCGCTGGCTATCGGCAAGTTGCTCGATAGCCACGAGACCGATATGAGCAAAATCCTGCACAAGTGTCTCGAACACGAGCGCAGCGCACAGGCGCTGTACCGAAAACTGCTTGAGCAGACCGAAGGCTGCTCGATCGTGCTCGAGGAATATGCGCGTACGCAGATCGCCACCGAAGAACTGCACTCCGGTGAAATCGAGAAGATGCTGCGCCGGCCTGGCTGAAGAAATCACTCCATCTCCGGGGCTTCGAGCCCGGAGATGGAGTTTCAGGTCACTGGTCCAGCGCACCGATCTCTCGCGGATCGCGCCGCTCGTGGAACAGGATCAAGCGATCCATCCAGTGCAGATACGTCTTCCGCAGTACCAGTATCCTCAGGCAGCCATATTTCTTCCCAGCAGATTAACCGGCGATTTCGGGGTGATACTTCGCCCCGTTTGAATCCCCCAATTAATAGTTGGCCAAAGGAATATGCCCCATGAAACCCGATGTCACTATCAGGAATGAAACAGGCGTCGATGTCAGCGCAATTAGCGAAGTGACTATCGCTGCCTTCAATACGCTGGAGATCAGCAACCACACGGAGCAATTTATAATCGAGGCGCTACGCGCCGGCAATGCCCTCACGGTATCGCTGGTCGCAGAGATGGATGGCCGAGTAATTGGTCACATTGCGTTCTCGCCCGTAACCATTTCCGACGGCACACCGGACTGGTACGGACTTGGACCTGTTTCGGTCTCGCCGGAATACCAACGTCAGGGCATTGGCAAGGCCCTGATCCGCGAAGGATTGGCACAACTGAGGGAGATGCATGCTCGCGGCTGTTGTCTCGTAGGGTATCCGGAGTACTACAAGAAGTTCGGATTCGATAACGTTCCAGAACTTATCCATGAGGGAGTCCCACCGGAAGTCTTTCTCGCAATGTCTTTCGATGGGAATATTCCCCAAGGCACTGTCACTTTCCACGAAGGATTCAAAGCGGATGGCCAACAAGAGCGTGCAGGCGACGCTTGACAGCGCGCCTGACGCTCGGCGTTAGGCGGAAAATCTCGTGAATCGCGCAGGATTCAAACGTTTTCAGAGGGCAGCGCCAACACTAGCGTTGGCGAATGAAAGTGAGCGAACTGCTGCGCCCCAGGCACGATCAACAGTATCCTCAAGCAGGCCGGACTGAGGCGGAATTAGGGTAACTGACATGCGCTACGCCGTCGTCATTGAAAATGCGGGCTCCAGCTATTCCGCATATGTGCCAGACCTGCTTGGGTGCGTCGCAACTGGAGCCACCCTGGCAGAAACTGAGGTTGCTATCCGTGAGGCGATCTCCTTCCACCTCGACGGCCTCCGTGAGGACGGCTCGCCGATTCCGCCTCCTTCGAGCAAGGTTGAGTACGTGGACGTTGCCGCCTGACGCGTCGACCTGGCCTCAGGCACCAGTTGCGGATTGCTGCACTAGCAGCTGAACCGGCGTCGCCGGTGCCAGCGCCGGTGCGACGGCGCGAGTCAGTGCCCAGGCCAGGCACAGGTTCGAAGAAATTACCGGCAGCGCGGATTGCGCATCCAGTGCGCGCAGCGCCCGCAGTGTCGGCATGCCGGTGCCGCTGACGACGACGCAGTCGGCGCCGGTCTTGTCGATTCGGCGTATCGCAGCCAAGGCATCATCGCTACCCAGCTCATAGATGTGGTGCGTGTCACTGAGCGCAGGATCCACGCGAAGCTTCGTGACGACTTCAACTCTTGCGCTGTCCCAGTAGCGGTAACCGGCTTCGGCGAGATCTTCCGGATAGGGTGAGACCAGCGCGATCTTGCGCGCAGCGAGTGCCGCGAGCGCTAGCCGGATCGCCTGCGCTGCGGTGATGACGGGCACGCCGCATTCGCTAGTAGCAGCTACCGTCAGCTGGTCTTCGAGTTCCAGTCCGGCGATATAGGAACTACCGGTACAGCCAAAGCCAAAGGCCCTGATGCCCATGCTACCGAAGCTGCGTATGGCATCCGGCATGTGCCGGATGTAGTGATCGATGCGCTCTTCAACGTGCGGCGAGGGGTGGGTGAGCCGCGTGGCATACACGCCGATATCTGCCAGGATCAGCGCGCGCAGCTCGGGCTCAACGGTCGGATTGCCATGCGGCACCGCCACGCCGACGCGGCCGATGGGTCCGTAGTCTCTGCTTGCGGTCGTGCTCATGCCGGAATGTTCAAATTGTGATGCTCAGGCAGCGGTGACGCCGCCGTCTACGCCGATGACCTGTCCGGTCACGAAGGAGGCTGCATCGGAGAGCAGGAAGGCGACAACAGCGGCGACTTCCTCGGGCTTGCCGTAGCGGCCGAGCGGAATGCTTGCGAGCAGGGCCTGATTGCGCAGCGGATCGGCTCTTGCCACAGCCGTCATCGGCGTGGCGATCGGTCCCGGCGCTACCGCGTTGACCCGCACGCCGGTGCTGGCGAGTTCGATGGCGAGTGCGCGCGTCAGCCCGTTTAGGCCAGCCTTGGAGGCTGCGTAAGCAGCTGCCTGCGGGTGACCGATGATGCCGATCTGGCTGGACAGCAGCACGATCGAGCCGCTGCCGGCCGCTGCCATTACCCGTGCGCATTCCCGGGCGATCTCAAAGGTAGCGCTCAGGTTGATATTGAGCACCGTCTGCCACTGTGCGAGATCCGTCTCGAGTCCGGCCCGATGCTCAAAGATGCCAGCCGCACAGGCGAGTCCGTCGACGCGGCCGTCGAGGCTGGCGATAGCCGCACGGCTGATGTCGGCCATCTGACCGGGATCAGCCTGGTCTGCACAGTGGATACGCGAGGCCGGTAGCAGTGAGTCGATGGAGTGCGCCTCGGTCGCATCGCGCACGAGCACCGCGCACTGCGCGCCACCGGCCAGCGCACTCTCAAGCAACTGTCGGCCGATGCCCGATGCCGCGCCGCTGATGAGCAGGTGTCGCCCGGCCAGGCTCGTTGCCGGAGGCGGTTTGCTCACACGATTTCGCTTACCGAAGCCGGTGCAAGCAGATACGGTCGCGTGAGTTCCTCGGACACCGTCCATAACTTCGCGGCCAGTGCGTCGTTTTCCATATTGCCGCCAGGCGATTCCGGGTTGCAGTCGGCGAAGTAATAACCGCTGACCGTGGCGAGTGCTGGCGCAGTCGCGACGTAGCAAGTAGTTGCCGCACCGGCGCCGATGCTTTTCATGAACGTCCAGCCGATCAGTCGGCCAGCGGCCTGCTTCCACTCGGGAAAGCTGCGGCCGAGGTTGGTCATGATGATGCCGGGGTGTACCGCGTTTGCGGTGATCGGGGTGCCAGCAGTCTTTTTGGCCAGCTCGCGCGCGTAGAGGTAGTTGGCCAGCTTCGATTGCCCGTACATCTTGTTTGGCTCGTAGCCGCGTTCGCCGGACAGGTTATCGAACTCAATGCCGGATTCCGGCGCCCACTGGTAGCCGCTGCTGCTGAGAACTACAACGCGGCCCTGGGCTGCGGCCTGTACCTGGGGCAGGAGCCGGTTACCGACGATGAAGTGGCCGAGGTGATTGGTGACGAACTGCTTTTCCAGCCCGTTGACCTGCTCAAGTTCGGGCAGGGCCATGATGCCGGCATTGAGGATCAGCATATCGATCGGCATGCCCATGGCCCGCACGGCGTCAGTGCCCGAGACGATGGACGGGAAGTCGGTCAGCTCTATAGCTACGGGGGTGGTGCGACCCTGGATGCTGGCGCAGGCTTCCTCAGCCTTATTGAGGGTGCGTGCGGCGCACAGCACGTGGGCGCCGCGCATCGCCAGCACGCGCATCGTTTCGTAACCGAGACCTGAGTTGGCGCCGGTAATCAGGACGGTTTTCCCGCTGAGATCGATGCCTGCAGTGACTTCCTCGGCGGTGGATTTCGCGCCGAAGGGCCCGACCGGCACACCGGGAGGACGCGCTATGGACTTGTCCTTGCCACTGCAGGCACTGAGTGCGATTGCAGCAGCCGTGAGCGTGGTGCCAGCGATCAACTGGCGGCGGTTCAGGCGGGGTGCGGACTGGTTCATGGTGAACGTTTGACCTCAATGGTGACTCAAACCATGGTGCGTGGATTCTAGTCGAGCGATGTGCGCAGTTTTGCAGGCAAGCGTCCGGCAGGCGGTTTAAACTCATATCAGGGTCGGGACGGAAATAAAGACATGACGACGGTAAAGATTGCAGCGATCCAGATGAATTCCGGCGAGGACGTGGCCGCGAACCTCACGCGGGCGCGCCGCGCCCTGCGCTCGGCCGCCGCCGATGGTGCGGTGCTGGCGGTATTGCCCGAGAACTTTGCCCGGATGGGCAAGCGAGAATCCGACCGGCTCGCACTCACCGAAGAAAATAATGTCGGCCCGCTGCAGGACTTTCTGGCTGCCGAGGCTGCGCGCGCGAAAATGTGGATCGTCGGCGGCACGATTCCATTGAAGAGCGACGACCCGAAGCGGCCCTATGCCTCGTCGCTGGTCTACGACGCTGAGGGCAAGCGTGCCGGGCGTTACGACAAAGTGCATCTCTTCGACGTGCGTGTACCGGAGAGTGAAGAGGCTTACCGCGAGTCGCGCAGTATCACGCCGGGCACCAAGCCGCTGATCGTTGAAACGCCGTGGGGTCGGCTGGGCGTCGCCGTCTGTTACGACCTGCGCTTCCCCGAGCTGTTTCGCCGCATGGCCAGCCAGGGCATGGACATCCTCGCCCTGCCTGCTGCGTTTACCTATCGGACCGGTCTCGCGCACTGGGAACCCTTGCTGCGTGCCCGTGCGATCGAAAACCTCTGCTATGTCGTGGCAGCGGCGCAGACGGGTACGCACCCGGCGGGGCGTCAGACCTATGGCCGTTCGATGGTGATTGATCCCTGGGGCGCGATCCTGGCCCAGAGCGCCGGCCGTCCGGGTATTTGCAGTGCGACCATCGACCCGGCGCATCTCAAGGGTCTGCGGCAGCAGTTCCCGGTGCTTGAACACCGGCGTATCAAGACGGTGAGCTGAGCAAGATCGTACTGCTGCAGCTGCCGTCAATCACAGAATTGGAATTTGCATGAATGTCATGAGTCCCCGGACTGCGCTCGACGTGGCGCGCACTGAACTGCTGGATCCGGCCGGCATCACCGACCGCGATCTGGAACATGCGCTCGGTCTCCTCATGCGCGGCGATGTCGACAACGCAGATCTCTATTTCCAGATCGCGCGCCAGGAGTCATGGTCGATTGAGGATGGCATCGTCAAGGGCGGTGCCTACAGCATCGAGCAGGGCGTCGGTGTGCGGGCGATGGCCGGCGAAAAGACCGGCTTTGCCTATTCCGACGAGATCGTGGTGCCGGCGCTCAACCAGGCCGCGGACGCGGCGAGCGCGATCGTCCGCCGTGGTCAGCAGGGTCGGGTGCAAGCCTGGCAGGCGCGCGCCGGGCATCAGCTCTATCCGACGGTGGACCCGCTACTGAGTCTGGCCGATGAAGAGAAAGTCGCCTTGCTGCAGCGGGTGGATCGCGACGTCCGCGCGCTCGATCCGCGCGTGAAGCAGGTGGTGGCAAGCCTCGCCGCCGCACACGAAGTGATCTTCATCTGCGCCAGTGATGGTGGCCTGGCTGCCGACGTTCGCCCGCTGGTGCGTTTCAATATTTCCGTCATCGTCGAGCACAACGGGCGTCGCGAGCAGGGCGTGGCAGGCGGCGGTGGCCGTCACGGCTACGAAAAGCTCGACCATGAGTGCGTGCTGGAGTTCGGTCGCGAGGCCGTGCGCCAGGCAGTGGTTAACCTCGATGCCGTGCCGGCGCCGGCTGGCGAGATGGTGGTGGTGCTCGGCCCGGGCTGGCCCGGCGTTCTGCTGCACGAAGCCATCGGTCACGGGCTGGAAGGTGACTTCAACCGCAAGGGCACGTCGGCTTTTACGGGGCGCATCGGTGAAGCGGTAGCTACTGAACTGTGTACCGTGGTTGATGACGGTACGCTGGAAGGACGACGCGGTTCGCTCAACGTCGATGACGAAGGCACGCCGACCAGCAAGACGGTGCTGATCGAGAATGGCCGACTGCGCGGCTATATGCAGGACCGGCTCAACGCGCGGCTGATGGGCGTTGAATCCACCGGCAACGGCCGCCGGCAGTCCTTCGCGCATCTGCCCCTGCCACGCATGACCAACACCTACATGCTGCCGGGCCCGCACCATCACGGCGAGATCATCGAGTCGGTCAAGCGCGGTATCTACGCCTGTAATTTCGGTGGTGGGCAGGTGGATATCACCTCCGGCAAGTTCGTGTTTTCGGCCAGCGAAGCCTATCTGATCGAGAACGGCAAGCTGGGCGCACCGATTCGCGATGCCACGCTGGTGGGCGATGGGGCGACTGTCCTCAGCCGGGTATCGATGGTCGGCAACGACCTCAAGCTCGACAGCGGTGTCGGCGTGTGCGGCAAGGAAGGCCAGTCGGTGCCGGTCGGCGTGGGCCAGCCCACACTGCGCATCGATGGGTTGACGGTTGGCGGCACCGGGGGTGAAGAATGAGCGCGCTGAAGAAGGCGCCCGCTGCGCTTAGCGTGACCGGCGGCTTCGATCCGCTGGCAGAGAAAGTGAACGATGCGCTGCGCCTCGCGCGTGAGCTCGGCGCCTCGCAGGCTGAAGCCAGTGCGAGTTTCGGTACCGGTTTTTCAGTGAACGTGCGTATGCGCGAGGTTGAAACCCTGCAGCATCAGCGCGATCAGGGACTCGGTATCACGGTCTGGTTCGGACACCGCAAGGGCAGTACCAGCACTTCCGACCTGCGTCAGGCGGCGATCGAGGAGTCGGTGCGCAAGGCCTGTACGCTCGCGCGCTTTGGTTCCGAAGATCTGCACACCGGGCTGGCCGATGCCGACCGCATGCCTCTCAAGGTGCCAGATCTCGATCTTTACTATCACTGGAACATTACGCCCGACGCCGCCATCGAACTCGCGACGGCCTGCGAGGCAGCGGCACTCGACAGTGATCCGCGCGTGACGAACTCGGAGGGCGCGTCGATCAGCGTCAGCGAGGGCTTGCACGTCTATGGCAACAGTCATGGCTTCATCGGCGGCTACCCGGAATCCAACCACAGCCTGTCCTGTGCGGTGGTTGCCAGTGCTGATGGCCTGATGGAAACCGACTATGAATACGCCGTGGTGCGCGATCCGCGTGATATGCCGGCAGCGGCCCTGGTGGGCTCCGAGGCAGGCCGCCGCGCCGCTGCCAGGCTCGGCGGCGTAAAGCTTGAAACCCGCACGGCACCGGTCCTGTTTCCTGCGCGCGTGGCGCGGGGCCTGATCGGCTCGCTGCTCGGCGCGATCAGTGGCGGTGCGTTGTACCGCAAGGCTTCGTTCCTCGTCGATTCGCTGGATACGCAGGTGTTTGCAGATCGCGTCACCATCACCGAGCAACCGCATCTGCGCAAGGCGCTCGCGAGCGCGCCCTTCGATGAGGAGGGCGTGGCGACGGTCGAGCGTTGCCTGGTTGAGGCCGGTGTGCTTCGCGGCTACATGCTGAGCAGCTACTACGCCCGCAAACTCGGCATGGCCTCGACCGGCAATGCCGGTGGTGCGCATAACCTTATCGTACAGCCGACTGGTGAGAGCTTTGCGGAGCTGCTGGCCAAGATGGACCGCGGCCTGGTGATCGCCGACCTGATGGGCAGCGGCATCAATCCGGTGACCGGCGATTACTCACGTGGCGCCAGCGGGTTCTGGGTCGAGAACGGGAAAATCCAGTATCCGGTTACCGAGATTACGGTGGCCGGCAACCTGAAGGACATGTATCGCGGCATCCTCGGTATCGGCACCGACGTGGATCATCGCGGTGCTGTGCTGACGGGTTCGATCCTGATCGACCGGATGACGATCGCTGGCAGCTGAAACCTGGCCTGGCTGAAGTAGCGACGCCGCTGAAATCGCGGTGCAGCTGAAGTCGCAGCGCGATCAGCCCGCTGCCGAGCCGGTCAGCAGCGTCAGCGCCTGGCGGTATTTCGCGCTGGTGCCTGCGATGATCGCTGGCGGCAGACGCGGCCCCGGCGCTTTCTTGTTCCAGTCCAGCGTCTCGAGATAGTCGCGCACGAACTGCTTGTCGAAGCTCGGCGGGCTGATCCCGGTGCGATATTCAGCGGCAGGCCAGAAGCGCGACGAATCCGGTGTCATCACCTCGTCGATCAGATACAGCTGGCCCTGCTCATCCAGACCGAACTCGAACTTGGTATCGGCGATGATGATGCCGCGCTGGCGCGCATAGGCTGCGCCTTCGGTATAAATGCGGATGGCGAGCGAGCGGACGCACTGGGCGAGATCGGTGCCGATCAGCTTGGCGCATTCGGCAAAGCTGATGTTCTCGTCGTGATCGCCGATGGCCGCCTTGGTGGCTGGCGTAAACAGCGGTTCAGGCAGCTGTGCAGCAAGCGGCAGACCAGTGGGCAGTTCTACACCGCAGATGCCGCCGGTGGCCTGATAGTCCTTGTAGCCGGAGCCGATCAGATAACCGCGGACCACGGCCTCGATGGGCAGCGGCTTGAGGCGACGCACCAGCATCGACCGTGAGGCGACAGTCGCCCGCTCAACCGGGTCGGTGATGATGTCTTCGAGTTTCAGGCTGGCCAGGTGGTTGCGAACGATGCTGGCGGTGCGCGCGAACCAGAAGTTCGACAGGCGCGTGAGCACCTCGCCCTTGCCCGGGATCGGATCGGGTAACACCACATCAAAGGCGGATAGCCGGTCCGTGGTGACGATCAGCAGATGGTCTGCGTCCACGGCATAGATGTCGCGCACCTTGCCTTGACTGAGCCGGGTTAGGGCTGTCAATCTGGATTCGTAGAGTGCGTCAGGGGCGATCTCGGCATTCATCGGCAGCATTCTAACAGCGGGATTCCCGCTTGGCTTTTTAGTACATGGCATGGATTGGCAAAGTCGGCGGCGGCATCCTCGGTCTTCTGGTCGGCGGTCCGCCGGGCGCGATCATCGGTGCAGCGCTCGGTCACCAGTTCGACCGCGGTGCCGGGCAGGGCGAGGGACTGCGCGGGCTTGGTTACAACGCCGGAGACGCTGGCATCTGGTCGGCTGCTGACCGGCAGCGACTGTTCTTCGAAACCACCTTCTATGGCCTGGGTGCGCTGGCCAAGGCTGACGGCCGCGTCTCCGAGCAAGAACTCGATTCGGCGCGCACCGTCATGGCCAATATGCGGCTGCCGCCCGCAGCGGTGCGCCGCGCCATGGATTGCTTTACGCTGGGCAAGGGCCAGGACTTTCCCTTGCAGGAACACATTGCCAGGCTGCGGCAGGCGTGCCGCAGCCAGCCGCAGCTGCTGCAGACCTTTCTGGAGATCCAGATCGATTTCCTGCTCGGCAAGGCGGCGATCAGCACTGGCGAGCGTGCGCTATTGCTGCAGATGGCCCGCACGCTCGGCGTCAGTATGCTTAGCCTCACGCACCTGGAAGCGGCACTGCGCGCCCGCCATGCCTTCCGCCAGCAACGCACCACCAGCACGCCACAACAGACGCTCGGCGGCGCCTATAGAGCGCTGGACATCGAGCCTGGCGCCAGCGATGCCGAGGTCAAGAAAGCTTATCGCCGCCTGATGAACCAGCATCATCCGGACAAGCAGGCGGCGCGCGGCTTGCCTGAGGACATGCTCGAAACGGCGAAGGAGCGTACGCATGAAATCCGTGCTGCCTATGAACTGATCCGCGAGCACCGGGGCATGCGCTGAGCGCGTGCTATATTTTCCGCCTCGTTCCTGCAGCAAAAAGCATTCTCAGTGAAAGCACCTGTCCGCCTGATCGCTCCATCCATCCTGTCGGCGGACTTCGCGCGGCTCGGCGAGGAAGTCGAGGCCGTCCTTGCGGCCGGTGCCGACGTGATTCACTTCGATGTGATGGACAACCACTATGTGCCGAACCTGACCATCGGTCCGCTGGTGTGCGCGGCGCTGCGCAAGCGTGGCATCAAGGCGCCGATCGACGTGCACCTGATGGTGCAGCCGGTGGACGAACTGGCGCGCGCCTTTGCCGGCGCTGGCGCGAGCTGGATAAGCTTTCATCCCGAGGCGACCCGGCATGTGGACCGCACCATCAGCCTGATCCGTGAACTCGGCTGCCGTCCGGGACTCGCCATCAATCCGGCCACGCCGCTGGATTGCCTGGACTACACGCTGCCACATCTCGACCTCGTGCTGATCATGTCGGTGAATCCGGGCTTTGGCGGTCAGAAATTCATTCCGGGCAGCATCCCGAAGCTGCGCGCGGTGCGCGAGCGTATCGCGGCGCTGGGTCGGCCGGTGATGCTGGAAGTGGATGGCGGGATCAAGGCCGACAACATCCGCAGCGTTGCGGAGGCCGGCGCGGACGTCTTTGTAGCTGGATCAGCGATCTTCGGCAGCGGGGATTACACCGCGACGATCAAGCGTATGCGCGAGGAACTCGCCGCACAGGAGCGGCCGTAGGAGCGGCTTGTAGGAGCGGCTTCAGCCGCGATCATCGCCCCAACAATCGCGGCTGAAGCCTAATCGCGGCTAAGGCCTGATCGCGGCTGAAGCCGCTCCCACGAATCAGCTTTATAGGCCGACGGCCTTAAGTCGGGGCTTTGGGCGCGCGTTGAACACTACGATCGTCTTCCCGCTGGCGGAAATCAGCCCCTGTTCTTCGAGTACCTTCAGTACGCGACCGGCCATCTCGCGTGAGCAGCCGACGAGGCGTGACAGTTCCTGGCGGCTGACCTTGATCTGCATGCCGTCCGGATGGGTCATCGCATCTGGTTCGTTGCACAGGTCCATGATGGCGTGCGCGACACGGCCCGTCACATCGACGAAAGCGAGGTCGCCAAGTTTGCGGTTGGTGCGGTCGAGGCGAGTGGCGAGCTGCGTGGCCAGTTCAAAGACCAGGCCCGGGCTCTCGCTGGCGATCTGCCGGAAGCGGGCGTAGGTCATTTCAGCGATTTCTGCCGTGACGCGGGTTCTTACCCAGGCGCTGCGGGCGGGCTGATCGTGAAACAGGCCCATCTCACCGAAGAACTGTCCCTTGTTCAGATAGGCCAGCACCATCTCGTTGCCGTCCTCATCCTCGATCATCACTTCGACCGAGCCGTCCATGATGTAGTAAAGGCTGTCAGGTACATCGCCCGCATGGATCATGACGGTCTTGCCCGGTACGGTACGTACGCGGCAGTAGGTCAGGAAACGGTTGATCGCCGGAACTTCGCTCATCGATTTGCCAGTAGCTATCATTGCAGTAACTCCCCAATTAAACCCGTATAAACCCAAGTCTGCCCGGGTAAAAACCCCTTCGGGCCACCACGCCCGAAAACCCGAAACAGAACGAAGAATATGTTGAATGCGGGCGTACGGTACGTCATCCCCGCAGCAACGTGAACTGCGACCTGCCGGAACTGTGAGGGAAATCACAATAGCAGGCCGGGGCGGAGTAGAGCGGGTGGCCTGATGGATCGGGATATTCAAGGCTTCTGTGTTGTATTGCGAAGTGCGGAGTTGTCTCCCCGCCAGGCTTCCAGTTACATGTACGCCTGTATCCGGTCAGGCGGAAGATCAGCCGAGTGAATTCAGTCAGACCCACGCAGACAACCAGGCATAAAGGATTGCAATCCAGCGCATCCCGCACTGTAGCTTGTGTGTTCGGCGTCTTTTTCATGGCGTTAGCTCTGGCCATATTTGTCGTCTCGGATGTCTCACTCGAATCCTTGATCGCTGCCGTTCTGATCGGCGGCCTCGGCCTCGATGCGATCGTTAGCGCGCTTCGCAACAAGAAGTCCTTGCTTGCCAGGATTGGCCCGCTTCCATGAGTGCCCGGAGTGGGCCTTACCCATCATTCGAGCGTCAGGGGATTTAGCATGCCGGCAAAGGCGCTACAGGCATTCGAGCACGCCATTCAGGATGCAGTAGACCTCCTGGCCCACTTTGACGCCCTGAACCAGAAGCCACCGCCCCCGGAAATTGAGGTTCTCAAGCGGGCAAGCCTGGTCATGGCCTTGGCCGCTTTGGAGGTCTATTTCGAAGATGTACTGCTTCAGTCTGTGGCCGCTCTGTGTCAGCACAGCAGTGCAGACCAAAGGTTATCCGGGTTCTTCCAGGCATCGCTTGAGAACGACCTGAAGACATTCCATACGCCAAGCACTGACCGGGTACGACCAATGTTTATAAAGTATCTCGGGTATGACGTAACGGAAGGGTGGTCATGGAATCTTTGTGATCCTGTACATGCCAGGTCAGAGCTCAATCGCCTGGCGAAGAAGCGCGGCGACATTGCGCACAGGTCCTTGCGGCCTCTGCCGGGGCTGCCAATGCAGCACGCTGTTACCCGAGATGCCATGCGAAAGCACATCCATTTCATCAAGGAACTGGCAAAGGCAACGGATGCCTACATGCAGAAGAGATCTGACAAGCCGGATATGGACTCCCCCTGCAAGCTGGCACAGTGATTGATGGTAGTCGCTGCGTGGGATTTGGGCACCCCGTTCTATGCATATGGGGCATCGCTTGGGGATACCGTGCTGGCAACGCATGACGCTGACGAGGGCCGCCCAACGTTCAGGAGCGTCTTGTCCAAGTCCGGAAACCGGACGGTACGCGTTACTTTTGATCCGCCGGTTGAACGGGACAATCCACTGATCAGGTGCTGCAGGGTCTCGTTTGGCTGGGTTGCCAGTATGAGGGTGTGAACCCGCGGTACCTCAGCATTACGATCCCGCCGTAGGTCGATCTAGGCGTAGTTAGCAAGTTACCTTGTCGAGCGCCAGGCAAACTGGGAGCACGCGGATCCGACTTACGAAGATATCTACCCCGATGACGCATCGGTTTGAGTAGCCTGATGCCGGGGCTCCGATGCAAGTCGCGCCCGGATCTCAATCGCCGGTCAGCCTTAACTTTGCCTCGTGGCAATCAAACTCACGCAACAACAGCCCGCGCAATTTCCCTGAACTCATCGTCGGTGATCAGCCTGCCTTGGCTGGTGCCCAGCTCTTTGACGCGAGCCAGGGCTTCAGCATGCGCTGATTCCGGCAGCTTAAGGCCCAGCTCTTCGGCTTTGAGCTTTACGCTGACGAGGCCGCTTTTCTTGCCGAGCACGATCTTGCGTTCGGCACCGACGAGGTCGGCGGAATAGGGTTCAATGGCGGCCGGAATGTGGAACTGGGTGGCCACTGCGCCGCTTTCACGGATGAAGAGGTTGTCGCCGACGACCGGGCGCCAGCCGTCTACGCGGTAGTTGCCGGCTTTCTGCACCAGTGCTGACACCTGTCGCGCCTGGGTGAGGTCGAGTTCTATGGGCACGTTGTAGAGGCAGCTGAGCGCGAGTGCGACTTCGCAGAGATCGGAGTTGCCGGCGCGCTCGCCGATGCCGTTGATGGTGCCCTGGATCCAGTCGGCACCGCCGCGTACAGCAGCGATCGCTGAAGCGGTGCCGAGGCCAAAGTCGTTGTGGCCGTGAAAGTGCAGCGGTACATCGGGGCCGATCCAGCCGCGCACTTCGCGGATCATGCTTTCCACCGCTTCTGGCGCGCAGGCACCGATCGTGTCGACCACAGCGAGTTCAGTGGCGCCGGCGTCAAGTGCGGTCTGGTAGACCTTGCGCAGGAAGCCGAGCTCGCTGCGCGTGCTGTCGACCGGGAAGAACAGTACCTTCATGCCGTTCTTGACAGCGTGCTGCACCGATTCGCTGACGTTCTTGAGGACCCGGGCCTGGTCGAAACCGTAGGCCTTCATCTTGATCTCGCTGGTGGAGATCTCGATCAGCGCCTGGCTGATGCCGAGTTCGATCAGGGCATCGAGGTCGCCGCGCACGGCACGCGAAAAGCCCCAGATCTCGGCCTTGAGGCCGGCTTTGAGGATGCGCCGTACGGCCTGCGTGTCAGCTTCCGACACGCGCGGGAAGCCGGCTTCAATCCGCGCTACGCCGAGCTTGTCGAGGCCGCAGGCGATGGCATATTTCTCATCCGGATCGAAGACCACCCCGACGGCCTGTTCGCCGTCGCGCAGGGTGGTGTCATAAAAGCGCACCGGGCGGCTGCGGTTGAAACCGGCCTGTACTTCCTTGCGCTGGTTGATCTCGCTGATCCAGATCTTGTCTTGCATGTCGGTCCTTTGTATCGGTTCAGGCCAGTGCGATAGGCCGCACCAGCGAAGCCTCGCCGCCCTTGATCTTGAGTGGCAGCACGATCACCGTCGAGACGGAATGGTGGTCGGCGGCCAGCGCCTCAAGCGTGAGGCTCTTCATCACGTAGATGCCGTTCTCGATCATCAGCTGGCGATGGGCGTCGAAGAGATTGGGTACGCCGATGGACAGGTTGTCGGTGCCCACCAGCCGCGGTTTGCGCGCGGCAATCCAGCTCACCGCTTCCGGCGACAGGCCGGCCCACTTGTAGAGATAGGTGTCGCGGTCGGTCTCAAAGTAGCGCGCGTAACCGGTGCGCACCAGCACGCAGGAGCCGGCATCGATACCTATCTTCTGCTTCTCGGCTGCGGCCTCAAGGTCGGCGACAGTTATTGAATAGCGCTCGGGCAGCACCTCTACGCCAAGTAAGGCCGGAATGTCGAACAGCGTAGCCGGCAGCACCAGCGGCGGCACCTTCTCCATGCTGTGCAGCGGCTCCGGCAGATCGACGAAGCCGATGTCGCGCTGGTAAGGGCGGATGTCGATGCCCTGCACCTTGTAGTCCTGCGACATGTGCACCGGCACATCGAAGTGCGTGCCGGAATGCATGGAGGTGATGAGCAGGCTGATCGCATCGCCGAAGCCCGGTTCGATCTTGCCCAGGTCCTTCTCCACGTACTCGTGGTAGCGGTACAGGTAGAACTGGAAGGGCGGGTCGAAGGGATGCACCGGCATGCCCGGCCAGTACGCCTGGCCGAGGTCATAGACGCGCGCTTTGGCGAGTAACTCGTGCAGTGCTGGTGTGCTCATGCTGGCGGCCGACTCAGGCCGCGACCCCGCAGATTTCGAGGATGCAGCGCACGTAGATCCGCGTCATGTCGACCATGTCGTCGATGTGTACGTGCTCGCCCTGGTGTGTGGAGAAGCCGCCACCACCGCTGCGCAGCCGTCCGGCCGAACCGTAGTTGACGGTGGGAATGCCATAGCGGTTCATGTGGGCAGCATCGCTGTACCAGGTTTCCGTGCCGAACTCGGGCGGCTTGCCGAGTTGCTCAGTGTGGGCGCCAACGATGGTCTTGATCAATGCATGGTCGTCCGGAATCGAGGTGCCGGGCGCCGAGACATAAATGTCCACCGTGGTGCCTTCGAGTGCCGGGTTTTTGCTCACCACGTCGCGAACCAGCTGCCGGACTTCGTGATAGGCCTGCACGGGCAGCACATCCGGCAGGGTACGTACATCCAGATAGATACAGCAGTCGTCCGGCGTCCGTGCGCCGCGCCATGGCCAGCCGCCCTCGATGGCGGCGATATTTACCTTCGGGTGGAAATCTCCCAGGGCATTGCGCTCGATGTACTCGGGCATCCACTTGTGCAGCGCATCCAGCACCAGCGTGGCGTTGCTGATCGCATTCTGCTCGGGCTTCGACCAGGCGGTGTGGATCAGGATGCCCGGCACCTTGATCTTCAGCCAGGTGGTGCCGCAGTGACGCGGGATCAGCATCATGTTGGTCGGCTCGCCGAGGATGCAGTAGTCGGCTACCGCGCCGTGCGTGATTGCGTACTTGGTGCCTACGCCGTAGCCCTGGAAGCTCGGGCCGTCGAAGTGGTTGACCGGTGCCTTTTCGATTTCGCCGCAGACGCCGGCGATGACCACGTCGCCGGCCAGCTTGATGCCCGCCGCCTGGATCGCTTCACTCGCCGTCACGTAGGTGGCCAGCGCGCTCTTCATGTTGAAAGAGCCCATGCCGTAGATCCATTCGTCATCCACCACCGTGCCTTCACAGCGGTAGCCAATGCCGCGGCTCGCCTGCTCGGGACCGAAGGAGGTGTCGAGGTGGCCGTTGAACATCAGGCTCTTGCCCTTGCCCACGCCTTCCAGGATGCCGACGGCGTTGTAACGCTGGTCGCCGATCGGCTGCAGGGTGGAGCGAAAGTTTGCGCCGCGCAGGACTTCGTGCAGCGCGCGGCCCATGTCACCTTCACTGCCGGTCGGGCTTGGCACGTTCACCAATTGCACGACCAGGTCGACCAGCCGGCCGCGATCGATCTGCTCGATCGCACGCTTAACGAGACTCGGATCTGTTTTCTTGCTCATGCTGGCACCACCCTGTTTTCTTGTGATCAACCGGCTCAGTCGCCCTTCACGATGTGCGTGGTCAGGGTGCCGAGCTTCTCAATATTCGCTTCCACCAGGTCGCCAGGTTTCAGCCACTCCGGAACGGCCATGCCGGCCGCCACGCCCGGGGGGCTGCCGCTGGTGATGATGTCGCCGGGCTCCAGGGTGGTGTTCGACCACCACGAGACGAGTTCAGCAGTCTTGTAGTGCATCTGCGAGGTATTCGCATCCTGGCGCACCACGCCGTTCACCTTCAGCTGCATGGCAAGCTTGTGCGGATCGCCGAGTTCGTCTGTTGTCACCAGGTGCGGTCCGAACGGGCACGAGCCATTGAAGCTCTTGCCAAGCAGGATCACCTTGTTGGAATGCTCGCGCGCCTGGATGTCGCGTGCCGACAGGTCGTTGAAAATCGTGTAACCGGCGACGTAGTCCATGGCATCAGCGATCGAGACGCGGAAAGCCGGCTTGCCGATGATGATGCCGATCTCGATCTCGTAGTCGAGCTGCTTCGTGAAGTGCGGCACGGGCACTTTCGCGCCAGAGGCGACCACCGAGGAGGGCGCTTCCAGAAAGCCGGTTGGATGTTCGAAATGGAAATCCTTCCAGTTGTGTGACTGCCACTCTGGCTCTGCCCAGGTGGTCAGCTCGCTCAGGTGCGCTGTGAAGTTGCAGGAGGTATGCATGATCTTGCCCGGCCGCGGCACCGGTGCGGCGAGCACAATTTCAGCTGGCGTGTAGGCGTAGCGATCACCGCTGGGTCCGCGCAGCTTGGCGAGTGCGGTCGGATCCAGCTTTGCATCGAGCTGTTTCAGGGCGGCGCGCGCTGCATGCATCCCGGTGTCGCCGAGTTGCAGGAAGGCGAGCATGTCTGCCGGCAGTTGCCCGCCGGTCAGCGCGTGCAGATCGATGTAGCAGTGGCCGACCCAGGCGCCGATGGTGTTGCGCCCGCCGTTGGCCAGTTTGAAACTTGCAAGTTGCATGTTCAGGCTCCCGGTTTCAGTTTGGCCAGCACCTGTTCACCGAACAGCCGGATCGTTTCCAGGTTGTCGGCTTCGTTGGCGCCGACGACTTCGAGCAGCGGCAGGTTGAGGCCTGCATCCACCAGTTCCTGGGTGATCTCCAGGCACTCTTCAGGCGTGCCGGAGATGCAGGTGAAGGCCCGTTGCATGGCGTCGGTTACGAGATGGGTGACGCGGTCTTCAGTACCGTCAGCGATGGCCTTGCGGAACGGTGCCCAGGTGCTGTCCGGCAGGCCGGAGGTGCTGAGGATCACATCGTTCTTGATGTTGCGCAGCTTGTTGATGATGTAGGTGCCGGTGTAGCTGCGCGTCGCATCCTTGGCCTTCTTGCCGTCCTTCGAGCAGGCCGCGAGGATCACGCCACCAACCGGGAAGTCAGCTGCGAGCGTGCGATTGGCAGCGGCGGCGCCCGCCTGGCAGTTCTTGCGCGCATAACGCGTGAAGCCAGGTGAGGTGAGCCCCGGCAGCAGCAGGCCATCGGAGATTTCACCGGCGAGCTTCTGCATCAGCGGTCCCGTGGCGCCGATATACACCGGGATCTCGGTGCGCAGCCCACGGCCCTTGCGGTCGATTGCCGGCATGTCGCACTTGAACAGATCACCGTCGTAGGCAAAGGCCTTGCCGCTGGCGATGCCGCGAATCATCTCCGTGCACTCGCGGTGGGTTCTGACTGGCGAAAACTTTTTCATGTCGAGGTCGAGGTATTCGGTACCGACCTTGCCGGCGCCGAGCCCCATGATGAAACGTCCTTCGGACAGGTCATCGATGCCCACGCACTCGGACGCTTGCACGGTCGGGTGGCGCATATACGGTGAGGTGATGCCGAGACCGATCGGGATCTTTTTCGTCGCCAGCGTGGCCGCAGCCAGCGTCGCAAAGCAGCCACGGGCCTCATGGCCATACTTGCGAAACCAGTGATAGGCCTCGGCAATCCAGAAGCCGCCGTTGTAACCGGAGGCTTCGGTCTGTGCCGCGTACTTCTGGATCGAGGACATCGGTTCGTAGGATTTGAAGATCACACCGACCTTCGGCTGTTTGTTGCTCATCGTTCTGCTCCTGGGTTCTGTTGTAATCGGGTAGCTCAGAAATCGGCTTCGCCGCCCGTGTAGTACTTGACCGGCACACCGGACAGCGGCTCGCCACCATCCTTGCCGACCCTGAAAGTCTCCTGGAAATACAGGCAGGCGCTGCGGTCTTCGGTCATGACGTGCGGGTGCATCGAGCACACCATGTTTTCGACCAGCGCAAATTCCGCACCTTCGCCGATGCGCGGGTGCTCGATCATGGTCATGCCGATCGAGTGGCCGCAGACGTGGCCGAGGCGCCAGCCCTTGCCTTCAAAGGGCTTGATGCACTTGCGGTGCACGTCTTCGGCGGATGCGCCGACCTTCATGTGCGTCTTTGCCAGCTCATGAAATTCTGCATAGGCATCCAGCAGCTGACGGGTGATGTCGCTGACGCCTTTGGGCGCCAGCAGCCGCGAGAACTCGACCCAGTGGCCGCCTTCGCCGGACACCTCGAGGCCGTACATCATCGCGTCGGTATCAGCCACGCGGCGGTGCGGGTCAGCAAAAACCATCTGCGGCCGCAGGCTGCCGTTGGGACCCATCAGCACCATGTCCATGGTGTTGCGTGCGGTGCCCTGGGCCACAAAGGTCTGCTCGGCCACGCCCATCAACTCGGCTTCCGTCTTGCCGGCCTTGTAGGCCTGGATGACGGCCAGTACGCCGGCCTTGTTGATCGCCATGGAGTGGCGCACCGAGGCCATTTCTTCCTCGCTCTTCTGCGCCCGCGAATGGTCAAATGCCACGTCGAAGTCAACGAGTTCGATGTGCGTGTCGGCGAGCGCGCGGTAGTCGCGCACCGACATGATGTACTCGAGGCCATAGACGCCGACGCGCTTCCAGCCCTGCTCGCGGCAATGTGCGGCCAGCCATTCACCGCAGTGGAGCGGCTTGGCGGCCTGCTTGACGAAGGACTGGCTGTGATCGCCAACCCAGGTGGCTTCGCGCGGTGTGACGAAGATCGGATCGCCCTTCATCGGCACCACGACGTAGGCGTAGCGATGCAGGATATGGAAGCCGCACATGTAGCGCACGGCACCCTCGAAACCGGAGTATTCGCTGCCGCTGACGATCAGCGCGTCGAGGCCGGCCGCGGCCATCGCCTTGCGCGTATTTGCGTAGCGACGTGCGATCTCGGCCGGGCTGGGCTGAAACTGGTTCTGTGTGCTCATCAAATGCGGCTCCTCGCCATTCAGTCCTTGCGGGTCCAGGAATGCTCCATGCCCTCGATCAGCGCCCAGATGGCGCGGTTCAGCGGTGTCGGTACGCCGGTCTGTTCGCCGAACTGCACGATGCCGCCGTTCAGCGCAGCGATTTCAGTGCGCCGGTGTGCGAGCGCGTCCTGCAACATACTGGCCTTGTGCAGGTAGGCGACTTCCCGGGCGTGGTCGATGAGCTTTTCCGGATCGCTGTCCGGCGTGATGCCAAGCGCTTTAGCTACGGCCACGCCTTCGGCGGCGAGGCCGGAGATGAGTTCGCGCACGCGCTGCTGATCGCAGGCCACGCCGTGTGGCAGTCCGGTGAGCGCGCCGATCGGATTGGTGGCAGCGTTGAAGATCAGCTTGGTCCACTGCGCACCGCGCGCGTCTTCCATAGCCAGGGTTTCCATTCCTGATTTCGTGAGCTGTGCGGCGAGCGTGGTTACTTCAGCCATGCTGGCCGGCTTCGGCTCGAAGGGCCCGATCCAGGTCTTGCCGCCAGTGTCCTGCTGCACGTGGCCGGGCTCGATGATGCGGCCGGCCGGAAAGGTGGTGCCGCGCATCACGCGCGGTGCGTATTCAGCGATGATTTCCTCGTTGCCGACACCGTTCTGCACCGAGCAGACAGCGCCGTTGCGAAAGATCGCCGCGGTGGCTTCCATCGCCGGACGGGTATGCAGCGACTTGGTGGCCACGATGCCGAAATCACAGGGCGGAATGGCGGCTGCATCGCTGCTTGCCTTGGGCCGCGAGTGGAGGGTGCTCTTGCCCGACAGCCGCAGGCCGCCCTTATTGATGGCATCGACATGCGCCTTGTCGAGGTCATAGGCCCAGACCTCGACATCGTCGAGCGTGGCGAGATGCGCTGCGAACAGGCTGCCGATGGCGCCGCAGCCGACGATACAGACTTTCATGCCGGACTCCCGTGTGCGATTTCAGTGACTGGCTGACGTTGCCAGCTCGATTCCCGTGCCTTGACCAGCCGGTACAGCGTTTCGTGTATCGGGACCGGTATACCCAGCCGCTGCGCTTCACGCACCACCGCGCCGGTCAGCCAGTCGACCTCCGTAAACCGACGTGCGCGGACGTCTTCAAGCATGGAGAAGACGTGGGCGTATTCATCGTCGCCGGTCTGGCCGTGACTGACGGCTTCGACATTCATGGCCCAGGGGTCGCGGTACAGCTCGATGCCGAGTGCGCTGGCAACCTGCTGGCCTTCGGCCATCATGGCGTGAACCAGATGGCCGAGATCAGTGAGCTTCTCTCGCTTTGCAAAAGTCTGTACATGCGGCAAATCGGTGAGTGCGCCGATGCTGTTCACGCAGGAGTTGAACAGCAGCTTTGACCACTGCGCCGGCAACAGGTCGGGAAAGGCCTTGGCCTTGAGGCCCGAGCGCTCTATCAACGCGGCGACCTGCTGCACATCTGCATAGCTGGCCTTGCCGCCGGCCCACGGGCCCATCCAGGTTGCAGTATCGAGTTCGTACTCCACTTCGGTATCCGAATGACGGACGCCGCTCATGAAAGTCACGGCTGAAATGATCGGCCAGTTGCCGTGGCGGGCCACGACCGCCTCGCACCCCAGGCCGTTCTGCACCGTCATCACGGTGGCCGACGGAAAATGACCGGCGATCAGTTTCGCGCTGGCTTCCACAGCTGTGGCCTTGGTGGCGATGATCAGCAGGTCAACAGTACCGAGCGCTGCGGGATCGGTTGCGGCCTGGATGTTTGTGTGCAGCGTGGACTTGCCGCATACCTTCAGGCCGCACGCATTCAGCAGCGCAGCATGTTCTTCGCGCCGCGTCAGCACCTTCATCTGCGTGACGCTGCCGAGGTGCCCGGCAAACAGGCTGCCGATGGCTCCGGCGCCGACGACACAGACCGACTGGATTTCCTGCATGTTCAACGTCCAGATTGGGCCGGAACGCAGCCAGAAACAGCACGGACTGGAGGGCCACGACCCAGTGAATGTAGCCCAACGTGCTCCGGCTGGCTCGGCGCTTCGAGCAGCTGGCTTGGCAGAAGCAGCGCGTCCGGACGCATTGCGGAAACGGGCCTCTGTGCTGCGGAGGAGGGATAGTCGGTTGCAAAGCTGGTGCTATGATCGGGCGTACATGACGCTCCGGCCGCTGGCCGGATCGGCCTACCGTCAGCTGATGCACGAGGGCTCGCAATGGCCGCTAATCCACAAGCAGTACACAACTCCGTCAAGCCCGGCCGCTGGGTGCGCTCGACCTGCAAGATGTGCCTGCACTCTTGCACGAATCTCATTCATGTCACCGATGACGGCGTCATCAACAAGGTTGAAGGTGATCCCACCAATCCTTCGAATCGCGGCAAGCTTTGTCCGAAGGGCAACTCCGCGATCATGCGGCATTACGACCCAAACCGGTTTACGCAGCCGCTGAAGCGTACCAATCCGGAAAAAGGTCCGAACATCGACCCGAAGTGGGTGCCGATCAGCTGGGATGAAGCGCTGACGCTGGTGGCGGACAAGCTCAAGGACTGCCTGGCGACGGATCCGCGTCGCATCCTGCCGTCGCTCGAAGACTTCCAGAAGATGAACATCTGGGTCTGGCCACTGGCCTTCGGTAATTTCAATTTCTTCCAGTCCGGCGGCACGATGTGCGGTGGCGCCTATCACCCGATCAACGGCTATATCCATTCGGCTTTTGCCGCCGCCAATGATGCCAAGTACTGCAATTTCTGGCTTAACGACGGCACCGGCGACGGCTTCTCTTCGCATCTGCACGCCGCTGCGCAGTCAGCCTGGGTGGCCGATGCGCGTATGCGCGGCATGCGCTGTGTGACGGTCGAGCCACGTTTCTCGATTTCTGCGGCCAAGTCCGAGGAGTGGGTGCCGATACGTCCGGCCACCGACCGGCAGTTTGCCCTGAGCATGTGTCATGTGATGGTCGATGAAGGCTGGTACGACCACAAGATGCTGCGCAAAGACACGAACGCGCCTTATCTGGTCGGTGACGACGGTTACTTCATTCGTAACGCCGAAGGCAAGATTTACGTCTGGGATGCGGCCGACAACCGCGCCAAGCTCTGGGACGACCCGACCATCGGCGAATTCGCGCTTGAGGGCGCGTGGACGGTGGAGGGCAAGGCCTGCAAGCCCGCTTTCCAGCGCTTCAAGGACATCCTCGCGGATTGCTCACCCGAGGCGATGGAGAAAATTACGACCATACCGCCTGCAACTGTGCGGCGACTGGCGAAGGAGATGTACGACGCCGCTGGCATCGCCACTGACGCGAAGATCGAGATCGATGGCCGCGTGATGCCGCTGCGGCCTGCTGCCTACAACTACTACCGCGGTGCGCAGGGTCACAAGCTCGGCTTCCAGACCAACCATGCTTTCAAGATGGTGAACTTCCTGCTCGGCTGTCTCGACACGCCGGGAGGACATATCGGTGTGACGCTGGACGACCAGTGGGTCGATCACAGCCATATCGAGCCCGGCGAGAACGGCATGATCAAGCCAAATCCGCATCAGCTCGGCCCGGTCCCGCCGTTCGCGTATCCGCCGCAGACTTTTCACCTGATGGACTACTTCCCGGTTGGCGTGCATCCGCCGCATCTGAACCTGGAGGTCTTCCTCAATCCGGAGAAGTTCGGCGTCGAGTTCCGTCCCGACACGATGATCGTCTGCCACTCCAACCCGATCTGGGCCATGCAGGGCCCGCGCGAGAAGTGGTTCGAATTCATGAAGAGCATGAAGTTCATCGCGGTATCTGACCTGATTCCGACCGAGACGACGATGTGGGCCGATGTCATCCTGCCGTCGCACGACGTATTCGAAACATGGAATATGACCATGATCGAGCCGCCGCACACGGAAGGTATGTGCATGCGCCAGCCGGCGGTGGAACCACTCTACGATACGAAGAGCGAGGAGGATATCTTCTCCGAGCTGGCTGAACGGATCGGTGTGCTCGACAGCTACAACGAGGTGATGAACTACGCGCTGGGTCTCGTGCAGAAGCCGGAACTCAAGCTCCAGCCGGGCATCAAGTACAGCGACAAGGAGATTGCGCGCCGCAAGGGCCTGCTCTGGAACGACAAGGACCTGGACTGGTACACCGAGCACGGCCATGCCGTGACCGAGCGGCGCCTCGACAAGTGGTACCGGCCGTGGGAGGGCATGCGTCTGCACTTCTATATCGAAGACATGGTGAAAGTGCGCGATGAACTGAGGGCAAAGATGGATGCAGCCCAGGTGCCGTTCCGCGACGAGTGGGCCTGGGATGACTACCAGCCGCTGCCGACAGCGCGTCTGGATCCGGTGCACCATGAAGCGCCCGAGTACGATCTCTACGGCATCTTCTTCAAGGACATTCAGCTCAACTTCGGCGAGAGCCTGAGTAACCCCTGGATCCAGGACATCGTTTACCGGGATCCGGTACACATCGCGCTGATGCTGAATCCGAAGACCGCAGAGAAACAGGGACTCAAGGCGCTCGATATCGTGCGGGTCAATTCGCCTTACGGCAAGATTTATGGCCGTATCGGTATCTCGGAAGGCTGGCATCCGGACACGCTCGGCGTCTCGAATTCGCTGTCCCGCGCAAAGGGCAAGATCGGTGGCGTCAAACATGCCGGCGGGCACTTCAACGACCTGCTGCCTTATGACCTCAAGAATACCGACGGCGTGACCGGCCAGCCGGAAACGGTGTGCAAGGTCAAAATTACGAAACTGGATGACTGGCCGGCTGGCCTTAAGGACGGCGGCTCGGTCTATGACCTCGTGGATGAGATTGCGCAGCCAGGCAAGGGGAGAAAACACTGATGGCACGCTATGGCATGGTGTTCGACCTCAAGCGCTGCATCGGCTGCAACGCTTGTGTGATCGGCTGCAAGCAGGAAAACTCGCTGCCTGATGGCGTGTTCTTCACGCGCACACTCAGTGAGGAATATGGCGTCTATCCGGCGGTCAACCGCGTCTACATCCCGACGCTCTGCAATCACTGTGAAGATGCCCCCTGTGAGAAGGTCTGCCCGAGCGGCGCGACCTACACGCGGGCGGACGGCATCGTCATGGTCGATTCTGATAAATGCATAGGCTGCGGTTCCTGTGCGGTTGCTTGTCCCTACGACCAGCGTACCGAGTTGAAGGCCGAGGCTTTCAAGGACGGGCTGTTCGGTACGGGTGAGCTCACCGCATTCGAGAAGCAGGGCTATCCGCGCTATACGCCTGGCATGGTCACCAAGTGTGATTTCTGCAGCGGACGCGTCGATGCCGGCCTCGACCCGGCCTGCGTCGTGACATGTCCGACTGACGCGCGGATCTTCGGCGACCTTGACGACCCGAACAGCAAGCCAAGCAAGCTGATCCGCGAGCGCAACGGCCGGCCGCCGCTGCCAGAGAAAAATACCAGGCCCAAGGTGTATTACATCGATTGAGGACGGGAGCAGAGGGGAAACAACATGGCTGTAAATGATCTGCCCATCGTCGGCGACAGTTTCAAGCTCGGATACCGCCTGCAACGCTACTGGGACACCCCCATGGCCAGTGCGTTCTTCTTTGGCGAACTGGGTGCCGGGCTGTTTTTTGTGTCGCTGCTGCTGGAATCAGCGCAGGGCATGCTGGCCGGGCTGCTGATTACCGGACTGCTCAAGACTTACTTCCATCTTTCGCATATGGGTGTGCCGAAAAAATCCTGGCGGGCCATCCTGCGTCCGGACCGTTCATGGATCAGCCGCGGCCTGATCGGCATCGTCTGTTTCGCCGGTTTCGGCGGCCTGCACCTGCTCAATGTCTGGGGCTACATCCCCGGCTTCGGTGGCGTGCTGAAGCTGCTAGCCGGCGCTGCGGCGCTGGTGGTCATGACCTACCAGGGTTTTGCGATGTCGCACTCCACGGCGATTTCACTCTGGAGCAGCGGCCTGATACCCGTGTCGAGCCTCGCTTATTCCGCCACCGCCGGCGTGATGCTGCTGCTGGCGGCCGCACCAGAATCGGCACAGCTGATGGTGCCGGTGGCACTGATCCTGCACCTGTGCGTTTTGGTCGTATTGCTGAGCCTGCTGCATGCCGCACGCAATGGCTCGCCGGGTGCGCGCAAATCGGCGGAGCTGCTCACCCGCACGCTCTACGCAAAATACTTCTTCGGACTGGTGTTCGGTGCAGGCTTGCTGCTGCCGATCCTGCTGCTCTGGTTTGCCGGCAGCGTACCGCTGGCGGCGATGATCGCGGCGGCGGGTACGCTGCTTGGTTACTACACTTTCCGCCTGCTGATTTTCAAGGCCGGCGTGTTCGAGCCGATCATGAGCTTCCGGCCCTGACCCTGATTCCGGCCGCCCCATGACACAAAAGCCTGCTGCACCGGTCCATCACGGTGTACGGCTGGTGCCCGCCTATTTTTTGCCGGGCGCCGGCCAGCCGCCGGTGCGTGAGGACTGCCAGGTCGTCGAAGAAGACATGCTCACCATCGATGTCGAGGGCATCGGCTGGTTCACGCTGATGTGGACGCCGACGGCTTCGCTGCACGAAGTGCTGGGCTTCAGTGCGGACCACGGCGTGCTGGCGGCAACGGACGATCCCGAAGTGCTGTCGCTGACAGCCGGGTTCCTGTTCACTGAAGGCCTGATTCGCAACCTCGGTGACTTGCGCCGGATGGAAGTCTGCGCCAGCGATTCCGGCATCGTCCGTGTACAGCTCGTCGATCCTGACCGCGTCAATCCCCGACGTCGGAACGTTACCCTCAGCAGTTCCTGTGGCGTGTGTGGTGGCCGGGAAGCTGTCGATAACATGGTTGCAGGACTGGCAACCGTGCCCGATGCGGCCCGCCTGCGCAGCGCGCAGTTTGATGAGCTCATGTCGGCCATGCGCAAACTGCAGACGGTCTTCACGCAGACCGGTGGCGCGCATGCAGCGGCTGTTTTCGACCGCAACGCACAGATCATCGCGGTTGCCGAGGATCTTGGTCGCCACAATGCGCTCGACAAGGTCATCGGCAAGTGTCTGCTGAAGGGCCTCGACCTGTCTGGTTGTGGCGTGTTGCTGTCCAGCCGGCTCAGCCTCGAGATGATCACCAAGGCAATTCGCGCCGGCTTCGAGATCATCGCAGCCGTTTCTGCGCCCACCTCACTTGCGATTGAGATCGCCGAACGCTTCGGCGTGACGCTGGCCGGCTTCGTGCGCAGCGGGCGCGTTACGATCTACTCGCAGCCACAGCGGATCAGCGAGCTGAGTGCGCTGAGCGATAGTCCGCTGCTGCAGTAGCCACCTTGTAAATGGGCGCATCCTCGCTCCCGCACGCATCTGCTCGGTCGTTGATCGCGTATACGCATATGTCCGTATACGCGTTTATCCGTATACAGGTTATTCAGAGAATCTGGCTTACGGCTCTCACGATTGATTGAGGTGCGTAATGGATTTCAGAACCAGATCGATCCTGCTGGCGGGCGTACTGCTCGCGGCACTTTCTGCTGCGACTCATGCAGCCGACGCTGCTGCCGGAAAGGCCAGCTATGCGGTGTGTGTCGCATGCCACGGGCCAAACGCCGAGGGTAGTGTGGCGATGAACGCACCGATGCTGGCAGGCCAGGAGCCCTGGTATCTGAAGCGTCAGCTGGAGGCATTCAAGAGCGGCCAGCGCGGCACCGCTCACGGTGATATCTACGGGATGCAGATGCGTCCGATGGCAACGACCATCCCTGACGCCGCGACCGAAGACAAGCTGGTTGCCTGGATCGCCAGCCTGCCGGCACAACCGGTTAAAACCACAATCACCGGTGACGCAGCTGCAGGCAAGGCGCAATACGCCGTGTGCGCGGCCTGTCATGGCCAGAATGCCGAGGGCAATGAACAACTCGGTGGGCCGCGTCTGGCGGGTCAGGAAGACTGGTATCTGGTGCGCCAGATCAGGAACTACAAAGCGGGGATCCGCAACTACGATCCCAAGGATATTTTTGGTGCACAGATGCGTGCGATGGCGGCAACCCTGAGCAGCGATAAAGTAATTAATGACGTGGTTGCATACATCAACTCCCTGAAATAGCCGGCAATTCGAATATAGATCGCCTTCGAGTACCGTCACCGCACGCTTTAACGGGTGTAGTCAATGACAGCGCTGAATGCAGGTATCTTCACGCTAGCAGGCGTCTTGCTTGTCGCATTGATCGCGCTGCTCGTCGCGCGGTCAAGTCAACCCGCGCTACCAAAGGACGGCGTGATTGCCCGCATTTATCGGGTACGGTTCGTGTACTTCGTGGTGCTTGGCCTCGTGCTGCTCGCAAGCCTCGCATTGACACTGCCGCGAGCGCCCTACCTTTCTGCACGCAATACCGTCACCCCGGACGTGCGGATTGCGGCAACAGGCTGGATGTGGACCTGGCGATTTGACGCCATCTCTGGCGAGGGTGTGCGCATCGAGCCACAGGATCTCACCGTACCAGCCGGCAAGCTCATCGAGTTTGATGTCACTTCGGGTGACGTCAATCATGGCTTCGGTATCTACGATGACCAGGGCCACATACTGACCCAGGTGCAGGCGATGCCCGGCTATACGAACCAGTTGCGATACCGGTTTCCGGCGCCCGGCGTGTACCACATCCTGTGCATGGAATTCTGTGGCTATGCCCATCACCTCATGATGACGACGATCCACGCCGAATGAGTAGCCATGGCTCCGGGAGGTACGCGTGAACACCAACGAGTCAGTTCTTCCGCAGATACGGACGCAAACACTGGTCTGGATAGGTACGGCGCTGGCGCTGTTCCTCGTCCTGGCACTACTGGGATTGTCCATGCGTCTGAACCAGGGAGGCGCAAGCTGGGCGACGCCTGATCTGTTCTACGCGATCATGACACTGCACGGCCTGGGCATGACCGGCGCCATGTTCATGGGCGGTCTCGCTTTCGTCTGGTTCTTGCTGAGCCGCTATGTAGACCCGCATCCAGGCCTGATGTGGTCGTCGTACGTTCTGATCGTGCTCGGTGCGGTGGGGCTGGTGATTGGTACCCTGGTCGGGCGTTTCGGGCCGGGCTGGTATCTTTTATATCCGCTGCCCTTCGTCAATCCGCTGTGGCCCGCGTGGGCGACCGGCGACAGTGTCATCTCACTGATATTGCTCGGTACCGGCTGGCTGCTCGCGCAGCTCACGCTGCTCAGCAGTCTGGCGCGGCGTTATGGTGCGGGTAATCTGCTCGGCTGGCAGTACTTCTGGGCCGATCACCCGAAAGTCGAGATCCCGCCGATCGTACTGATTACCGTCGTCAGTCTGTTGGCAGGCAGCATAACGACGGTTTTTGGGGCTGTGCTGTTTCTGCTGTACCTCGCCAAGTGGTTCAACGACGCACTGCAATTTGATGCACTGCTGCTGAAAAACGTCGTGTTCCTGTTCGGTCACACGATCGTAAATATCACGATGTACCTGGGCGTGGCCGCCATTTACGAATTACTGCCGAAATTCACCGGGCGGCCGTGGAAGATGAACCGCGTGGTGGCGATCGCGTGGAGCTTCGTCCTGTTGTTCATTCTGGGCGCTTACTTCCATCACCTATATATGGACTATGCGCAGCCAGTGAGCTTGCAGTATCTCGGTCAGGTTCTCTCGTATGGCAGCGCGGTGCCGGCTACCGTCGTCACGGTGTTCGGCGTGGGTGCGCAGGTGTATCGCTCGGGCGTGCGCTGGACCTTCGTGCCGCTGAGCTTCTTCCTTGGCATCACCGGCTGGGTCATCGGTGGCTTCGCGGCTGTGGTCGATTCGACCATTGCCCTGAACACCGTATTGCACAACACGCTGTGGGTGCCGGCCCACTTTCATACTTACTTCCTGTTGGGCTACCTGCTGATCCTGCTCGGCATGACGTTCTATATCACTGGCTCGGAGCGCGAGTCGCGTGCGATGACAGCGCTGACGACCATGGTGGTCGGCGGCAGTGGTTTTCTGCTGATGTTCTATCTCGGCGGCGTCGACGGCGTGCCGCGTCGTTTTGCGGACTATCAGGGCATCGATGCGCAGGCACTGTCAGCTACTGCACAGTCACTGGCACAGATTGCGGCCGGCTTCATAGTGCTGTTCCTGCTCGGATTCCTGCTGTATCTCGCAGCGTTGGGGCGAAAACGTACAGCCACTGTCTGAACGCATGAGCACGGTAATCCAGTTGCCCGCACCTAATCGGCTCGCGACGCAGCGACGACATAGAGCACATAACTGATCGCCAGGCTGATGCCGGCGGCCAACGCATACCTCCCGAAGGTCTGCTGTGCGTCGATCAGGTAGTTGGTGCACAGGCGCTCTGGTGCGACGATGTACAGGACGCCCATCGTTACCAGCATCGCCGCGAAGTTGGCCATCACGAAGCCGCGTCCGATGGCATTCAGGCGTGGCCAGCTGAATGACAGCGGCAGACCGATCAGCAAGGGCACGCTGATGAACTTGGCGATCTCCCATCGGGAATCGAGCAGGCTGGCATCCAGCGATCGTGGCAACAGCCAGACTAGCAGTGCAAAGAAGGCCACGAGCAGGCCGGGTATTCCCAGGTGGTTCCAGGCTGCGATCACGCTATCCCACCGTCGGCGCAGCACGGTTCCCATGATGTAGCCGACTGCAGCGAGCGTACCGAGTTGCAGGAACTGGTGTGTGACGAGATGTGCTTCGAGCACTGACCGGCTGAAAGGCAAGGCCAGGCCGATCCATATCAGCGCGGCACTGCTGAATCGTTTCACGGAACTGTGGACAAGGCAGTCAATACCGCAGGCGCGGCATCGATATCGAATGCAGAGCGCAAACGACCATCCGGAGCGACCAGGTAGAGCGCGGCGTTGTGGGTGAACCCGCCCAGGCCATCCGGAATCGCGACCACGCCCAAGGCACGCATGAATCGTTGTCGGTCCGCCGGATCGGGAATACGCACAACCCGCCATTCCGGCAGCTGCGCACGATGTCGGTGGGCGTAGTCCAGCAGTGCCGCCCGGTCATCACGCTCATCAAAACTGATGCTGAGCAATTGCACACCGGGCTTCTGCTCGCCGGATTGTCCGCTGCCGTAGATTGATTTCTGTAACCAGGCGATGTCGCTGCCCGTCACAGAACACAGGGTCGCGCAACGCGTATATATGAAGGTTGCAACGACAAAGCGCCCGCGGAAATCAGCGGTGTTCAGTCGGTTGCCCGCCTGGTCTTCGACAGACACATCCGGGAATGCGGGATGCTGCGCATTGATGCTGATCCGTCTGGACGTCTCGAGCAGTACGGCGCGAAAGCCGTCAGTGGCCCAGGCAAGGCTTGCAACACCCATCACGACGATCAGAATCCCGGCGGCGAGACTGCGCACAGTCGCCTCCTGCGGCAACATCGGCCCTTATTAAAGGTTGACGTTACCCGTTCTCCACAAGAGAGGCTAGCACCCCTTTTATCTTTTACCGATACGCTACGCCGGAGATGACCGGGACGATCACCGGCGGCATCTTCCGGGATCTGAACTGTTCCAGTTCAACACGCGAGAAGCCCGCGGCTTCCAGCATTTCTGCCGTCTCGCGATTGGTGTGACAGCCTTCGAAAAGCCAGCGCCAGGGACGCATCAACAGATTCTGCACCCGCCTCAAGCCGCTGCCGCGTGCTGCGGCCACGTGTTCCAGAAAGTAGAACTTGCCGCCGGGCTTCAGCACCCGCCGCACTTCGCGAAGGATCTGGCCGGGATCTTCGACGGTACACAGCACCAGGGTGCAGACCACGGCGTCGACGGACTGGTCCGCGAGGTCGAGCCGGCCCGCGCTGACCGGGCGGAGTTCGCAGTTCAGGCCGTATTTGCCAGCAGCGTGACGCAGGCGCTCATGCATGTAGGGGTTGGGCTCGTAGACGATCAGCTGCACACCGGGCGGGTAGTAGCGGAAGTTCACGCCATTGCCGGCACCGATCTCGACCACCGTGCCGCTGAGTGCGCCTATGTGCTTTTGCTTTCGTGCGCCCATTTCCTCGTGAAAATCTTCTTCATACTTGGCCAGCAGCCAGGAATTGAAGCGGCCGCGCACAGGGTTTGCATGGATATGTTCGTCGGTCATGGCCTCTGCTCCAAAGAAAAAGGGCCCGTGACCGGATGATCACGGGCCCCTGTCGTTACGCGACTTAACGTCCCGTCGAACGCATCTTCTGCACGGTGAAGAGTGCGGCCGGGTTCTCCTGCGGATTGACGTAGGACTTGAACTGCAGCGTGGTGCAGTGCATGGCCTGTTCGTCGAAGAACAGCGCGCAGTCATCGACTGCCACACCTACGCCCTTGTTCTTGGCCAGGTGGAAGTCAGAGTGGCTCTTGCAGATCGGGAAGTACTTCCACGGCTGACCCTTGCGGTCGTACTGGGTCACGATCGGCAGCGTTGCACTTTCCGAGTCCATGTAGATCATCCGCTTGCTGAGCGGGTGGTTCGGATCCTTCGGATTGCCCTCGATGATGTAGGACTTACGCAGCTGCCACGTGACCTGCGGGAAGCAGTTGCCCTGGCCGCCGAACTTGACGAAGCGGAAGCCGTCCTTGTCGCCCTTCGGCTCGCTGTCCAGATCCGGCAGCTCGTTGTGCTTCTCAAAAGGCATCATTACGTTCTGCGTGCCACGATAGGTCCAGGTGTAGTCGGAGAGGCGACCGTTATAGCCCTCGAAGTCTTCGATCATCGCATCGGTGCCGAGGAAAGCATCGGTGATCTGACCGACTGCCAGACGCCGTACGCGGCGCTGGAAGCCCAGATACAGCCAGGCGTCATCGCGCTTGAGATCATCTTCGTAGCGCCAGATCAAGAGCTGGGTATTGGCCAGATCGAAAGGCTCAAGCACGTTTGCGGAAATCGAACGGAAAATCTGGCCCGGGTTTGGTTCGATATCCGGCTTCGGGTCGAAGATCGTGCGGTGCTTCCAGTTCAGGAAGTGCCAGTCGAAGCGCAGCTGACGCTCGCTCTGGCCAGTCTTCGTGTTGCGGAAGGTCCACCAGAAGGGATTGATGGTCTCGCTGTCGCCGGCGTTGATTGAGCGCTGGAAGTTCCACATCAGCTTGAGACCCGCCTGCGGATCCTTGGCATCGGGCTCCTGCGGGAAGGGCCGACCGGCATCGAAACCCACCAGCGTGCCTTCCGGCGACAGCTTGACCTTGTCTGCACCCTTGCGGGTTGCGTTGATGTAGTTCTGGTTTTGCGGCAGGGAGAAAGTCGGCGTGGTTGGCAGCTCCAGCCAGCCCTTCTTTATGTAGCGGAAGGTGAAGGGGTCGAGAATGCCCTCGAGGGCATCGACGTTTTTCGAGTTGATAACCACACCAGGCGTGTAACCGGGCGCGGTGGGCACAGTCTTCGCATACGGTGCAAACGCATTATTGATGACCGCATCAGACACGTCCGCATGTGCTGCGATGCCCGTAAGGCCGGCTACAGCGGCACCAAGTATTACTAGCCTTTTCATTGTCAGGAACCTCGCAATCAAAACTGGTAGCGGATGGTGAACTGGATTTCGTCTTCATTCCGGGCGGTGCCGATGGGGCCTGAACGGAAGCGGCCCAGTGGCTCGAAGCCGGACAGACCGAGGCTGCTGTATGCAGTCATGCAGGGACTCGGGTCAGGCGACAGGGCGATGTTCGGTGCGCAGGTGGCCGGCGGGAACGGATTGGCGGTGCGGTTGTCATCTGCCTCGATGGCACCGTTGTGACTGGCCCACTTCAGGTTCAGGCCCAGCTTGAACACCCAGTTGTTGTCCGGCTTGTATTCGATCGAAGGCGCAATGGCACCCGCACGGGCTTCTGTGTCATAGGCGGTAATGATCTGCGGGGTGAGCCGGTCGTTGAAATAGTTTCCCTGGATGAGCAGGGTCAACAGGATGTTGTCCTCCCAGTCCTGGAAGCCAATTTTTCCGAAGTGCGGCCCATCAGGCACCGGGATGCCGATGGAGTTCACGTTATAAGACTTGTAATCAAGAAGTCTTTGATAGAACACCTGGGCGGAAATCAGGAACGCGCGATCCTTGTTGAGCCAGGGAATGAAGGTCGGGCGGTCGAAACCGATCACGCCGCGGAATACATCCGAATCCGAGTACAGATCCGGCTGGCTGGTGTCGGCATATTCTTCACCCGTCGTATACGACGTTTCCACGCGGAACGAGGTGCGGGCTTTTTCCCAGTACCAGTCGGCCGAGCCGCCGATCATGAACAGGCGTGGAAAATCGACGTCGAAAGCGATGTCATACGGGTGCGCCACATTCTCGACCACTGGCGTGAACGGGTCATCGGTGGGAATCCCGCCGCGCAGTGACGGAAACTGCGAGTAGAAATACAGGGCGTTCAGAGAAAAGCCGATGCCCTTGTAGACGCCCTCGATTCGTCCGCCGAACTCACTGTGGTTGGGTTC
>JBATNV010000006.1:0-5139 GCA_049290495.1 Gammaproteobacteria bacterium | reverse complement strand
CCTATATAAGTGGCCTGACCCTGGGCAAACTGCTATCTGACGGCAAATACATCGATTACTGGGGGAAGCTGTCACTGAACCGTCACTTTGAAAACGGCTACCAAAGCGATTTCTGGGAATACGACGCCTACGTGATGGCGATGACAGCATTGCATTCACCGTGGAGCCATCAGGAAGTTCTCCGCTATGGCTTCGGCTTCGGGTTTTCCTACGCAAGCGCTGTGCCGGTTATTGAGAAAATTGAACAGGAAAAACGCGATCGCCCCGACGCGCACTTTCTAAATTATCTGGAAGCGCAGCTCGATGTGCCATTCAGGGTTCTGTTTGGCGACCGAGCGAGTAAGAACTGCTATGCCGGCATTACCCTGGTGCACCGCTCGGGCATCTTTGCGCACTCCGACATACTGAGCAACGTCGCTGGCGGTTCCGACATGATTACCGCCCATGTGGAGTGCAAACACTGATCGATGCGTTATGTGTTTTAAGAAACACTTGCGCGGTTCATTCTTCCTGTGTCAACTGTCCAGATGAAGACCCACCAGGCTGCACGTTCCCTCGGCGCTGAAGTCACCGGAAAATCAGTGGCGTCTTTATCCGGCCGCACGCGGCGTCAATGCGGGGCCAGACCATGACTGACGTCATCGTGATCGGCGCGGGGCTGGCTGGGCTCAATGCCACTATGTTGCTGGAACAGGCTGGGCTAAAGGTTGCCCTTGTCGAAGCCAAGGGTCATGCGGGTGGGCGCATGCTCACTCTCGACGATCTGCCAGGACGACCAGATGCTGGTGGCATCCAGGTGGGCCCCGGCTATGCTCGTTTTCACGCCATTGCTGATCGCCTTGCGGTTGAGCGCTTTGTCCCAACAAGCAGCGAGGGTGCCCCGCTCTACCATATCGGTGGAGCAACGATTACCGCCGGACAATGGCCAGCCGCAGTGCAGAACCTGCTGGCACGGAAAGAAAAACCGCTGTTGCCTGACACACTTCTGTTCTCGTTGCTGGAGGGTTTGCCAAACCTCGATTCGCCGAGCCAATGGATGGACCCCGGGTTCAGCAGCTGTGATGTCCCATTGCTGGAAACCTTGAAGGCCAGCGGTGCAAGCGAGCAGGCAATCACCTTGATCGATGCGAACCTGAACGGCTATTCTGTCGCGACGCTCTCCACCCTTCACGTCCTTCGCACGCTTGCCATATTTCGCGGTGCGCGCGGGCCAGTGCAGTTTGTGCGTGGCGGATCGCAACGCATGACAGATGCAATGGCGAGAGGGCTGAAGACCGAAGTTCAGCTTGATAGTCCCGTCGCAGGCATCGTGGCACAGAAGTGCGGTATCGATATAACCCTGGTCAACGGTCGGCAGATTTCAGCGGCGCATTGCATTTGCACGGTGCCTTTTGCGGCTTTGCGTGAAATAGAAATTAGCGCGGGACTGCCGTCGCCGGTAAAGCGCATGATTGCAAACCTCCCTTACACCCACGCAACGTTTGCCTATATCGCTGCGTCAGAGCCGTTCTGGCGCAGTGATGGATTTGCCGAAACCCTGTGGAGCGATGCCCCGTTGATCGGGCGCATCTTTGTGTTGGGTGATGAACCGGCGATGCTCAAGGCCTGGATCAATGGCCCTGCCGCGGACCAGCTCGATACGATGGACCCGGCCATAGCAGGCGCCGAAATCGTCAGGCGGATCGAAATTGCCAGACCATCGGCAAAGGGGAAACTAAAGTTGCTGCGTCTGTTCAGTTGGCAGAAGGATCGGTATGCGCGCGGGATCTACCACCACATCGGCGCAGGGCAAGCCGCTGATCTGGCTGCGGCTGCCCAATATGCCGGCCAACGCCTCCATTTCGCCGGTGAGCATCTCGCGCAGACTTCATCCGGGATCGAAGGTGCGCTGGAAAGTGGCGAGCGCGCGGCGAGGGCTGTTTTGGCAAGCTGATGTCAGCGTATTAGCCTTAGCGCGGTAGCCGACTGCACATTTATATTTTGCACACTGCCGAGATGAATGCTGTTCGGAACCTTAGAGCATGCGCTCAAGGATCTCCTGTATTACCCGGTCTGCAGACTCCATCGCGCCTTCCATGCCGCGCTCAAGTCGTGCGGTGTGTTCGCCGGCAAAATGAATACGGCCGTGACGCTGGCTGATTTTGTTGGCGAAAGCGCTGATCTGGCCAGGTGCCCATGAGGCCCAGCTGCCACCCGTGTAGCGCTCTTTCTGCCAGGAGAAAACCTTCAGAGGCCTAAGCGCTTTGGCGGCCTTGGGACGGATGCGTTTTCAGCACCGCCATGCTGCGCATCACCAGGGCTTCGGAGGAGAGCTTGTCGGCCTCGATGGCATCCGCACCGGATAACCAGACGGCGGCGGACTTTGTCGCGCCGCCTGGACTCCAGGGGTAGGCCAGTAGTTGCCCGATGTCGGTATCTGTCCACAGCGTCGGTGGCAGGTCATCCTGCTCCCAATAAGCGTCATCAACGCGAAACAGCACTTGCGTGACCGTGCTGTAGGCCAGGGTGTCTATGCCCCGCCCCTGCGCCGCGGGTGGTTCAGGCGTCATCCGGATCCGTCGCAATGCCGGTGCCGGTAGTGTTACCACGATTCGCCCGGCCTCGAAGACACTGTCGGTGGTTTCCACGGCCACAGATTCGCCGCAGTCGTGGATGGCATTCACCGCGCAGACCAGTTTAACGGGCTCCTTCAGAGCTGCAGCCATGGCTTCTGGCATGCGCTGATTACCATCGACGATATGCCACAGCTGCTTGGCGAGATTCTGGTGAGTTGCCCAGGTCAGTAACTGGTAAAGGTGCAGCGTGGAAACGCCGGTTGGCGATCGACCATAGACCTGGTTCTCGCCGACGCCAAGTTTGATGGCGGCATCGGAAATGCCTGCGCGTTTCAGCGTGTCGGCCAGCGGTTCATCGTAGCGATGCGCTGGAGGCAGCAGCCACTCATCCAGGTCCTTGAGCGGATTGTCCGGCGCCAGTGCCGCGAGCGTGAAGCTCCAGGGCATTTTCGCCCGCAGCCTGGGAGGGAAAGGATTATTCCTGTAATCAGGCCATTCATCGGTGGTCACGTATTTGCCATTCAGGTGAAACGCAACTCGTTCGCTGAGGCGCGTCTGATCGTATTCGACCGGTTCGCGGGGGCGTATCGGTTCCAGCTTCAGGCCAAAGCGGGTGACCGTGTCCTGTACCCGTGCATAAAAGCCGCCGATGACATTGCCACCGGCTTCTGGTGCGCCCGGCAAATCATCAAACGTATACAGTCGACCACCGACGCGGTTCCTTGCCTCCAGAACCTTGACGGACAGCCCCTGTGCCTCGAGCTCCAGGGCGGTTCTCAAACCAGATAGTCCGGCGCCGATAATCACCACGTCCCACTGCCGTGCGGCCGCTCGCAGCCGCGAAGATGTCAGGGATACAGCGCCCAGTCCCATCAGCACCTTTCGTCGACTGAGTGAATTCATGCTCTTGCCTCCGTTGCAGTGCCAGCGTGCTAAAACTCCGCGATCTGCAGCGATCGATGGGTGCGTCGGCCCGTATTCTGGTGATTGTCGACTGCGATGCAGGCAGTGACGCTCAACTCAGCATCAGCGTCGTCGCATACTGGTATCGGCGTGTGTCGAACCAACTGTCCATCACATCGACGATTCTCCCTGCCTCGTTACGTGCAATGCGCCGTATCATCAATAATGCGGTACCAGGCTCCACGTCGAGGCAGGAGGCGATCCGACCAGAGGCGTTCTCGGCACTGGTAATCTGCTCGACCTCGGTGATTGCGATGCCATTGTCCTGAATTACATCTATTCGCGCGCGATGCTGGAGAATCTGCTTCGTAAAACCCCTGGTAATACCTGGTGTATAGCTGATGTGGTATGCGTACGCGTCGCCAGCGCTGTTGGTTCGCAGGCGTGTAACCTTGTGAACTTTCTGATCCATGTCGAGTGACAGAAGCTTCCGGATGTCGGCACCTGGCGCAGCTTTTTCAACAGATATGATCTGTCCAATAATCTTCTCCTCAATCTGAGCGAGATTGTCGAATCTTCCTGCCAAGGTAACCCGCCAGGGGTGGGCTGATATTGTTGAGGAAACGATTGTCCCTCTGCCTCGGGACCGCGTGACGAGCTTCTCGCCTGCCAGTTCGTCCAGGGCGCGCTTTACGGTAACGCGAGACACGTTAAACATTGCCGCCAACGTCAGTTCGCCAGGCAAGAGCGAACTTGCCGGAATCGTGCCATTACGGATAGCGAACTTTAGCGTCAGATAAAGTTGATGGTAAAGCGGCATCGGGCCCGAGGTTCCTCGTTCCTGGCTCAGGCGGAAGTCAGTACTCAAGGGCTGCAATGCGTTGTCATTAAGCACACATCTGTCCTTATGGCATCTGGATGAACCGTATTGTATTTGAACGCGAGCTATAGCGGGCTCCAGCGATTGCTGTCTGGTCATAGCGGGACGATACGGTGTGAAGCGGCCTTGCCGTTGACGCGCAGATATCGTGGACCAGAGAGGCAGTCGATTTAACCGGTCCACTTGTGTTCGAAAATGAAATGATCTATAAGTAAATCATTAGAGCATTTCAAGTGTCGGGCCCGCGAACGCCTGTTCATGGCGTCTATTGGGTCGTCAAATGAAAAAATGGGGTGTGCAATGACAACTATCGATCGTCGGACCGCGCTGGCATTACTCGGTGGCGCCATCGGTGGTGTGGCTGCTGGCGCTTTGCCGCGCCCCTTGTTCGCTGCGGCGAATCGGCCGCTTGATGTGATTATCGTGGGTGCCGGGCTATCGGGCCTGAATGCGGCGCTGATATTGCAAGAGCAAGGTCTGTCCGTAAAGGTGCTTGAAGGTCGCGAGAGCATTGGCGGCAGGGTCAAGACCATGGTGAAGGTCCCCGGCCGTCCGGAGGGCGGCGGACAATACATAGGCGCCGGGTATGCACGTGTCGTCGCTGCCATGCAGAGGTTCAAGCTCAAGTCGCAGGTGCCGGAGGGTGGTCCGTTATCAGGTAATCCCTGGGTATATAACGTTCGCGGAAAGTGGGTGCTCAAAGACGATTGGCAGTCGAGCGATGTCAATCCGCTGTCTGGTGATGACCGGAAAATTCTCCCACATCAACTGCTGGGCAAAATGTTCGAAGATTCGCCTCTG
>JBATNV010000005.1:0-10082 GCA_049290495.1 Gammaproteobacteria bacterium | reverse complement strand
GCAGGGCGTTCGCAACGTGATGATCGGGTTGGGCATGAGTAGCGGTCAGGCGTCTGTGCCGACACCTGACGAGCGTATTTTCAGCAAGGCGCACTGGGTGCGCGTGCCGGTCGGGAACGGCGGGGTGTTTTATCCGGTACGAAAACTCGGTGCCAGTGTGCGCAAGGGCGATTTTATCGCGCGCATTTTTGATCCCTTCACTGACGAACGCTTCGATCTGCCCTCACCGCTGGAGGGCCAGATCATCGGCATGGCCGTTCCCCAGATCGTGTTCTCAGGCTATGCGCTGGTGCATATCGCATCGAAGCCGGCCAACACAGATGTTGCGCGCCGGGCTCCGTAAGCAGCGAAGTCAGTGCCGCAGTGCCGGCACCACCCGTTCGCCGAGAATCCTGATCGTTTCAGCCGGGTTCGCATAGATACGCAGCGCAATCTCGGTCAGGCCGGCAGCCTGAAACTGGCGCAGGCGATCGATTTCCTGATCCAGGTCCCTGAGCGCACAGGCTGAGGTGCAGCGCTGCGTGAGCTTGTGGAGGATCGAGTCCGGTACACCTTCGATGACGTCGCTCTTCTTGTTGTAGGCGCGGATGAAGTTGTTGATGTTGCGGTTGACGATGGCCGCCTCGTCCGGATCCAGCACTTCGTCGATGTGTGGCGGATAGAGCGTGCCGCGTACGGTAAGCCAGGTGCGTGCTTCGCGCTCAGCTTCTTCCTGGCTTTCCTTCACATGCCAGGCCCAGAAATTGTTCATCGGGAAGGTCCTGGTATCGCGGCCGGCCTCGACAAGGGAAGCATCGATGATCGCTCGTGCCTTGCGTACCTGCCCGACGACGAAATCGCTGACCATGATGCCGTCCGCGTAGCGTGCTGCCGCACGAAGCATCTGCGGGCCACCGGCACCGACGTAGATCGCAGGTGGCGGACTGTGCACCCAGGCCGGGTTGTACCACTTGATCTCATAGATCTCGCCCTGGTACCTGACCGGCTTGCCAGCGGCGGCCGCCTTGAGGATCTCCACGCATTCCCGCACGGCGCGCACCACTCGTACCCGTTTTGCACCCATGGCCGTGGCGGTCCCGCCGCCAGCGCCCACTACGATCTGCGCGCGGCCTTTCGCCACTTCGTTGAGTGTCATCAGTGAACTGGCCATCTTCAGCGGATGCAGTTCAAAGGGGCTGACAGCGATAGGGCCGAGGCGAATGCGTTCTGTCTGCATTGCCAGCGGCACGAAGTTGATGAAGGGATCGCGGGCATCGGTCATGTTCGATACCCAGACGCCGCCCAGACCCTGCTCCTCGGCCAGGCGGCCGAGTTTCAGTATGGTTTCGGGTGGATTGTTGGCCTCAAGAATGACGTCGATGCGCATGAGGTATCAGGACCAGGCTCTATTGGCCGTCGAAATCCCATGGACCGGTAGAACGTGAGCGTACCGGGATGCCGGCAATCACCGGGGCCTCGTACTTCGATTTCGGATCGTAGTTGATCGCATTACCCTCCACGACAATACGTTCGTTGACTGTGATCCAGTTGATCAGCGAGCCGTCCAGGCGGAAGAAGCCCGTCCAGCCGCGCTCTTCGCCGGCTGTGAAGTGGCCATGCTTGACCCGCGCCGGCCTGAAGAAATAGGTGCCGACACTGAGCGTACCAAAGTTGTAGGCCAGATGCCCGTCGAGGCTGTAGGCCTCTTCGAAGACCGGGTGATGCACCATGCGGTCGTCCGACCAGCCAGGCGGTGCCCACGCCATCATGGTGACAAAGCCCTTGTCGTTCTGTCCCGGCGGAGCGGGATCGTGATAGAGCAGCTTGAGCTTCAGAAAGCGTTGCGTATCGCCTTCGTAGGCATTCGGCATCCATTCCATGCGGTTGGTGTCCGCGATGACCAGTTCACCCTGTTCCTCAGAGGCGGTGTTCCCGCCGCGCGCCACGAAGCGGCTGCGATTTTTGGCAGATACTGAAAAGCCCCAGTCGCCGAATTCGCGGAAGATCAGTACATCGGTGCCCGCGGCGACCTGTACCGCCGGGATGCACAGCCCGGCCGGTGCGCGGAAGTAGGCACCCTTGCCGAGTACGCGCGCGCCCAGCTTTATCTGCCCGGACATCACGTACCACTCGACGTCGCCGTGGTGGTAGCCAGCCGGCCGGCTCCAGGCGGTATCGAAAACCACGCGCGTTGAAGCGCCACCGTTCTCTTCGTCGTAGGAGAGGTTTCGCTGCCGCGCCTTGCCGGTGCCACGGGTGAGTTCGGCCGGGTGCCAGACGAGATCGGCTTCCTGGATCAGTTCTACATGAGGACGCATTCCGTTCTCCCTTCGCCCTGCAGTTACTTGCGTGCCTTGCTCTTCTTCTTACGCGGCCGCTTCAGCGGGCGGGCTTCTTCGAGCAGCGGAAAATCATCGCACAGTGCGCGCGTCTGGCTGCAGGCCTCGATGAACTCATCCATGAGCGGACCACTGACCGGCACCTGGCCGGCTGCCGGTGCCGCGCGTTTCAGGCTGCGCCAGAGCTTGTTAACCCGCTTGAGGGTTTGCTCCATGGCATTTGCGGCGTAGTGGGAATGAAAATCCCAGTCGCCACGAATCTCACCCAGATCAACTGTCTTGTCTGTCATTGCCTGCGCTCCAGGGTCTTGATGTGAGTCGTTTCAGGATGCCGATGACTATAGCGTGGCAGTCACCACTTGCTACCCGCCGCGCGCTGCGCGTGCCCGACTGGTGGGCGTCGGATCGCGCGCGCCGAACGCTCGTGTCTGGTATTCCTCGACGTCGAGCAGCATTATGGAAAAAGATAGCAGACTATCGACGACAAGTTCTCAGGGGGAACGATCATGACCGACCGCTACGGGGTCATCGGCCATCCGATCGCGCACAGCAAGTCGCCGGTGATCCACCGGCTGTTTGCTGAAGCGACCGGACAGGACATCAGTTACGAGGCCTGGAATATCGCTCCGGACGATTTGGTCGAGCGGGTTCGCCAGCTGTTTGCCGAGGGTGTCCGTGGTCTCAACGTTACGGTGCCCCACAAGACAGCGGTTGCGCGGGTCGCTTCCCGGCTGACCTCGCGGGCGGAGCTGGCCGGTGCGGTGAATACCCTGGCCATGCATGCCGATGGCGCGATCGAAGGTGATAACACCGACGGCGCAGGACTGGTGAACGACTTGCGCCAGAACCTGCGCCTGCGGCTTGCGGGTACGCGGATACTGATACTCGGGGCGGGTGGCGCTACACGCGGCATCGTGCCTGCGCTCTTCGAGACCAAACCGCGCGACATCGTCATTGCCAATCGGACACCCGACAAGGCGCGCGATCTGGCGCGGGATTTTCGGCTGCTGGGCCGGATTCTCGCCTGTCAGTTCCAGGAACTCGGCGGGCAGCGCTTTGACCTGGTCATCAATGCGACTTCAGCGGGACTGCATGGCGAGCTGCCGCCGTTCCCGCCGTCGATACTCGGGCCTGAAACGCTGTGCTACGACCTGTCCTACTCGATGCACGACACGCCTTTTGCAAGCTGGGCCCGTGAACACGGTGCCGGCCGTGTCAGCCAGGGCTGGGGCATGCTGGTCGAGCAGGCGGCAGAGTCTTTTTATCTGTGGCGCGGGGTGCGCCCAGACACCAAACCCATCATCGCGAAGTTGCCGGGCTCACCCGGCGCTACCGATACGATGCAGAGACGTCTGGCCTGAAGCGCCATGCCGCTGCAGCGGCCAGATGTCGCGCGACCAACGCGAGTGCAGGCGATCTGGAGAGTGATTGCGGCCATTCCGCGCGGACGGGTTGCCAGTTATGGGCAGATCGCCGCACTGGCGGGACTGCCGCGCGGCGCCCGACAGGTAGCCCGTGCGCTTGGTCACGCGCCTGCGGCACTGGGTCTGCCGTGGCATCGGGTGATTGCCGTGAACGGCCGCATCGCCATACCGGCCTCGAGTCCTGGCTACCGTACCCAGATCGGTCGGCTGCGCGCCGAGGGCATCGTGGTCAACGCAGGGCGGGTGGATATGCGCGTCTGCCGCTGGACACCGCGCCTTGATGAATTGTTGTGGGGGCCTATGCCTGATCTCCCCGAGGCAGATGACTAGCTCCGGCTATCGGCTTCGGCAAAGGCTGCGAGTCCGCGCAGTGCGGGCTGATCGGCGGTAATGACCCATGTGGGGATGTCGCCGAGAAACGCGCGGTAACGGCCTTTGTCCTCGAAGCGCGAACGGAAGCCCGAAGTTTTAAGCTGATCGAGGTAGCGTGGCGTGATGCCGCCACCGATGTAGACGCCGCCGAAAGCGGCAAAGGTCAGTGCGAGATCGCTGGCAACCGTGGCGAGCAGTTGAAAAAACACTTCCAGCGCCTCGAGTGCTGCCGTTTCGCCAGCCACAATCCGTGCACCGACTTCAGCCGGCGTCAACGCTTCACCGCCGTGCAATGCCATATACAGAAAGGCGAGGCCGGCTCCGGAGATCAGCCGCTCGGCAGAGCAGTGACCAAAACGTTCGCGACCCAGCGCAATGATCCGCGCTTCGCGCTCGTCACCCGGTGCCATCGTGACGTGGCCGCCCTCACCGGTGATGGCATGCCAGCGTCCGCCGATTTGTACGAGTCCTGCTGCACCAAGCCCTGTGCCGGGACCAAGTACCACTTTCGGCGCGCCGAGCACTTCCTTGCCGCCGCCGATCTGCAACAGGTCGGCGGGACCGAGCACCGGCAACGCATAGGCCTGGGCTGCAAAGTCGTTGAGTGGCGTGACACGACGCAGTGACAGCGCGCGTGCCAGTGCAGTGACCGAGAAACTCCAGTTGATATTGATCATCCGGACTTCGTCGCCCTGGATCGGGGCAGCGATGGCCAGTACAGCTTCGTCCGGTCGCTCGGCTGGCGGCAGCATGCCGAGATAAGCGCCGAGCAGGCGGTCGAGCCCTGGAAAATCCCGGTTACGAAAACTTTCTGTGTACTGCAGAACGCCGCCGGTACTTGCCACCGCGCAACGGGTATTGGTTCCGCCTATGTCTGCGACCAGCCAGTGCATCGCTGCAGGATACACGTGCGCCGCTGATGTTGGCGATCACGCTTGGTATCGCAAAGTCGGCGCAGGTCGAAAACAGAAACCCCGCCGAAGCGGGGTTTCTGTCAGCTCCAAATTCTTAACTGCTCAGCTGACTTTCCGACACGAACGCCGCCCGATCAGTCCTGCGAGCGCGGTGCCGAGCAGCCATCCGGCTGCGGGCGCTGGCACGGCAGATGCAGTACCTGTCAGGCCGTCCACCCGGAGGCCGGTGGGATTGGCGCCACTTGAAGCGTACTCGTTGACGACGAAATCAAGCGTGTTGATTCCGGCGACAAATCCGCTGGAGAGCGCGAATGCGGTGAGAGTGCTGTAACTCGGCGTGGTGTAGCCGGTAGTCACGCCATTCAGCAATAGGGCAGTGCCGGCGTTGTCGGCTGCCCAGGAACCCGTTAATTGTGCAGTGACCGGATCGAGTCCCGTCAGATCGAATGCCAGTCGATAGGTGTAATCCCCCGCTGCGTGATTCGCTGCCCCAGTCGGATAGCCCTGGTTCTGCGCCGGTCCGATCCACCTTGAAGTTGAGCTGTTCGACAGCCAGTAACCGCCCGCGATCGGGTCTGCGACTATTGCTGAAGGCCCGGGAAAGTTGGCGTCCGGGCTAACGAATAGCGTGTAGTGCAGATCGGTGCTGCCCGAGGCGGCCGTGGTTCCGTCATTCAGGACGCCGGTGTTATAGAGACCCAGGATGCTTGCCGCAGACGCTGGCATGGCGACCGCCGCCAGCAGGCAAAGCGTTGCGAACGGAAAAGAAACCTTCTTGGCGACCGCGTGCATTTTTGTTCTCCATAGCTGCCACAGGAACTGCGTAGCGGATCCAGCGTAGCGGATCCAGCATAGCACTTGATACAGCGGCCGAGACATCCGGAGGCACAGGTGTCTTGGGTGCCGCGGGAAGGCTGGTGGCGGTAGCCGTAAGTCGCCTTGCTTATCTCCGAGCGCAGAGATGAGAAAAAAAAGCCGCCCCTGGGCAAGGGGCGGCAAGATTGGGCTTGGGATGGTGCGTTGTCGCTATTTTTATGGTTTTTGTTTTTCTTCTTCTTGTTTACGAGGTTGCTGTTCGATCATTGGGTTTTGGGCTTGGGTTTTTGGGGTGTGGGCTGCTGTGCTTTCTCTGTGATCGTTCAGCGGGGTCCTCGCTGAAGTAATTGCAGCAAACGTGCCAGCCTCGCGCAGAGTGCCCGTCGACTTGACAGAATCCGGAAAATAGCCGTTTTACTGAGACTCTCATCACACGAAAGCGGTCTGCGGCACTGCTGCTGGCGAGCGTGTGTGGGGTGCTGCGGGTTCTTCCACAAGTGATTTGTATAGCAGGGCGACGCGAGACCCTGGAGATCAGGTGAGGCGCGTCACGCTACCGGCATAAAACACATATTAAACAATAGATTACGGGCCAGTCCCCTCTGTAAGATTTGCCGACGGCAGCAGCCTTGTGTACGGCGTCGCTGTGGGTTTTTAGCCCGCTTGCCTTCAGGCGTTGAGGTCGGGAATCCGCGCGCTTTCGAGCCGCGTGATGAGATCCTTGAGGCGCAGCTTCTCTTTCTTCAGTCGGCGGATGCGCAGCTGGTCCTCAGCTGCAAAGCGGTCGAGGGCGGCGATCGCCGCGTCGAGGTCGCGGTGTGCGACGCGCAACTCCTTCAGCCGCCAGAGGTCACTGAAGACCTTCGTATTGATGTTGTCATCGTCGCTCATGGTGGTGCCAGTTTAGCAGCTGCGCACCATTCACCGGGAGTGCAGAAGTGCGAGCCAGTTGCGGTCCGGATCGCCGCACGCGAGGAAATGCGGGTTCAGTACTTCTGGTCGTGTGTTGTAACGGAGCGGCTGGCCATCGAGACCTACAACGCTGCCGCCTGCCGCTTCGACGACGGCCTGGGACGCTGCCGTATCCCACTCAGAGGTTGGACCGAGCCGCGGGTAGATATCCGCGCTGCCCTCGGCCACCAGGCAGAACTTCAGCGAGCTGCCCATTGGCACGAACTCATGTGCACCCAGTTGTTCGAGAAAGCTGTCGAGACTCGCACCACGGTGTGAGCGACTCCCGGCCACGCGAACCGGCGGATTGGCCGGCTGACGTACCTTGATCTCGTGCGGTTGCTCATCCGGATCGGTCCGCGATGCAGGGCCGCCCGCATATCCGCAGTAATCGCGACCCGGCACGGGTGCATGCACCACGCCGAGTACGGCACTGTGGCCGCTGACCAGCGCGATGTTCACCGTGAATTCGCCGTTGCGCTTGATGAATTCGCGGGTTCCGTCCAGCGGGTCTACCAACCAGAACTCGGTCCAGCGCCGACGTGTTTCCCAGGGGATGGTGACGGATTCCTCCGACCAGAGCGGGATGCCCGGCGTCAGCGCCGCGAGCCCTTCCGCAATGGTGTCGTGTGCTGCGCGGTCAGCGGCGGTCAGCGGCGAGTTATCGGCCTTGGTTTCCACAGCAAAGGCAGTGGCATAGATCCGGCTGATTTCACGGCCGGCAGCCTGTGCGATGGCCTGTACATGGGGCAGCAGGGTTTGCAGTTCTTTTGTCATGGGCGCGGACGGTACAATCCGGACCCGGCCGGAGCAACCCTGCGGCCGACATCAGCCGGAACATTTGCATGCACGACTGGCGAAGCTTCGACACGATCCTGCTCGATATGGATGGCACGATCCTCGATCTTGCCTACGACAACTACTTTTGGCAGGAACTGGTGCCGCGTTGCCTGGCGCGCAATCTCGGCTCGTCGCCGGAAGAAATTGTGCCGGATTTGTTTCAGCGTTTTGCCAGTATGCAGGGCCGGCTCGAGTGGTATTGTCTTGACTACTGGTCGGCTGAACTGTCGCTGGACCTGCGTGCGCTCAAGGATGCCAGCAGCCATCGCGTGCGTTTCCTGCCTGGTGCGAAGGAGTTTCTGGCCCGGCTGCGTGCCAGTGGCAAGCATGTCGCCGTAGTTACCAATGCACATGGCGACGCGCTGGGTATGAAAAAGAGCGTCGCCGGGCTTGGCCGCTACATCGACACCTTCGTATCCTCGCATGAGTTCGGCGTACCCAAGGAAGGGCAGGCGTTCTGGTCTGCTGCACAGGAGCGCCTGGGCTTCGATCCGCAGCAAACCCTGTTCATCGATGACAGCGCAGCTGTGCTCAATGCAGCGCGCGCCTACGGTATCCGCGGCCTGCTCGCGGTGAACCGGCCCGATAGCCAGCGGCCTGCGCGTATTGTCGACGGGCATGCCTCAGTCGAGGCGATCGGTCATCTGGACTAGCGACGATCAGAACCAGCGTGAGCCCGGGTATTTGCGTGACAACCGACGATCAAGCCCCATCCAGCGCCCCGAGGGCCAGCTCATCATCATGATGCTGAGTGCAAAGAACGGGATCAGGGAAGCGTCGTAGTATCCACCGGCCGAGAAGCCGAGCAGATTGACCAGCGCGATGGCCGCGGCCCAGCGCGTGGTCAGGCCGAGCAGCAGCGCGACGCCCACATAGAGTTCGCTGACCGTGACAAATACGGCGACGAGCTTGTACAGCGGGATCGCAATGTCCTGCAGAAACATCACCTGCAGACTGGCCGGATGCAGCTCTGTCAGGCGATCCTCGAAAATCTGCTTGAGGACATCGGTGGTCATCCAGTCCTTGCGGAGCTTGTTAACGCCGGCGGCAATCCAGAACAGCCCGTAGAGCTCGCGCAGAAAGAGATGCAGGACAATGCCGACCATCCGTACCGGGTGCTGCCGCCAGCGCTTTGCAGTCCAGACGCTTTGCCCCGTATCAATTGCAGCGCTCATTGTGCGTTGCCTCCGGTACTGTGCTTGTCGATCACGCCCAGCGCGTCCCAGAGCGGCATGCGCTGGCACCAGCCGAGCGGCGCGGGCGGTGTGGCCTGGCTCCAGCGCCGGTGGATGCGCTCAATCTCACGTCCGTCGGACGTGGCGAGGAGCGGCGGGTCAAGGGCGATGTGCAGCTCACCGGCAACTGCCGGTGCCCATGCGCCCTCGTTAACCGTGTAGATCGTGACCGGCCGCCGGTGGCCGCTTTCGAGCTGCCTTGAGCTGAAATTGGCGATGAACCACTCCCAGATGGTTCCGACCTGCGACCAGAAGCTGCGCGGTTGTATGTGGTAGAGCGTGAAGCTGCCGTCGGCCGGGACAGACTGGTGTGCAGGCGGCGCCTCGCCTGCCTCACAGAGCACCATCACGTCGCACATGGTGCACACCTCACCAAACTGGCCGACCAGGAAGTAGTCTGCGTAGGCCTTGTTGTTCACCTGGCTATACGCCGGCAAGAGAAAGACCGTCAGAAATCCTGCTGCCAGCCACGCGAGCATTTGTTTCGGCGAAACACGGGATTGGCCCGGCATATTTAAGACCCTTGTTTGCCCGGCAGCCGGGACAGTTCGCGCGCCATGTCGAGCACGTCGCGCCATCCTGCCTCCGTATCAAGACGCAGGCCCATGAAGTTTGGTGAACGCCGCGAACGCATGGCGAGATAGGTCAGCGCGGCATGGATAATGACGATTACGCGGCGATTATCCCGACGCAGATAACGCGGGTCGCCCAGCATGGTTTCCAGAAATGGCCGGCGACAGTCGTCGCGTGCTTCGGCAAAGGCGGCAGAGAGGTCGGATGTCGCGGTCAGCTCCTCGGCGAGAAACTCGAGCGTCACCGGATGTGCGCGCAGATGTTCTGCGCCGGCAACCAGTTCATCGGAGATCTGCTGCCTGAAGCTTTGCTCATCTGCTTTGTGGCGACTGGGTGGACCCGTATCGGCGACCTCCGCCCAGAATCCGCGCCGCTTGCCCCAGGCCTGAACGAGCCCCTGCAGGTCGCCGAAGTAACGGTACAGAAGCGGCTTGCCGACGCCAGCAGCTTCGACCACCGCATTCACGCTGAGCTGTCGCAAGCCGTCGCGCTCCAGGACCGTCTCGAGCGCATCGAGGAGGGCGTCCTCGGTAGTGCTACGGCTGCTGGGTGGTGTGCTTTTGACCGACTGGGGTGATCGCATGGGCGCCGATGTTACCGTGCGGTAACATCGGGCCGCAACTGATGACGGGACGGTCC
>JBATNV010000004.1:0-2372 GCA_049290495.1 Gammaproteobacteria bacterium | reverse complement strand
TGTGACACCAAAGATACTCAAGGAAGGCTCGAACATTTATTGAACGGAATCATCCGCAGCGAGGCCATGGGCCGCTGGGTGTGTGAGAGGGAGTTGTTGTGTTGAAGAAATTGCTTTCTTTGGGTGTAGTGCTGGTATCGGCAGCGCTGGCATCCTGCGGCGGTGGTGGTGATGGCACCATCAGTGGCCCGGGCGGTGGTGGGGCCGGAGGCAACGTTATCGTTTCAATGGGCAGCGGTATTCCGCCGGCATACAGTCAGGGCATTATTGCCGTTGCAGTTCCCAGCCTGTCAGCGGGCGGTGGCACCAGTCTGACTGTCTCGCTGGTTACAGCAGATGGCGCGCTCTATCTTCAGGATACAACCATCAGTTTTTCGTCGGCTTGCATCGCCACAGGCCTGGCGACAGCGTCCCCAGTCAGTACCGCCACCGGTTCTGCAACCACGACCTACTCCGCAACAGGCTGCAGTGGTTCTGATGTGATTACCGCCAGTACGACAGTTGGCGGGCGGGCTCTGTCAGCGACCGGCTCAGTTACCGTTGCTGCAGCAGTAGTCGGTTCAATCCAGTTCGTATCTGCTACCCCACAGAAGATCGGCCTGCAGGGTACCGGTGGCGTTAATCTGCCAGAAACTGCGACAGTCGTGTTTCGTGTCGTAGACGCGACGGGCGGATCGGTTGCTGGCCAGAATGTAGACTTCGCGCTTGATACCAGTGTCGGCGGCATCACCTACACTCCGATGAGTGCGACCAGTGGTGCCGATGGTCGCGTTCAAACTGTGGTCAAGTCTGGCACCGTTTCGACAACCGTACGGGTGTCGGCAACGCTGACTGGACTCGGGATTGCAACGCAATCAAGCCAACTCGTCATTACCACGGGCTTGCCGGACAACGACAGCGTTTCTCTGGCCGTGACGTGTCCCAATATCGAAGGCTACGATCTGGACGGTACTGAGGTCCAAGTCACTGCTCGTCTTGCCGACCGGTATAACAATCCCGTTCCGGATGGTACTGCAGTCACGTTTAATTCCGAGGGCGGCAACATACTTGGCAGTTGCACGACGGCATCGACCGGAACCCAATCGGGCCTCTGTTCCGTAACATGGACGAGCTCCATGCCACGTCCGACCAACGGACGCAGCACGATTCTTGCCACCGCCATCGGCGAAGAGACCTTTGTTGACATTAACAGTAACGGTATTTTCGACGGCAACGATACCTGGACCGATCTGGCTGAAGCGTACCGCGACGACAATGAGAATCGCAGTTACGATCTCGGTGAGTTCTTCATGGACTTTAATCGGGACGGGTTACACTCTCCTGGAGACGGTCAGTTCAATGGACTGCTCTGTGTGGGCCCGGGCAGCCCGGCGGGTGGTTGCAGTCCTGTCCAGAAGCTGAATGTCAGTGCCAGTAACGTCATTATCATGTCGGGCAGTACCGCAAAGATCTCCGACAGTACCGGCGGCAATAACTATGGCGGCCCACCTTCGGTGCACGCTGGAGGTGGAAACGTTATTTTCACGATCGGTGACGCCCGTGACCAGCCGCTGCCGTCTGGTACGACCATCAAGGCGGAGGTGAGCACCGGCATCACGCTGGGTAATCCAAAGTCATACACGGTGCCCTGTACATCTGTAGACGGCCCATCTCTGTACAGCTTCAATGTCACCGCCGGTGCCGGGCAACTAACACTGACCGTTACGGTGCCCAGCGGGCTGCAGACGATCTATTTCGTACAACTGACCCCCTGATAGACCGAGCCATATAAGACCCGTTCGCATAAACTGCGAACGGGTCTTTTTTTTTATGGCACATGCAGCCTGACACCAGCATTTTTCTCGTCGGCCCGATGGGCTCTGGCAAGTCGGCCGTTGGTAAACGGCTGGCCCATGCGCTGGGTCGCGAATTCATCGATAGCGACCACCTGATCCAGGCGCGCAGCGGCGTGGATATCCCCTTTATTTTTGAACGCGAAGGGGAGGCAGGCTTTCGCGAGCGCGAATGCCGGGTGATCGACGAGGTAACACAGCGCCAGGGGATCGTACTGGCCACCGGCGGCGGGTCTGCACAGAACCCGGAAAGCCGGGCCAGGTTGCATGAGCGTGGCCTCGTGGTCTACCTGCATACCGGTGTCGACCAGCAGCTCAAGCGCACCGGGGGTGGCCGGGGGCGCCCGCTGCTAAAAAATGGCAACCCGCGCGAAATCCTCACACAGCTGATGGTGATCCGTGAGCCGCAGTTTCGTGAGATCGCACATTTCGTCATCGATACCGATAACCGCAAGGTGGCTTCGGTCGTCCACGAGATTTGCCAGTACGTCGCCGGCCAGTCCCCAGCTTGAGTACCATGCGCAGATGTCACAATCGATG
>JBATNV010000003.1:0-1859 GCA_049290495.1 Gammaproteobacteria bacterium | reverse complement strand
GGACGAGGGTCCTGGTTGTTCCGAGCCCGCGCAAATCAACGGTTGCAGTGCCATCACCGGGATTATTTGAGGTTGCGGACAGGCCCGGCACAACCTGTGGCAGCGTATTCAGCAGCTGTTCGATGTTGGTCGTGCCACTTGCCTGGATGACATCCGAGCTCAACGTCGATATCGGGCTGGTTGCAACAAAATCGTCGAGGCGGATGCGTGAACCCGTGACGACGATTTCATCTTCTGCATGGCCGACACTGATGGTCAGGCTGGCGACCGATAGCGTTAGAAAAATGCCACGACGAATGGCAGAAAAAACGGGCTTGTGCATATGTCCCCCTGACGCGAATAAAACTCAACAGCCGATTAAATGAGTCCGCAAGCTTTCCCCGCGCCGATACTAGCAAGTACCAGGATATTGCGGATATAGACCGGGTTGAAACCAGTGCGACCGCAGTGCCAGCTGTGCGGCAACGGGAAGCAAGTCAGCCGCTTCAAATATTCGTGCAATCTGGCGTGCCGCCGTTGGCGAGTCGCGGTGACAGCGCCGGTTCACCAACCGGGTTAACAATCACCACCTGGGCCGACTCATCGGCACTCGTGGCACAGAAAATGAATTCGCCCGCATGTTGCTGGCTGTCAGCGGCCACCACGCGTCCCGAGGGTTCGTAGCTGAATGCACGACTGAACACTTCAGAATTGATGACAAAGCCAGGTACCGTTGGCGAGACGCCAAGTATCAGTTCGTCTGCGTCGATAGTCTGATTGCGGTTGCTGTCTACGAAGCGGATCCAGCCCGATTCCCAGCTGGTCTCTGCGCAATTGCGCAGGTTATTGCTCGGACATACGGCGATTGGCTGGTTGCGTGTGATCGCTTCGCTGCGTGCCATATGCATGGTCGCGACCAGCTGATTCACGGCAGTGGTGCGGGCATTGTCGCGTGCCAGGCTTTGAAGACCAGGGACGGCCAGCGACAGGCTGATTCCCAGTACCGCGAGAGCGGTGAGGGTTTCGCCCAGCGTAAAGCCATGCTGGTGGGTGCCAGATTCCTGCATGACGGTTTCCCAATCCCCGAGGCCAAAACTGGGGTGAGGATAGGAATTCGCGCTGGCCTTGACGTTGAACCCTGTCACGTCCCGACCAGAAATAGTTAAATCCCGGACGACGATTTGTTGCTCCTATGCAACAGTTAGTGTGCTGCAGTTGGCATTCTTCGTTTAATTACGTATAGTTAGAGCGTGTCCAGCGTCGGGGCATTTGTGATTTTTTTAAAACACCCATTTAGAGAGGTGAGATGATGCAAAGCACTAAAACTGTGCTGGGTTCAACTGCTTTGATGCTGGTTCTGGCGCTGCCGTGCGTCCAGGCTGCCGAAGATGTAGGGCGTGTCTATGTAAAGGCCCTCGGTACTTATATCGATGCCGACAACGACCGCCTGGTCGATAACGATGTGGCCGGCGGTACACTCGGCTTCGGCTATTCCCTTTCTGAGCACTTTAACGTTGAGTTTGATCTGCAGAAGTTGAACCTGGACGGTGATCCGTCCTCGAATCCCGATCAGGACCAGACTGCAGTCAACCTGAGCCTGATGAATATCTATAACCGCAGCGGGTTGTTTGCGCCGTACCTGCTGGCTGGTGCCGGCATCGTCAACACTGACATCAAGGATGGCAGTCGAGACCACGACGACCTGCAGCTGCAGGGTGGTGCCGGTGTGCTGACTCGCTTGTGGGGTGACCGCGTCTCCCTGCGTACGGAGGTCCTGTACCGCTGGCAGGATGCGTCTGAAAGCAACCTGGGCGATGTGCTGGTCAATGCCGGCTTCAGCGTCGCGCTGGGCAGCAAGGCGGTTGAGGCCGCTCCGGTTG
>JBATNV010000002.1:0-7137 GCA_049290495.1 Gammaproteobacteria bacterium | reverse complement strand
GCGAGCGCGCGGATACGATCGGCGGAGGGCAGCGCGAGCCCATCGCCGCGAACCAGGACGAAGTCGTTCCCGAGCCCGTGCATTTTTGTGAACGGAACGCGCATGGCGTGATCAATCCAGGGAGTGCGTAAACAGACAGAAGTATAACGGGCAAGCGTCGCCGTAGACTTTTGTTAAATCGGCCGTTATGGTAAGCCGGCATTTGTCCGATACAGGACAAAAAATAACGAATAAAAACAAGGAAAGCCGAATCATGCGTCACATCATGGTCCTGAATTCCAAGGGTGGTAGCGGAAAAAGCACCATCGCCACCAGCCTCGCTGCCTATTACGCAGGCCGTGGTGAGAACGTTGCCCTTGTCGACTATGACCGTCAGGGTTCAAGTCTCGACTGGATTGCACGACGCCCGGACAACCGCCCAAAGGTTACCGGGGTCGCCGGCTTCGAGGATGGCTTCAAATCCGTACCGCGCAATGCCGACCTGGCCATCATCGATGCGCCGGCCGGGTGCTACGGCAAACAGCTTACCGAGCTGGTCCGGCATGCCGAGACGGTCGTCGTACCGGTATTGCCTTCGACCATCGATATCCTTGCCACCAGCAAGTTCATCGATGCCCTGCTGGAGGTCGGCAAGGTCGAGCGCAAGGAAGTAAAGCTGGCCGTGGTGGGTAACCGGGTCCGTGATAACACGCTGATTTCACAGGACCTCGACGAGTATCTCGGCACCTTGAAGATGCCCTATGTCACCAATCTGCGCGAAGCACAAAACTATGTGCGTGCCTACACGCGTGGCCTTGGTATCCACGAGCTGCCGGAGTATCTGGCCTGGCCGGACTGGGAGCAGTGGAAGCCGCTGGTTTCCTGGCTCAACAGCAAGCGCAGCCAGCCCTGACTCCCTGACGCTGGCGGAACAGCCAGCCCTCTGCCCAAGGAACAGGGGCTACCCCGGCTGGGGCGCACCCCCAGCTATGTTGGCGGTGGCCGCTACGCCGGGTCCACGCCGGCGATGCACAGGTATTTGGTCTCCAGGTAGTCATCCAGGCCATAGCGTGAACCTTCGCGCCCCATGCCTGATTCCTTGATGCCGCCAAAAGGCGCGACTTCGGTCGAGATGAGCCCGGTGTTGAGACCGACCATGCCGTATTCCAGCGCCTCCGGCACCCGCCAGCTTCGGCCCAGATCGCGCGTATAGACGTAGGCCGCGAGACCGAATTCGGTATCGTTGGCCATGCAAATCGCCTCGGCTTCAGTGCTAAAGCTGAACAGCGGCGCGACCGGGCCAAAGGTTTCTTCGCGCGCGAGCTGCATATCCGTGGTGACATTGCCAAGCACAGTGGGCTCGAAGAAAGTGCCGCCCAGTGCGTGGGCTTTTCCGCCGATCAATATCTGTGCGCCCTTGGCGACCGCATCGGCGATGTGCTCGCGGACTTTCTGTAGCGCATTCGCATCGATGAGTGGCCCCTGGTCGGTTTCTCCTGCAAGGCCGTCACCGATCCGCAGCTTGCCAACGGCTGCAGCGAGCTTCGCGGCGAAGTCGTCATAAATACCCTTCTGCACCAGAAACCGGTTGGCGCAGACACAGGTCTGTCCTGTGTTCCGGTATTTGCTGACAATCGCACCGGCCACCGCTGCATCAATGTCCGCATCATCGAAGACGATAAAGGGTGCGTTGCCGCCCAGTTCCATCGAGACTTTCTTGACGGTCGAGGCGCACTGTCCCAGGAGAATTTTTCCGACGGCCGTAGAGCCGGTGAAGGTCAGTTTGCGTACCAGTGGATTGGCGGTGAGTTCAGCGCCGATGGCCCGTGCCGAGCCGGTCAGCACGTTGATGACGCCGGCGGGAATGCCGGCCCGCTGGCTCAGCTCCGCCAGTGCCAGCGCCGAGAACGGCGTCTGGTGTGCGGGCTTGCAGACGATAGTGCAGCCGGCGGCAAGTGCCGGCGCGAGCTTACGAGCCAGCATTGCCGAGGGGAAATTCCACGGCGTGATCGCAGCCACCACGCCGACGGGTTGCTTGATGACGACGATGCGCCGGTCTTGTGCGTGCCCGGGAATTACATCGCCATAAATGCGCCGTGCCTCCTCGGCAAACCACTCGACGAAGGCCGCGGCATAGGCAATTTCGCCGCGCGCTTCTGCGAGTGGCTTGCCCTGTTCGGCGGTCATCAGGATCGCGAGATCTTCCTGGTTGGCGAGTATCAGTGCATGCAGGCGACGCAGCAGCGCGGCGCGTTCCGCTGCCGTACGCCCGCGCCAGGCTGGCAAAGCGGCAGCGGCTGCTTCGATCGCGATGCGGGTTTCAGCCTCACCGCAGTCGGGGACGCTGCCCAGCAGTTCGCCGTTGGCGGGATTGTGCACTTCGAAGGTGCCGCTGCTCTGCGCAGGGATCCAGGTACCGTTCACATAGGCGGCGGTACGCAGCAGTCTGGTATCGGCAAGCCGGATCATGTGCAGACCCCCGGAGATTTCTGTCCTTATACTAACCGGGTGTTTCGCCGTCCGGTACGGCGCGCCTGAATTCACAGATCGAGCAGAGAATCGCCGATATGCGCATCGCCAGTTTCACTTTTCAACAGCAGCCGGCCTATGGCGTGGCCACGGATGCTGGTGTCCAGCCTGCGTCGCCCGCATTCCGCGCACGATACCCGGACCTGAAATCGGTATTGGCGGCCGGCGCACTCAGCGAGCTGGCGGCCGCGGTGAAAGGATCTGCACCGCTGGATATCAACACCCTGGCTTTCTCGATGCCGATCCCCGATCCGGCCCGCATTATCTGTGTTGGCATGAACTACCTCGAACACATACACGAGATGGGCCGCAAGCGGCCCGCTTATCCCTCGCTGTTCACGCGCTTCAACGACACGATGGTTGGCCATGGACAGCCGGTGCTTCGGCCGCGCATCTCGACTGAATATGACTATGAAGGTGAGCTGGCGGTGGTGATCGGCCGTACGGCGCGCTACCTCAATGAGGCCGAGGCGCTGGATTACATCGCCGGCTATAGCTGCTTTCTGGATGGGTCTGTGCGCGACTGGCAGAACCACACTACGCAGTTCGGACCCGGCAAGAACTTTCCCGCCAGTGGCAGTTGCGGGCCGTGGCTGGTGACCGCCGACGAGCTTCCCGACCTGTCGCAGCTCAGGCTGCAGACGCGGGTGAATGCAGAAGTCCTGCAGTCGACGACGTTCAGCGACCTGTGTTTCAAAGTGCCGCAGATCGTTGCCTACTGTTCGGGGTTTTGTCAGCTCAATCCCGGCGACATCATCGCCACCGGTACGCCGAGCGGCGTGGGCTTTGCGCGCAGGCCGCCGCGCTGGCTGAAGGCGGGCGACCGGGTCGAAGTTGAAATCGACGGTATTGGCATACTCGCCAATACCGTCATCGACGAGTAGGAGCGGCTTCAGCCGCGATCAACAGTTAGGGGATCGTGGCTAAAGCCACGCCGCTAGCAGCTCCGCTTCCAGCCGCGCATATATTCGTCCCAGCGCGCGTCCACCAGCTTCGCCGCCTCGGGCGCCAGCTTGTTCAGCAGGTCACGATTGCGCTCCGGATAAACATTGGGCCCGCCTTCCTCCGGCCACTGCCGGGTCGCATCGATGACGATCTTGCTGCTCATGGGCCGCTTCGGTGCGCTCGGGTCGAGCGGCATGCCGCGCGCTTCCTTGATGATTTCTGTGGCCGGAAACGGCTGCCAGCGCGCACCGACAGCCTGCATGACTTCGGCGCGATTGAGGATATCGATATCCTTGTCGACGACGATCAGTGCTTTCGTGATGGGTACGACTGTCACCAGCTTCTTGCCGATTTCCAGTGCCTGGCCCGGTGCTGTCTTGTCGATGCTGAGAAAGCCGATGCCGGTCCATTCGACCGGCGAATGAAAGGCGACCGCATTCGGAATCAACTTTTTCAGCCTGTAAAACGAAAAGGCCTCAAGCGGCGCGGTACAGAAGCCCCGCGTCGCCCCGGTAAACTGGTTGAGTATCCAGGGATTCTTTCTTGAGGTCACGCAAGTGACATTCATGACGAAGTTCTTTTCTTTCTTGAGGCCGAGATAGCCGTACATCTCGCCAAAGGGGCCTTCAGGCTCCATCTGGTCCAGCAACACCTCGCCTTCGATCACCATTTCCGCGTTGGCGGGAATCAGCATGTCATTGGTTTCTGACTTGATGACATCAACTGTGCGGCCACGCAGACCGCCGGCGATGGCGAGTTCGTCGGCACCGCCCTTGGAAATAAGCGAAGAACTGATGAACCATGAGATCGGATCCTGGCCGATCACGATCGACACCGGGCAGGTCTTCTCCCCACGCTCGATCTTCTTCATGAACATCTTCCAGCCGGTCTGCCCGTCCTCGCAATTCACGCCGAGGTGTCGCGGTCCCTTGATCTCACAACGGTAGGTGCCGAAGTTCATGCCGAGATCCTGGTCCTCGGTAAACACTGAACCGGTATTCACGTAACGCGCGGAATCACCCGGATTGGACTTGATGAAGGCGAAGTCGAGCAGATTGATCTCATCCCCACGGAGCACGATTTCCTTGACCGGCGCACTGGTCCGCGGTACCGGCCTGGTCGGAATCTGCGGGAGTTTGCCGTTGCCGGACTCGATGATGCCGTAGAGATAATTAAATACTTCGCGATAAGTGGCAGGCCCGTCGCCCGGCACGGGGTCCTTGCCAAAGATGATCGCCTCGGTATCCCAGTGACCCTGGTGATTGGTGAGGACGGGGCCCTTCATCCAGCGACCATCCTGCTTGATTTCTTCGACGAGCACCGCCGGCGCGTTGTACCAGCCAAACTCGTCGATCAGGCGATAGGTGAGTGCGGCGAGTTCGTACTGGTCTTCATCGACGCGTTGCACGCGCAGCAAGAGGCCGCGTTCATCCAGCGCATTGATGTAGTCGCGAAAGCTGTCAAACGGTCCGGTGAGCTGTTTAGGCTTTGGCTTTGTGGCAGCAAGCGCCGGAGATACGGCGCTGCTGATGCCGAGCGTGGCGGCGAGGCTTGCCGCGGCTGAAAGCACCTGGCGGCGGTCCAGACCGCTTGCAGATTTTGGCTTCAACGGATCAGACATCGGAGGCCTCCGGTCAGGGGTGCTGTTCAACCCAGGTGGCGATTAAAGAATTCGAGCGTGCGCTTCAGCGCAAGTTCAGAACTCGCGGCATGGAATTCATGCCGGTCGTTGCAGTTAAAGCCATGACCCGCCCCGGGGTAAATATGCACCGTCTGCCCAGGCCGCCCAGCGGTGATCTGCTGGACAAGCTCCGGGGGAATCAGTGGGTCCAGTGCGCCGAAGTGATAGAGCACGGGGCAACGCGGTTGTTCATTCAGCCAGCCGACCGTGGCCCGGCCGTAATAGGACACCGCTGCATTGATATCGGTACGGCAGGCGGCGAGGTCGGCAATCGAGCCGCCCCAGCAGTAACCGGTTGCACCGATCTTGTTGCCAGCGCCAGTGATCGCGGCGAGCTCGCGCCGCAGGGTTGCCACCGCGGCACTCACGTCCTGCACCACCTCGTCGAGTTTGAGTTTCTGCATCAGCTTGATAGCCGGCCCGAAGTCTGAATATTCCAGTTCGACGCCGCTTTCCAGCCGGTCAAAAAGGGCGGGGGCAAGAGCCAGGTAACCCTGTTCCGCGAAGCCGTCCGTTACTTGGCGGATATGGCCGGTGACGCCAAAAATCTCCTGCAGGACGACGATGCCGCCTTTAGGCGTTCCTTCCGGGCAGGCCAGGTAGCCGCCCAGTTTGTGCCCATCCAAGACATTGATTGTTAGAGTCTTATTCTTCATATACGGGTTCTTTCAAAGTTATCACTGATTTAACACTGATATGGAGGTATCGCCATTCGGACGAACCAATCAGCCCTGCTAGCATACCGCCCCGATGTACAGTCAGCTGATCCCGATCCTCGCCCCGGTGTTCATCGTCGCCCTGCTCGGCTATGGCTGGGCGCGACTCGCTTTGCCCTTCGACCGCGAGTTCGTGACCGGCATCGTTATGAATGTAGGCGTGCCATGCCTGATCCTGCAGGGCACTTCCGGCCTTGGTGACGACGTGCCGCTGTTCATGTCGATGATCGGCTATGCGCTGCTGGGGCTTATCATTTGCGCCTTGGTGGGCACTGTCGTTCTACGCTTGCTGGGCCAGCCACTGCGCAGCTACCTGCCACCTGTGGCTTTCGGCAATGCCGGCAACCTAGGGTTGCCGCTGTGCCTGTTTGCCTTTGGTCCCAAAGGACTCGGCCTTGCGATCGGCTTTTATCTGGTCGGGTCGGTCTCGCAGTTTCTGGTCGGACCGTTGTTTCAGGGGCGTAAACCAGTCTGGCGCACGCTGCTGACCACGCCGGTGAACTATGCGGCTGTTTTGAGTATCGGGTTGCTGGCTACCGAAACGGCACTACCCGTATGGCTCGGCAATACGGTGCAGTTGCTGGCTGGCATGGCGATCCCGCTGATGCTGGTCGCGCTCGGTTATGCGCTTGGCAGTTTCGAAGTGAAGCGCCTGCCGATCGCTGCAGCACTGGCGCTGTCGCGGCTCGGATTGGGTCTCAGCGTTGGGCTGGCACTAGTGTGGCTCTTCGGGCTTGAGGGGACCGAGCGAGGTGTGGTGCTCATCGAGAGTGCGATGCCGGTCGCGGTCTTCAACTATCTTCTGGCTGCCCGCTACGACCGGCACCCCGATGAGATTGCCGGAGCCATCGTAATTTCGACGCTGGTGTCCTTTGCCACGCTGCCCCTGCTGCTGCTGGTCGTTCTGCCGTCCTGAACCGGCAGCACAAAAACGCGACGGTGTTCATGCCATTGCCGTGTCCGTCTGCCCATACTGGCGCGGGGTTTGGGATACAGGGCGACCGGCATGGCAGTCAATTCCACGGCTTTCCAGTTTGTGCAGCAACTCGCGGCAAATCTCCGGCCGGAACTCGACCTGCCGGCCTTTCCGGATGTCGTGCGTCGTCTGCAGATTGCGCTGATCAGCGACCGGACCACCATCAAGGATATCGTCAACATCATCGGCTCCGAGCCCGTGCTGAGTGCCAGGCTCATGCAAATGGCGAACTCTGCAGCCATGAATCCATCCGGTTCCCCGGTTGCCAGCCTGAACAATGCGGTCAACCGGCTCGGCTTCAATCACGTGCG
>JBATNV010000001.1:0-1910 GCA_049290495.1 Gammaproteobacteria bacterium | reverse complement strand
CGAACCCGGCGCACGCCGCCGGTAGTCGCGTATGAGTTGTACGAGATTGCCCGCGATCAGCACCAGCAGCAGGAGTGCCGCGCTGATATTTACGCCGATGATGACCAGGTGGCGCTGGCTGAAGCCCTGCAGGCTGGGTCCGGACTGCGCCAGCAGCAGCAGAGCCGTGACGCCCAGCAGTATCGCCGCTGTAGCAATGAGCAAACCGGCGGTACGGATTACTCTTCGAGTGGCCATTGATGCCAGTCGCTTTCCAGACTGAAGTCATCGCTCCAGAATGCCAGTATGCGCAAGGGGCCCGGGAGATGCTGCTGGTCAAGCAAAGTACGCAAGCTGACTTCGTAGCGCTCATCGGGCTCAAGCATGCTGGAGTCAACGAGCGCCAGGTCCGAAATCGTGCCCAGCTCGTGGAGGGCGGCAAACAGCGTGGTGTGGGCGGTCTGTTCATCAGTGCTGATGTTGCGTACCAGGTAGCCGCGTGACAGCGGTTGCCACGAAAGCTCGTAATCCTCGTGCAGGGCCTTCACTTCACTATTGGGTAGCCAGCTCCTGATCTTGTTGATCTCAACCTGCAGGCTGAAGGTCAGACGGATGCCATTCTGCAGGGCATCGAGCATCTGCCGGTTTAGCTGGTAGTCGATACGCGCAGACAGGTACCAGACCTTGTCCCTGAGTTCAGTCCGGACATCGCGGATGACGATGTCAGTTTCCTGGGCGAGAACCGCTGGCGTGAGAAAGATGCCCCACACAACCAGTATCGTCGCCATTAGCGTGCGCAGTGGCCAGTGACATACGCCCTGGCTTCTTGCCGGCGGTGCCGGATATGGAAGGAATTGCATTTAGTGCTGCACTGTTCAGGTTTCAGATCGGAGCCGGAGACAGCCAGACTGCATCAGTCGGGCGCGACAGTCATTAAAGCATAGTAGAAGCCATCGGTATCTGCGGTGCCTGGCAGGAGCTGGCGGCCGGGACCAGTGCTACCCGCAGCACCCGGCAGATCGTCCGGCAGCGGAAGCTCGCAGACTTCAGAATGAGCAGCGAGAAATCGGCTGACCACTGCGCTGTTCTCGGCATGGAGCAGTGAGCAGGTGCTGTAGAGGAGTCGCCCGCCCGGGCGCAACAGAGGCAAGAGTCTCTCAAGCAACAGGCACTGTCGCGTAGCCAGTGCCGGTAGATCGGCAGCGCGGCGCAGGAACTTGATATCCGGGTGCCGGCGGATCACACCGGTGGCCGAGCAGGGCGCGTCGATGAGAATCCGGTCGAACTGCTGACCATTCCACCAGTGCTCCGGTTCCGTCGCATCGCCGGCGATGAGTTGTGCAGTCAGTCCGAGTCGTTGCAGATTGCTTTCCACCAGGCGCAAACGTTCTGCTGACAGATCGAGTGCGGTCAGTTCGATGGTGCCCCCGGTGTATTCCAGCAGATGAGTGGATTTGCCACCGGGCGCGGCGCAGGCATCCAGCACGCGCATGCCCGGCTGTGGATCAAGCAGAGGTACTGCGAGCTGTGAGGCAGCGTCCTGCACGCTGACCAGTCCCGCGGCAAAGCCTGGCAGTCTGCCGGCTGCCACGGCTGTCTCCGGTTTGATGGCGTGGGCTACGCCCGGCAGTGTCGAGGTCGCGAGACCTTCAGCCTGCAGCAGCGCCGCATAGTTGCTGACGGTGCTGCGCATGCCGTTGACGCGTAGCCACAGTGGCGGCTGCTGCTGGTTGGCCTCGAGTACCTCTGCCCAGCAGTCTGGCCAGTCCTGCTGCAGTTGCCTGATCAGCCAGGCCGGATGCGTGTAGCGCGCCTCCCCTGATTCCATGACGCGTGCAAGTATCGATGTGGCTTCGCGCTGGTAGCGGCGCAAGGCAGCGTTGACGAGCCCCGCGGCGCGCGGCTGTCCGAGCAGACGTGTGGCGCCGACG